>NZ_CP141595.1:3291428-3617500 GCF_035590735.1 Rossellomorea aquimaris
ATTTGACCCGTATGGTAAGCATCGTGAAGCATAATGTCTAATAGCTTCTCTTCAAGAGAATTTTGTTCTAGCACTTCAGTGGTTGTTTTACTTATTGCTTCTCTTAAACGGCTTTGAGCCATTTCTACACGCTGTACAACTGCTATCCATTCTCTGTCATCATTGAGTTGTTCGGTAAGGTAGAAGGTTTCATTGCCATCGAGAGTATTAGTCCATTCACGGCCCTCTAATTTTGACGTCAGTCTCTCTTTATAATAAATAAGGTGATTAACATTCTCCCATATGGTTTTCGTCGCTTCTCCATCCGGTCTCCACCTAGCCTGTTCCGCGGTAAGTCCTTCTATTGCAGGTTTGAATGGGGCATACCAACTCTCCTTGTCGAACGTAGTATCGAGCATTCTTAAAAGCAAGTCAGTTCGATTCATGAATATCTTCCTCCTTGATAATGATGTTTCATATAGATAACTTCATCAAAAAGTGATTAACTCCTTCTTTTAATGGACAACGAGAACGTCATAAAATCAATGGCTAGGCCTTATCTTTCATTCAGTAAATCCCCTTCGTTGAAAAGTTCGTTTGGTTAAGGGACAAATCCCTTACTGATAAGAAAAGGGATCTGTGGATAGGGAACCATGATGGGACTAAAGGAATGCCTTCAGGATATAGAAGAAATTATATTTTACAAAAGTTGATTTTTGGAAACATGATGGCTCATATGTAGAAATATTGAAAGATGAAAAGATCATTGCTCATAAATATAGGGTGGTTTAAAAGGTACGGAATTAAACAGAAAGCCGGTGACAAATCCGGCTTTCTAAACTTTCATCTATTAAAGATGCCTGGTCTTTTTATCCATCACTCATTAATCTCCCAAACAATCACATCAAATAATTCCTTTTCCGTATACAGTAAGAATGCCCATTCACCACGTTCAGGAATGGTAACAGCCGATGGAGCATGAACGTCAGCACCATTGTTCTCTCCGGCTAGAGGAATGGTCCAGCCTTCTCCATTATTCATTACGGGATGGACAGTTCTCGTCTCTCGGTGGTAACCTACCACTGTTAGTTCTGTAGCTTGGGTATTCCACAAATGCCACATCCATTTTTGTGATGTCAGACTTGGCATATCAGCACCAATGATGCCTGATTGATGTTCATTTCCGATTATATTCCGTCCAAATGAGGTTGCTTTTCGATTCCAATTGATTTTGTCAAAATCACTTTCCTGAACGAAGTCAGGGAGATCTTCGGGTGAAATGACAGAGTTTGCTTCTTCCTTTTCAGCCACACTCACGACAACCTCACCGTAAGCCTTGCCGTCAAGGTAGACTTTATACCTCCATAATCCGCTGTAAGGAACCTGGAAGCTTGTGGCGAAGCGCTGTAAACTGGAGTATCCAGGTGATGGTTCCGTTATTTTTTGAGGAGACAGCACTTCGATACGCTGACCCGTTTCCTTGTGGATCGCCGAAATGGAGAGTTCTTTCCCTTTAAATGTGTCAAAAGGTTCTTTGAAATTAAAAATATAACCATATGGCTTACCCGCGAGCAGCTCGGGATCAGGTAAGATGCTGAATACGACTTTCTGATTCTCCTTATAATCGTGCTGTATTTTCCACATATTATGAATGTTTGGGCTGCCATTGATCGCTTCATCATTTTCCTTGATCAATAACTCAGTTGAAACGAAGAAGCCTAATAAACAAATGGCAAAAGTGGTCATGAGGAAAATAACGAATTTATTAGGACTTTTTGTCTTGACCATACTATTTGTATGAACTGAATTTCTAATCTTATTTTTTTGAAATTCCGTAAAGTGAAGACCTTTGTGAGTCGTCGAATCCATCGCTTTCTTTAACTCTTTAAGCTTGCTCTCCATCATACCCCCACCTTTCCATCATATTTTTCAGCTTTGCCCTGCCTCTGTTCAATCTCGTTTTGATCGTATTCTGGTTCAGACCTAACATACCTTTAATCTCTTCAATGGAGCATTCCTCATAATAATAAAGCGTGATCACTTCCCGATACTTTACAGGCAACGACAATATACACTTGGAAAGAAACTCTTCCTCACTTCGCTTCAGTAAACTCATTTCTGGCAACGGGTCCTTTGATGTGAAAAGAGAAAAAAGACTTGAATTCATCACCACTCTCTTAAACGCTGAACTCTTCAGTACATCCTTCGATTGATTAATGACCAGCCGATAAATCCACGATTTGAAAAATTTAATCTCATCTATTTTCTCATAATGGTTGAAGCATGTGATAAATGCATCTTGAACAATGTCTTCGGCCTGGTTCCAATCTTTCACATAGTTATAGGCTAACTTGGTGAGCCGTTCGCCGTACTCATCCATTATCATTTCAAGCCAGGCATCCCGACCTTCAAAATTCTCTTCATCCTTAACTTTTCTCACACAATCCTCACCTCATTACCTTTTAATGCTAAGACGAATCAATCAAAGGTTGGTTTCATTTTTTATAAAAGAACTAACTCTAAGAGCATTCAACACACATATAGATGTATCCTTTTATTAATCCAGAAAATAACATAAACTATTAATAGATTGGAAGCTTTTGAGACAGGAGGAGAAGGTACTTGGCTATTTACCATAAAGTAATAGGAGAAGGTTTTCCCGTTGTAATGGTGCATGGGTGGACGCTTGACCATCAGGCGATGATGCATGCAATGGAACCGAATTTCGAGAACAGAAGCGGTTGGAAAAGGATATACATAGATCTGCCGGGAATGGGGCTTTCCGAGCCCCAATCGTCCATTAAGAACTCGGACGATATGTTAGAAGCTGTGGTTGAGCTATTGGACGAGCTGATTCCTGATCAACCATTCATCGTGTGCGGATATTCATATGGGGGATATATGGCTAGGGGAATCGTTCAGGTCCGACATGACAGAGTTCATGGCTTAATGCTTCTGGCACCAATGGTCATAGCTGAAACCGACAAAAGAGTACTTCCTCAGAAGACCGTTTTCAAAAGAGACCGCAATTTGCTATCAGGACTTTCTTCAGAAGAAGCGGATGCATTTGCCTCCATGGGGGTCGTTCTAGGTAAGGCTGAATGGGAAAGGTTCCGGGATGATATACTGATTCCTTCGGGCCAAACGAATGATGAATTCGTAAACAGGATCCGTGAAGATGGGTATGGCTTCACCTTCGGACTCTCACAGAAACTTGGCTATCCCACGTTAATTGTAACTGGTCTGCAAGACCATGTAGTAGGCTATCAGGATGCCTGGCGGCTAATAGAGTATTATCCAAGGGCAACGTTTGCTGTCGTTGATATGGCTGGTCATAATGTCCAGATCGAGCAAGTCGATGTATTTAACACCTTGGTTCAAAGCTGGTTGGACAAACTTGAAACAGAGATTTTGCCGCCGATGTAAGACAAGAGGGACGGACCTATGCTTACCTAAAAGCTGAAGGTCCGTCCCTCAGATTATTACCACCCCCAGCGGCATTCCAATTATTTCAAAATCACTCATCTTCAGCAACATCCACATCTAATAAACTGGCCAAATAGCTAAAAAAATAAGGTACTTAGATCACACTCTAAGCACCTTATTTCAACATTTGATATTATTTTTCACTTACTCTAGTCTCACTTAACCAGCGCCGCTCTAAGATTGACACCATACTCCATGTATCCCTTCAAGCAAGTCAGCATGTATACCCAACCCTCTTTATTGTCTAATAATTGGCTGATAAGGTTTTCGTTGTTCTCATCGAATCCTTCTTCTTTGACTTCTACAATTGTGCTGCCTTTTTCTTCTTGTACAAATGTTATGGTTACTTTATGGTTTCCTGCCCACTCGAAGACAATCTTCTTATGTGCTTGAATTTCTTTTATGTCTATATTACCTTGTGCGCCATATTCTTCATATCTTAACGTAACAGTCTTTCCTTCCTCCCACCTTTCAGAACTTGAAGAAAACCAGAAGTTACCTATTTTTTCTGGATCAACAAATGCCTCAAAAATTTCATGTACCGGCTTTTGAATTCTCATTTTAGAGAGATTTTCCATACATCTTCAACTCACTTTCATGTATTTTTGCGTTATTTCATTTATATACTGTCTACTATTTATTGTCCATTTATTAGACCATTCCGTTTTCAATAATCTTACTTCTTGAAGCGGTACCCTACGCCCCAAATCGTTTCAATAAATTCAGGGGTTGAAGGATCCTGCTCGATTTTCTCTCTGATCTTCCGGATATGAACGGTAACCGTCGTGATGTCTCCCAAAGAATCATATCCCCAAAGCCGTTCGAATAGGTGTTCTTTACTGAAAACCCTGTTAGGATGGGTCGCCAGGAATACCAATAAGTCGAATTCCTTGGCAGTAAATGCTATTTCAGCTTGGTCAACGAATACTCTGCGTGAATCCAAATCGACCATAAGATTCTTAATCACAATCTCCTTTTTCTTTTCTTCTCGGTTGATTAATCGGTTATACCTGGCAATATGAGCTTTTACCCTTGCAACGAGTTCACTGGGAGTGAAAGGCTTTACGATATAATCATCTGCTCCCCGATCAAATCCCCTGATTTTGTCAATGTCTTCTTTTCTTGCGGTAACCATAAGAATCGGAATATCCAGATACCCTCTCAGTTTCTTACATAACTGAAACCCATCGATTCCCGGCAGCATTAAATCTAACAAAATTAGACTGTAGGAATTCGTGCTTGCCAAGTTCAATCCTTCCTCTCCAGTTGATGCAATATCACTATCAAACCCATTCACTTCTAAATAATCCCTCTCTAATTCAGCAATATCTGTCTCGTCTTCTATTATCAATATTTTATGCACTTCATTTCACCTTTTTCAATGTAAAATAAATACTCGTCCCCACTCCAGGCTCACTAACTGCCCAGATTTCCCCGCCGTGTTTTTCTATTATTTTTTTGGCTATCGACAGGCCAAGCCCGGTACCTCCCGTGGCTGAATTTCTCGATGTATCTGTCCTATAGAAGCTGTCAAAGATATAAGGTAAATCGCCTTTCGCGATTCCGCTTCCATTGTCTTTGATTTCCACCTGGACTTCATACTGATCCTCACTCAGAATGACTTGAATTTCCTTAACTGTTTTATCCATATATTTCAAACTGTTTTGTGTAATATTCATGACGACCCTATTTAATTTTTCCCTGTCTGCCTCAACGATATAAGAACCATGCTGATCATGATATAGCACCGCTTTACCATGCTCTTTTTCAAGCTTTAAAGAAAGTTCTTCAATGTAATCATCAAAGTAGTCGTTCAGTTTTACCTTCTCATACGTAAACGGCAATTGTTCCAGGTCAAGCTTCGAATATAAAAATAGTTCATCGATGAGGCCGTCCATATCATTAGCGCTTTTCTCAATTTTAGACATATAGCGATTCAGTTTCTCAGGAGTGCTTGCAACTCCATCTTGTATACCGTTCACATATCCTTTAATGGATGTTAATGGCGTTTTTAAATCATGTGAAATACTGGCAATGAGCTCCTGACGATTCAGTTCGTACTGTTTTTGAATTGCTGCAGCTTCCTTCAGTTTAAGCCGCATTTCTTCAAATGTATTGGACAATCGGCCTAACTCATCCCTCTTATCAGAAACACAACTATAATCGAGATTGCCTTCACTTATTCTTTTGGCTGCTAATGATAATCTTCTTATAGGCTCTATAATACTCCTGGAAATATAATAGGTCAGTAAGCCGTTAGTGATTACTAATATCACTACTATAGCACCAAAACGAAGGGTAAGAAAAAATTGCAAATCCTCCCCTTCCGGCTTTCTATTTAACACATAAAAAAACAAATATCCTACAACCACTTCGACAATCAATAAGCTGACAATAGGAATGACAATCATCCCTATATTCGATAAGATCAGTCTTTTCTTTATGGACACACCATCACCAACTCCGACTCGGATTCTCCTATAGAGAGCTTTGGCCGTCAGGATGACCTGACAGCTTCTTCATTACTTTTCCATTATTCGTCCATTTTCTATATATAATACCCGGTCACATAGCTGGAGGACTCTTTCATCCTATTTTTTCTTTAAACTTATTTCATCCATCACAGGAACTAAAAAGGCACATATAACTGCTGTGAAATAAGGTAGATATTTAATTCCAAACGGCTGATTGAATAATCCCATGCTTATAATTCCTATTACACTTGATAAAGCTATTCCTAATATAAAGCCACCTATCAAGCCTAAAATTATTGCCGCAAATGTTCTCATTTCGTTAGCTCCTCTCTCTTCTTCTTGCTTATCAGGTTCCAGGCATTTGTAACGATAACAATTGACTGCCCTGCTATAACAACAGAGATTACTGGATGCAGAGCTCCAGCCCAAGGCAGGGTCCTTGTAATATTAGCCGTGAAGTACATGAGAAAAATGGTTAACATCACTCCCATTACTTGAATCAAGCTTCTACGAGGCAATCTCCCGATGAATGCAAAAATCAGCATCAGAAGCGGTATAGTAAAACCGAATAGATGAACAAACTCTATATGTTTAGCCCAGTTTGTCGGGTTTACAAACGTTGCAGCACCTGCGATATAAACTTGGGCCAAGACAGATGCAGCAAAAAATACTGATAGTATAAAGAATCCTACTCTTCCCGTCCTATGTTCTTTCACGTATTTTCCTCCTATGTTTCAAACTATATTGGTATCTTACAAAGGAGTTCTAAACGAATTCTTAGCTAATCATTAAATAATTCTTAAATGTAAAAAGAGCGTCAAAATAAAAAAGACAGTTCATGATATGAACTGTCTTAGTACGACATCATCCTGCAGGATCAATCGTTTATTAAAGGAGCTATCCGGTCTATCCTATTTGTCCAAATACCACCATTATAACTCTCTTGAACACGCTCAAGGTCTGACTTCTCATCAAACCCTTCTGACCAATCACCGTCACCGGCAACAAGAATGACCCTTGTATTGACATCTTCCATTCTGTTTATGAATTTATCGGGGAACCCCCAAAGGTAAGAAGCATATTTTTCTGGTATATGAATTTGCGTATTTTTACAAGAACCGGGTATATAACCCGTCCAACTTATTGCTTCATAAGATAGTAGACAGCTTTTCAGCGTGGCTTTTGACATGACACGCAAATCAGGCAAACTCTCCTTTAACGTTTCAATAGGTTGATCCCCGCCATATACGGATAGATCGCCTTTCCTTTCCTCGGGGTACTTAGAGAGGTACTCAGCTAATTGTTTTCCTTCAGTTGGATCGTTACTCTTAATGTGAATTAAAAATTCCTTATTTGGAAAATGCGTTAATACTTCATTTAATGTAGGTATCTCTCCTATTCCTTTCCCTCGAAATGGATACGTCTTTCCATTGTCAGCTGTATAACCATATCCTATATCTAACTTTCTCAGCTCTTCCATCGTATGGTCCCTTGTCTTTCCAGTGCCATCTGTTCTACAATCAAGGGTCCAATCGTGAAAAATGGCAAATTCCCCGTCTCTCGTAGGTTGGATATCAATTTCCACTATATCCGCTCCTGATTCGAAAGCTGCTTCCATTGAAGGAATGGTGTTTTCCAAGTAAGGGTGTTCAGGTTCATGGATGACTTCTGCTGTACACGTTTCGCCAGTTATACCTTCTATAGGAAAAGTTTGAGCTAAGCCCCGATGAGCCAAAAGGATCGGCTCTCCTTTTCTTTCCTCTGTAAACATAGAACCATTATTTAGATAAACAAAAACCGTTAATACAAGGCTGACCACTATCGTTACTTTAATTCCTTTTTTCAATTTTCCCATTCATTTCCCATCCCTATTAAAATAAATGATTTACCTTACATCGTGGAAGCACCGGACATTTCCCTTGCTTCAAAAGTAGCAGAACCGTCCTGCGCTTCCCGTTTTATTTATTTAACCCTCTTTGACTACATTTGTCTACTGTCAAAAAACGATCATACTTAATAAAGCCTATGAAGACAAACAATGATCCGAAAACATTACATGCCACTCTGAACGAGTGTACGATTTTGAATTCTCGTACGGTCTGTTTTAGGAATTCTACAGAATGAACGTTAGCACCTTCAATGAACATTATTTCATTTCGCGGCCACTCAAATAGAATAGAAGCTGCCCCTTCAAAAATAATTGCCAGCAGACTAAGTATTATCCACTTTCTTGCGGGTTTCACTTTCCACCCTAAGATCGCTGCTAGAACACCCGTTAATATACTTACAAATCCTAATGGAGGAAAGTAGGTATGGGGACTTGCAACCTCCATCCATTCCATGGACGATTCCAATGTCTCCGGTACGTTGTGAAAAATATTTGGATAGACCATGAATGTATTCAGCAAGATGCTCCCTAACATAATCCACTGTATCCATAAGTGGGATAAAACTGAATAATACCCTAATTTTTTTATCATAAGCTAAACTCCTTTTCATTTTTATTAGATTAGTGGTCGGGGGGAAACTTTGGTTATTAGGACTATGATTTCATTTTTTCTAAGAATCTCATATTTACTGCTAATACATAGTGATTAACTCTCTCCCCATTCGCTGCTATGTCCTCATTTTAATGAGAACTTCTAAATCAATTCTTATGGATTTCTTAAATAATTCTTAAATAGGTGTCGTAGTATCTGAGAGAAGAAAATAGAGCGCGATTATTTTCCTATGAATAAGAAGCGACGGGACTCTCCAGTGTATTCCTTTTAATAAAACGCTCTTTTCGTAAAGATTGTTGTTTTTAACAGAAGTTCTGCAAGGCTCTGTCAATTAGTGTGTGCTGGATGGTGAGGGGAGCTGCTCCGCTTTCCGCGGACGTTCGGCCGAGCCTCCTCAGCTTAGCCGAACGGGGTCTCGGCACGCCCGTACTTCCGCAGGAGTCTGCGCAGTTCCCCTCACCATCTTTAACAGTATTTTCATGACAGAGCTTCAAGGTGTGCAAGAAACTAGAAAAAATAATCCTTCTTCCTTAAAAGGAAAATCAATCTCTACTTAACTTAAATGAGATTGTTTGCTAAAATTCTTGTTTAAATTGTTTTCCGTAAAGGATTCATGCTTAGAAAGTTGATTGGAGCGGAAGGATGATCGACTCCTGCGGGAATAGCTGGACAGGTGAGACCCCGGAGGCGCAGCCGAGGAGGCTCACCGCCAGCCCCGCGGAAAGCGAGCATCCTGGAGCGGAAATCAACTATTACTTTCTCCTCTACAATAGCAACAAACTTTACGAAAAGAGCCTAATAAAAAAAGAAGTGCTGTAACCGTCCCGCTTCTTTCTAATCTCATATATCAATGCTTCACTTTCCTTTTAAAGGCTTCACCTTTAAAAGCCACTGCATATCGCATCATATTTTATTGCCAAATAGAAAAAGACACTCGCAAAGGAGTGCCTTTAAGTATAAATATAGATTTATCCAACGTTCTTTTTCTTTACTGGAATCCAAATCTCACTTCTATACTCCGGATTCCCTGTGTCCTTACTCTCATTCCATACAATTTCAGGACCTTCAACTGCCTCATATCCTGAAGCTGGAAACCACTCAGAGTATATCCTGCCCCACACATTTTGAAGTGTTTCCGGGAATGGTCCAATCGATTCGAATACTGCCCAGGTACTTGCTTTAATTTTTAATTCATCAAATTCTCCTGTTTCATCACTGGAAGTTGCCACCCCGATGTAATGATCCAACTCACCCTTTTCTTCCATTCTTCCTTCAGAAAAATTAGTTGAAGCACTGATAATACCTGTTGGTTCTAGGTTTGAAAGTGTTTTTAATTGTTTAATAACCTCAGGTGTTAATCGCTCATACATTTTAGCAATCTCTGGATTTACTCCGTTAAAAATTATAGGAACCCTCTTCTTAAAGCCCACTACCTTAAATGGTGCTTTTTCAACAATACGATAATTCATTTCGCATCCTCCTTGAATTGTTAGTTGAAAGGTCATTTTAGGATAGGCTTTTAATGGCGTATTCTCCCTTCTTGCTTCAGAAGGTAGAAAGCCATGCATAGAATGAAAAGCACGGGTGAATGAATCAGCTGAACTATATCCGTATTTGACAGCAATATCAATTATTCTCAAATCGCTATCTTTCAAATCAAGGGCAGCCAGAGTCAGTCTTCTTCTTCGAATATATTCTGATAAGCTTATGCCTGATAAAAAAGAAAACATCCGTTTAAAATGATATTCTGAACAGAAAGCAATTTTCGATATTTCGCTATATTCAATATCCTCCGTCAGGTGCCCTTCAATGTAAGCCAATGCATCATTCATCCTTTTTAAAGAATCCATCAAATAACCTCCTTTCACCAACAATATTATTAAAGAACGCGTTAATCCATCCGACAATCTGTGCACAATTTAGTCGACACCTTATAGACTATAGCTTATTATTACAATATTTCAATATACCCCTCTGTTCCATGTACCCGGATTTTTTGCCCATCTTTTATCATTTTGGTAGCATTTTCAACACCGACGACTGCCGGTAAGCCATATTCACGTGCGATCACGGCTCCGTGGGTCATCAAGCCACCAACTTCTGTGACTAAACCTTTGATGGATACAAATAATGGTGTCCAGCTGGGGTCGGTAAAGGTGGTGACTAATATATCCCCCTCTTCCAGTTCAGCTTCTTCCATATTTAAGATGACACGTGCCCGTCCCTCTATAATTCCGGAAGAGACAGGTAAACCAACGATCGCTCCGGCAGGGAGATTTTCTCTTTTATATTCACCTGTAACGATTTCACCATCAGACGTGATCACACGTGGTGGGGTCAGCTTTTCATATAGTCTGTACTCGTCTATTCGTTTGCTGATCATCCCGTCATCCAGTTTATGGGTGCGCACGACTTCCCGAATTTCTTCAAAAGTGAGATAGTAGATGTCATCTTTTTCATGGAGAATATTGGCTTGAACGAGTTGTTCGGCTTCTTTCAATAAGGCCTGCTTATATACAAAGTAGCGATTAACCATGCCGTATTTCGGATATTCACGATATCCGCTGAAATTCCGGATGAGGTCGATCATCCGTTTTGTTTCTTTAACTTTTTGTTCACCATCCGGTAATTCCTTCAATCGATCTACTAACTCTTGTTCTTTTTTCAAAGCTTCCTGCCGTCCTTGCTCAAATTTCCGCTTGCTCTCATTCGGTTCAAAGTTTTTGATGTTACTGAGAATCATTGGGACAAGTGCAGTTGGCTTTTCGCTCCAACGGGCTTTCGTAATATCGATTTCTCCGCTGCATCGCATTCCGTATTTGTTGAGAAAAGCATCGAACCCTTCCCGTGTTTTTTGTCCACCATCAAACGAACCCAGTTCATCCAGAAAGCTATCATCCTTTACATGTTGCAAATAATCAATGATTTCCGGGTAAGGACGAATCACATCCGCGACATCCAACAGCGCCAGACCCATTTCTGAAGTAATGTTGTTTGATACAGACTGAGAAAGTGTATCTGCTACGTTTTTTTCACCTAACCACTCGTACATATGATCATTGATCCAGGATGCAGCATCCATGACAGCCTTGATCACATGCAAACTTTTCGGATCAAATAAAATCTTCTTTAATTGCTGGATATCTTCTGAAATGAAATCAAATAAATCAGATCCCGATTTTGTTTGGATGGATTGTTTTAACTCTTCTATCGAAGCTTGACTCTTCTTGATCAAATCAGACACGATTGCAGGATCGCTTTCGATTTTGATAGGTTCCACGGGAGCCATAACCGGCATCTTTTCATCATCTGCTGATTTGATAAAATTGTCTCGCTCTATGATGGTGGTGAGTGCGTCTCTTATGAGCGGATCGGATTTCCCCAAGGCATCCATTATCATTTTTCTACTGGCAGACGAAGCCAAACGCGGTGTGACATCAACAAACAATCTACCACCAGCTATGCGCATCGGCGCAGGAGTCGTTAACAGGAAAAAGGATAATCCCAGTGGCTTCATGGCATCCGTCATCATTTGCTGATGACCGACCGATACATAGACATGATTGTCCCCATCATTCACTTCAGGGATGGGGTATAAAGTAGTGATTGGACGACTCTGGACAATATAAAATGTATCATCAACTAAACACCATTCGATATCTTGCGGGCAACCAAAATGAGATTCGATTTGTCTTCCGATGTTTGCCAGTTGTGAAATTTGGTGATCAGTAAGTGTTTGTGCCTTTTGCTGTTCCGGACCGATCTGTTGCCTCTCCGTCCCTCCTTCTTCTCGACCATAGATAGCCAATTTCTTGGTTGCGATCTTCTTATCCATGATTTCCCCTTCCTGAACTTTATAACAATCAGCCGATACCAAACCAGAGACCAGTGCTTCTCCAAGTCCAAATCCCGCGTCGATGGATAGCACCTTACGATTGGAGCTCACTGGATCAGCGGTGAACAAAATCCCTGAAGCCTCTGGGAAAACCATCCTTTGAACAATAACGGACAGCTGGACTTGACTTTGGTCAAACCCATTTTGCATACGGTAGATGACCGCTCGATCTGTGAAAAGGGAAGCCCAACATTTGCTGATATGCTGCAAGATCGCTTCTTTGCCCATGATATTTAAATAGGAGTCCTGCTGCCCGGCAAAAGAGGCATTGGGCAAGTCTTCCGCTGTTGCACTGGAACGCACGGCATAAGCATGTTCCTCGCCGAACTGGGAGAGATAGTGAGTAACGGCTTTCACAACATCGGAAGGAATATCTAATTCCAGAAGGACCTGTCGAATCTTCCTGCTGATTTCACCAACCTGATTTCGATCCACAGGCTTTAGCTTGGTTAGTTGATCCAACAAAGCGTGATACGTTTCATTTTGTTCAACGGCTTTTTGAAATCCCACTGTTGTCACACTAAATCCTTCTGGCACTTGTATTCCCTGGATTTTTGATAACTCCCCTAAATTCAACCCTTTTCCGCCTACGAGCAATAGCTGTGTTGTTTCAATTTCCTGAAAACCTAGAACCAACGAACTCATTCTACATCTCCCCTATCATCAATGTTCTATTGATTTTAGCAGTAGAAAATGGGAATAAACAGTCTATAATATGCATTTTTAGCGTGGTATAATGGTATTAGGCAGAGAAAGAGATTGTGGAGAAATTTAATATATAATAGTAAGTAAGGTTATTTCCAGAAAAAATGACATTAAATAGCAAGCGAACAAACATTACATATAACACACCAAAAAAGCTTGGGATATCCCAAGCTTTTTGTTATAAAATGTATAGTTCTTATGTACGATTCCTAAAGGTCAATTATTCTGAGGGAGTATTAGATATACCTTTAGAGTGAACAAAGAAAATTACTTTGAAGTAGAAAATACTTTCATCCTCCGATTATTTCTAAAGAAACAAATGTCTTGGTATCTACCAATCACATGAAAGCTACTTGGTATAGGTTTCTTCTTTACATAGATACCAAGGAACCTAGATATTCGTTCCTCACTATTTTTGAATTTGGATATGTTATTCCGATCCTAGAGCCAGATGTTCTTATTTCTAAATTAGGAGGGGATGAAGTCTTATGAACTATATTAACGAAAACACTTAGTATATTTGTTCTGTATATTTCTAAAATATCATTTCAACAGAATACAAAGTAAGTGAAACAACCAAAACTCAGTTCTCTATTAATTAAAAAGGAATTTAAATCTTATGAATTTGATATTGCTATTTTTCCGCACTTTATTCTTTCAGAGAAAAATATTTATGTCTAAAGCCCTCTTATTCAACGATGTGGTGCAATAGTTTAAGCTCTTGCAGCTGGTCTCCGGCATTTCCTTTTTTTTGGTATCTACCTGGTTGGTGGGAGTGAATCATCAGAAAGTTTTTCTTACTATAAGCTTAGTGTATTTCAATAAAATTAGAAACATTCAAATCGATCATTTTATTTTCATATCTTTTATAGGCCATTGTAATATCACGTAATAGTTTATTTTTTCATATACTAAGTTATCGTTAAAAGTAAGGGGGCTAAACTTATGAATGATTCATCCGATAAAAATAACCCGGTCACTAATAAAGCAGTCGGTTTTTTAGTGAGTGAAGTATTTAGGAAAAACGGAATTGATGTTGAAAAAGTAAAAAAGTCATTGACCGATGAGCAAAAATCGATGCTGAGATTACTAGTTAATGATCTTACTGCAGAAGTAAATAACCTTAATGATCATCACTCCGATAATAAAGATCCAAAATAAAGATAAAAAGCAAAACTATTGTTGCCAGGCTGTCGAGAAATTTTCGACAGTCTTTCTTATTATCTATTTTTTTATTTACACGTAATTAATAAAAGGTAGACTCCTATTCCTGAAAGAATTGAGCCTTAAAAAAATAGATCAATACATAGATTTTCTCTAATTTCTATTTCTTTAAAAGAAAATATACACAATAAATAGGTTTTATACTTATTTCGGATTACTTAGTAGTGCATACAATATCATATATCAAAGAAAGGAGAATGGTTCTATGAAAAAAAGAGAGAAGAAAAAGAAAAAGTGTATGCGCACACATGAAATGAAGTATGATGACTCCTACTCTTATGATGCAATGGCTTCGGAAGATTCACATGTTGAGCATGAAGATTTACATGTTGAGCAGGAAGAAACACATTATATCGAGGCAGATTCATACGTTGAACAGGAAGAACACCAATGCAGTGATGCAGATTCATACGCTGAACAAGGAGCATACCAATATAGCGAAGTTGATCAGGAGTCAAATGAGTTTATATTTATCAAAGATTCTTGTGATATCAAGGTACAAACTACCGATACCCAAGCGAGTGTCTCACTCCAAGTTGGGTTGCAGCTAGCAATCGCATTGGTTATCAGTATTACGGTTGGAGATTCTGAGAAAGGTAGACTAATTACTCAAAAGCTTTTACAGCAGTTTGATTCAGATCAGAGTAATAAACAAAGAATCATCATTGAGAACTCTAAGGATGTAAATATTACAACTACCGATACGGATCTTGCGGTAAATATTCAAGTATTATTACAAGTTCTTGTCGCTTTAGTAGCAAAATTAGACATTCTATAAATTATAAAGTGGGGTGAGAATATGAAAGAAAAAAAATGGAGAGCATTAGACCATTGTGACTTGAATTCAAAGGAAGAAGCTTCAGATGTTGATAGTATGGCTAAACAAAAAGTAGCTAATCACCAACTGTCTAGTGAGTGGATTATTGTAAAAGATTCTGAAATGATTGATATTCAGACCACTGACACACAGGCTGCTGTTTCTATACAATTGGCAGTACAAGCTGCAATCGTTGCTGTAATAAGTATTGCTGTTGGGGATACCAATCAGGCTGAGGCTATTTCCCAAGAACTGAAACAATATATTTATACAAAACAAGCAAACAAACAGAAATTAGTTATTCACAACTCTAAAAATGTACAAGTTACCACTACAGATACTGACATTGTAGTTAATATTGAGGCATTACTTCAAATCCTTGTAGCTATTCTTGTGAAATTAGATATTTTATAGCAAGGAGGGGAAAGTAGTGGATAAAGATATTTATGTAACTCTTGAAGAATTAAAGAAAAACAACAAAGCAAACATAGAAGCTCTGTTTATAAATTATTTTCTTGAGAAGAAAAACATTAAAAAGAAAAATATAACCAACTGAAAAGCGTTATTAGTCTCAACAATTAAAACAAGTTATTACGAAGAATTCTTCGTAATAGCTTGTTTTCTTTTTACAAAGCTGGGAACCTTAGAGTGGAGTGATCTTTAATGGAAAATTGGTAAGGAAATCATAACACCTATAGTCGAGTAGGGTATCGGGATTGATATCCATATGTAAGAAGAATCAAAAAAAGGATTTTAATGAAAAAAAAGACTGTTAAAATTATATCCAACTTTTATAAAAGGCTCTTTTCGCAAAGATTGTTTTTTTCAGCTCAGAACCTGCCAGGGCTCTGTCAACCAGTTTATCCTGGATGGTGGGGAGAACTGCTCCGCATTCCGCAGAAAGCGAGCATCCTGGAGCGGAAATCAACTATTACTTTCTCCTCTGCAATAGCAACAAACTATACGAAAAAAGCCTTATTAAATAAGTAAAAATATAATATGTTATATAAAGATGTTATGGGGGGGTGAATTGAAAAAGTATTTAGTTGGTTTATTTGCTTTGTTTTTAATTTTAGTTTAGTTGCTTGTTCATCTGAAAGTTCGAAAGCCACAACATTAGCAAGTTCCTCAACGCAACCTAGTTTTGGAATTTTTTTATATTTTAAGCTGTTCTTCGATTTCTTCTCCACTATTACCGAGGTATATAGCTTTTTTTTCTGGAATAATCACACGATATGTGACAACTCCTGCATCGGAAATCTCTTTTAAGAAGTCTAAGAAAGGTAGAGAGATGTTCGAAATTGCCCCAAGTACCTTATTTCGATTAAAGTTATCTGAAATTACCAAGTTTACTTGGGAATCTGTTTTAAATTCTGAATATACTCCTTTATATGTTGCTTGCCCTGTTGCAACTTCTATTTCGTATTCATTTATCCCTCTTTGGGACAATTCATCTAAGAATTGAGAAAAATCGATTACACCGTTACTTCTTCTTCGGATAATTTCTTGAAACTCACTTTCTGTTATTTTGTCATTCATAAATAGTACCTCCGATTATGATTATATTCCCTTAACTATTAGTGTCTCTTCCTCTACACCATTTTAACAGCCTAGAGAATTTCTATATTCAAAAAAATCACACTAACACTTTTCGTTTTTCATTTAGCTAGTGTGACCCGATACTTGTGTCACTAACCTGCCTATTCTTGAATTTTCTTGGAATAGTACAAAATTACATCTCAAATACCAATTAAAATAGCCCCTAACTCACACATGACAATATTCATTGTCTAGTCGCTATTCGGGGTGCTATTTGCTATGCTATTTTATTATTATCTTATAAAAGGTCGATAAATAAACAAAAACAACCATGCGATTTACAGTGCTAAAAGTTATGCTAATTCATATGCCACTTGCAATGTTTCTCCACTTACACGAAACTACATAGTTATATTGCTCCGAGCTTTTATAATGGAGTATTTTCGTTAAAGTCACCGCTTATAAAATAGATTAAATAATAAGAAAAGCGTAATCCAGTCCAAGGATTACGCCCTCATCACAACTAAGCTTATTCCTATGTTCTCTTTATTTCCTAACAACAGGAATCCACATTTCACCAAATACCTGCCCGTTTCGGTGCCCCATTTCAACCGTTGCATTAGGTGCACCGACATAAGCAACATCCTTTTCTTCTGGTAAGACTTGACCAAAGGCAATGGCAGTAACCATATTATTTAATTCTTCAGCCGTATTCCCTTCGCCTTCCACAACCACATATTCTCCCTTAGGAAACTGAATCACTCTAGCTCCATCCGGTACTGGTGCCGATGCCTCTGCCATGACGCCGGCATAATGCATCATTTTATTATTCACTGCTTCGTTCACTGCAAAAATGTAGTCGTTTGTGGCTATGGATTTTAAAGTATCAAGCCTTCCATCTTCGCTTACAGCTTGCCAAAAATCCGCCTTTTCCTTACTCAATCCAGCAAAATCAGTATAATCGCTCTTAAGATCGGTTCCTAATCCTATTACGATAAAACCGTCTTTTTCTTCTAACTTATAATCTGCCATATTTAAAACCATCCTTTTGTTCATTTATTTCAAGCGATTTGTCTCCATCACTTGATAAATATATAATAGCGTTAAATAGTATCAAAAAATGACACCTTTTCTGGAGGTCCTGATGAAAAAAGTTGAACGAATTAATGTGATTATGAGATATATCAACAACCGGGCTCACTTTACCATTTCTGAAATCATGCGTGAATTTGACGTTTCCAGGTCGACGGCTATTCGAGATATCAGGGAAATTGAGTCCATGGGGATGCCACTTGTCTCAGAAGCTGGAAGGGATGGGGGTTATTTTGTCATGCACAATTCTGTCCTGCCTGAGGTCCGTTTCACCGATCATGAAGTGAAAGCTCTATTTATTGCCTTTATGGCGACACGAAATCAGCAGCTCCCTTATCTAAAGAGCCGACAATCAATAGCTGAAAAATTACTCAGTCTCATCTCAGAAAGCCAGCAAGATGACCTGATTCTCCTGAACCAGCTCTTGCTGTTTGAAGGAACCAATCCCCATAACCCCGACTTACTGGACCTTTCAGACCTCCCCCATCCCATGGTGGAAACACTTTTCCAAACCCTCCTTTTGGATAGGTATTTATTGCTCACGATCCAAGAACAAAAGGACATCAAATCTTATCCCATCTATCTGCTGCACCTTTACCATGAAAAAAGCTCCTGGATCATTGAAGGTTTTGACTTAACGGAAGAAAAGAAGCGGATTTTTCCCGCCGACCTCCTCATCGACATCAAACCATACTCGCCGAAAAAAAGACTGAGAGAACAAGAGATTATAGAAAAACTGAAAATGCGGGAAGAAGGAATCAACCTTGTCCTTGAACTTGGTCCAAAAGCGATTGCGCAGTATAAAAAATACCATCCTTTAAGAGTTTCAATCGCCTATACGAATCCTTACCAAACCACAGCCATCCTAAAGACTTTTGTTCATGTTCATAAGCCCGATGAATTAACCGAATTCACAAACTGGTTGCTTTTCCTCGGCAGTGATTTCAAAATCAGGGAAATGCCAGAAAAGATCTTAGAAAATGTACGAAGGGGATTAGACCTTTACCGGGAATAACAGCGGCCTGATTGCATATCCCTTCTATTCTTATAGGATGTCATAAATTTTGACGATAAGATTTTATCATTTCAAAGTATTGTGTATCTCCTAAGCCATGGTCTTTGAAATTTTCGATTAGAAGAGACACCAGTTCTTTTATCGGGACGTCCTGGTGTTGTTGAATATACAACATAAGATCACTATCTTTCTTAAGGTAATTCAAATACAGTTCAACCCCTTTGTATAAAGGGATTGGATGAACTTCCTTAGGCATGGCTTTATGAATCATTACTTGTTTGTAAAGTTGATCATATCCTTTTGCCTTTAGGCGGTAATGACTTTCTGGTTGAAAATCATCACCGACTAGATGGAGATCAATTGAACCTTCATAATCTGTTTGATCTAACCAGGCGAGTATGGTGAGAAGATTCATTTGACAAAACATATCCTCATCAAACCATAGGGCTATATGATCAAACCCCCCACAAAAGAGCGGCTGCAATGGTTTTAAGGTGATTTCAGCATATTGCGCAGTTGTTACTTGATGAACATTCGCACGTATTTCTGTAAATTCATCGGAAAATAAATCTCCGCAGGTTTCCCCATAACACATTGCCTCGTTGAAGGGAATCATCAATTCGGCTTTAAGAAACTGTGTCTCTTTGAAATTCTTATGCATTTCTGTTCCATTTAATATATGTACGGTTCCTGTAGGATTCACATTGACACCTCCTGTTCTGTTGACTTGATTCTGCAGCATTCTCTATACAGTATGCTTACTTATTTCTCCCATAGCTCAATCAGTCTACCTTCAGGATCTTTAATCCAAATAAACGTACCAAATTCACTAACCTCTTTTTCCTTAACAAGAGGTACACCAACTTGTTCCAGATGCTCAGTCGTCTCGTTTATATTATAAACTTGGAAATTCAACATCACCTGCTGTTCTGTCGGGAAGTAAGGGTCATCTTCAGTAAAGAAAGATAAAATGGTTTCATTTCCTGATTGGGGTTTAATAATAGTCCCATTCCAATCTTCCATTTCAATCTTCAACACTTCACTGTACCATTTTTTAATAGCATCCAGGTTTTTAGTCCTCCAAAATACTCCCCCGAAACCTTTTATCATAATAAACTCGCTCCTTTCTCTAATTCCTTTAATGTTCCGATTAAATTAGAAATTCAAGAAATAAAAGCAAATTCCTTCTGCAGCCACCTGATAGTTGTTGAAGGAATTATTCGTTATTTACATAGTTTTCATTTATTAGTGGATTTAAGAGTTTGTTTAAGATCGCTTATTTATAGCCCACAAGGTTTTTGAATGCATCCCAAAGAATTTTAGTTCAATTTCACCAGATTCTTCTATACTTCTTTTTTTCGGTAATATAGATTTAGAAAAAGTTTTGAAAGTAGATTAGAGGATATCTCCAGTCTTACTAGAACTTATTTATAGATAGTAAATAGAAAAGGGGAAGATAAGAAGTGATCGATCAACTAATTCCGGCTATTATTGCTTTTATATTAGTCTCCGTTTTATCCCCGCTATTCATTGAACTGTTACGGAAATTAAAGCTCCTGCAACCGATACGAAAAGAACTTCCTTCCAATCATCAAATCAAAAAAGGGACTCCTTTAATGTTTGGCATCATTCTTTTTATCGGGATTATCGTATCGTTATTTTTTTCACCTACACCACTGATGTATTTCCTGGCGATTACGTATATATTATTCAGCTTTATAGGTTTCCTGGATGATTTTTGGAAAGCTTCACGCCAGGATCCTGGAGGGGTATCAAGTAGAACCAAGCTTATTTTCCAATTTCTCTTTACGGGGGCTTTGCTTTTTTATTTGATGAGCGAACTCGGAATAAACTCAACGATTGGTATTTATCAAAATCTTTCTTTGAATCTTCCAATAGTAGTATATTTCATTGTCATCACCTTATTTATTGTCGGTTCTGCAAATGCCATTAATTTTACAGACGGCTTGGACGGCCTTTTAGGAGTGGTTGCAATCCCTACCTATTTCTTCTTTTTTATGATTTCGGACAAAAGTGAGGTGCAGCTTTTTTGTTTAATCATGATCGGATGCTTACTCGGGTTTCTCATTTATAATATCTTTCCTGCCAGAGCTTTTATGGGGGATACAGGGTCATTAGCGATAGGCGGTTCCCTTTCTTTTCTTGCCATTATCGAGAAAGTTGAGATTCTCATTCCCGTTTTATTCTTTATCTATTTTGCTGAACAGCTATCGGTTATATTACAAGTTGCTTCATTTAAATCGACAGGGAAACGAATTTTCAGAATGACTCCGATTCATTATCACTACGGCTTAAAATATGGCTGGGGTGAAACGACCATTGTTACCGCCTTTGGGTTTGTTTCGTGGATTTGTACGTTTATCTGTTATGCTTATTGGAAGTTTGTTCTCTAGCCATAAGGTAAAAGACGCTGGGACAAAACTAAAAAATCACGAAATAAAGATTATTAATAGAAGTGTAGGTTCTTAATACCGCTAATGATTTCCCTGCAAGACTACCCTTTCCGCGGGTAGCCCGTGAGCCTCCTCGGCAAGCCTGCGGGAAGAAAAGCGGAGGGGCTTTGTTCAGAGGCGGGTGGCATAAGGCGAAGCGGCCACGAAGGCGTTCTTTGCCTTCTTGGACGATTTGACTTATGACATGCGCCTCTAAGCCCCGGAGCTGGACGGGTTTCACATAAGCTACTTTTCCCGCAGGAGTCTTCGTCTTGCACTCCAATCAACCACTGGAAACTGCTAAAATCTAAAGGACCAAGATTAAATAATAAACCCGAACCAATCTGCCTCTTAGTAGCGGATTGGTTCGGGTCTTACTTAGACTAAAACACTTTTGTCCCAGCCTCTTTTGATTTATTCACTTCTATCAATTCAGACCAAGTGAAAAGAGTCTTTCACCATCCCGCTGAATTTTTCTTGTTCTTCTAGATGAGGTGAATGGTTACTATTTTCAAAGATATAAAATGTTGAATTGGGAATAAGATTGAAAATCTCTTCTGAATACACAAATGGACATTGAGAGTCGTGTTTCCCACAAAAAACGATTGTCGGGGTTTTTATGTTCGAAATGTCTTCTCTGATATCAAACGTTGGCAATTCGTTATAAGCATAATACTCTAAACGTTTTTGAACCACTTTTCCACTGCTTGGCTTAGAATAGTATTCATCATATCTGCTTGGGTCATTCAGAGACATTTTCGTCCATTCCCTACGTGCGTGCTTCCGTTCTTCTCTTGTTGCATCATCGGATTTCAGGATGGAAAATACCTCTTTCAATCGGTCGTTATTGGGATTTTCATCACAATAAATGCTTTCCTGATCGTCCATATATTCCTTTGTAGCTGAGGCTCCGCCTACAATCAACCGTTTTAGAGAATCCGGATGATCAGCAGCATAAACCAGCCCTAACATCCCACCTGTTGAATGTCCTGCAAAATTCCAGCTATCATACCCTAAAGCAGATCGGATAGCTTCCAGATCCTTGCAGGTTTCACTCATACTTAACTCATCTTCATCTTGAATCTCAGTGGAATTCCCCGATTCTTTCAAATTGACAAGGTACACTTTAAAGTCGTCCACAAACCGGTCAGCAAAGTGGTAGCCACGCTCGTTAAACTCGCTATATAGATGAGTCACACATAATGGTTCACCATTCCCGGCTTCAAATATTTCGAAATCTCCTCGATCAGTTTTAATTAGCTTTTGTTCCCACATGTTTTATCCCCCATTCACTCTTCACGGCCCGTTAACTGAAAACAAGAAAAGCCGTAGAGGCGCTATAAATTTAACTGTTTTTTATCTAAATTGATTTTTCCCGAAGTAGAAAGAAGTAGGATGATACCTTTCACTAAATTCTCCTTCTGTGGGATTCCTGCTCAACCAACTAGTACTTACTATCTATTAGACGTTTGTAAAAGAGTGAAAGTTTCGATTTTTTCATTTCATTGAAAAATTTATAGGGCAATAGCTGGAGATCATTTTGGTGATCTTCAGCTATTGCCCCCTTTCGTTTAAGTGAAATAATTCACATACTCCTCTAATTTACAACCTCTACATATACAAGAGTGCTTCCGTTTAAATGAATAAGTATTATATAAATAAGTGGAATCCTCTTTCACAAAGCTTACTTTATTTTTGAATAAATACATGTGTCAGTCAGCTTGCTGCCATCTGAGGATAACTCATCATTTCTTAAGGTTCCTTCTAATTCAAAACCTAGTTTTACTGGAATCGAACGACTTTTATTGTTTGTTGATTCACATCTTATTTCAATCCTTCTAAAGTTGAATTGCTGAAAGCCAAGGTTAGTTAACTCACTTACTGCTTCTGTCATATATCCCTTGCCACTAAATTGCGAGTTAATCCAGTATCCAATTTCACATTTAGAAATCTTCCAATCAATTCTGTGGAGGCTGGCCGTTCCAATAAAACCATTAGTACCTTTATGAAAGATAAGATAGCGAAAGCTTTCTCTTTTCAAAAAATCTATATAGGCGTTTCTCAGGAGAATTTCTGTTTCTTCAACAGTAGGAATTTCCTGAAATAAAGCCAACCATTGCTTTAACTCATTAATTGAATCCTTAATAGCTTGGTGTACTACATTCCCTTCCCCAGCTTGTTGTGGTGCTCGAAGAATTAATCTGTCTGTTTCTAATTGGAACGGAACATCTATTAAAATAGGATTCATATAATTCCCCTCTCCAAACCTTTAAATTAAGACCTAATGAAACTCATATATTAAGTGTAATTCAACAAAAAACACATTAATCCTCCAGACCAAAGTACTTAAATATGTTATAAAATTAAACAGCCCGCTAATCCAATAACATCAAAAAAAAGCGTTAATCCTTCTTAGATCAAAGCCCATTTTTATGCTTCTTCTTTCTGTATAAGCTTTGCACCATTCGCTGCCGTTGAGTTTTATCTTGTTTGTCAGAACTCATAGTTTCTATTCCCTTCTTTCAACGATCAGTTTGGTTTAGACAATAAGTTTGACTTTAAACATTTATTACAAAACCCTAAAACCATCCATACTCTCTCCAAGTATATAGTGTGAAAACCACATCAGATTCTGCTTCATAATAGCCCGAGGTATTCCAGGTTTGTCAGAGCTATATCCCATTCCTTCGAATATGACTAATTCTGTATCCACTCCCATATCACTTAGTCCTTTATATAGCTCATATGCATTCGGAAGTGGAACTCTTGCGTCCTTTTCTCCATGTTGGATCAAGGTAGGTGTACAGGCAGATTGAATATAGGTCATGGGTGAAGATTGAGCATAGATCTCTGGGTCATTCCATGGTGTATCTCCTACATGCATCCTGATAAATGAAGGTAAATCTGTATTCACGTAATTGGTGACCCAATTACTAATTCCACCTCCAACTGAAATTGCCTTAAATCGATCACTATAGGTAGAGCAGAATGCTGATATGAATCCACCTTGGCTCCATCCCATCACCCCTACTCGATCCTTATCTGCAATCCCCCGGTCCACGAGTGCATCCACTCCCGATATCACATCCTGATAGTCACCGATTCCCAGGTTTCGATAGTTCGCCTTTAAGAAGTCATTCCCATATCCTGAACTTCCTCTGTAGTTCGGTTCTAAAACGATAAAGCCCTTTTCAATAAACGACTCAATAGGATATTTTTCATTGAAGCAGCTTGAATGGATGGGGAAGGAAGCCCAGGCTGGACCGCCATGGATGAAGACCAATAAGGGATATTTTTTATTCCAATCAACGTCTATTGGGGTTGTTAATATCCCTTCTATTTCAAGATTATCACTGCTACTCCATGAGATGATCTCCCTGTTACTTTTCAGTTTCCCCTCAAACAGACCATTCTCGTTTGTTATTTTTTCATCATCTAAATAGACGTCAAAGGCTTCATTGGGTGCTGCCTTAAGATAGGACAAATGATTTCCATCCCCTGCTATAGAAGCCTCCATGATACAGCACTCCGTAGTTTCGCTTAACATATCCAGCTTTCCATCTTCAGTTAGTAACCCGATAAGATAATTTGTTTTATCCTGCCACATCAGTAGAATCCCTTTAGCTGTCCAACGTATTGGAATAACCCTCCGGTCAAAATCTATCAATGGTTGAATCCGCTCACCGCTCGTAAGATCATAGATTTCGAGTGTACTGTCCATGATATGTGTCTTATAGTACTCTTTCTCTCGTATGCTTGCTGAATAACATATTTTGTTACCATGAGGAGAAAAGCAAACGTTCCCTCCCAATAACTTATCTCCAATCAGCTTCTGTAACTCTCCTGATTGACGATCGAGTATGTAGAGATCTCCATTCTGACCATCTTCTCCATCGGGGCTTGGCTTAGCCATGAGCACCACCTTTTCCCCATTGTCTGAAACATTAAATTCGTGGATGTGAAAATCCCTGCCGTTCGTTAGTTGATACGGAACATTTTCATCAAGACCGGTAGAACCTTTTAATTCCACATACCATAAAGAATCATTCTTGTATTCTCTGCCTACATGGTGGAAATCTCCATATGTTTCCCTGCGTACCTTAATTTCCTCAGATTCACGTGACTGTGTAACATAATAAAAGCCCTTGCCGGTAGGGTCCCATTTGAATTGACTTACCCCTTCTTTCTCATCCGTCACTTGAACCCTGCCATCACCATCGATCGACTCCATAAAGATCTGATTCTTCTTATCACCGTCACCCACTGAACGAAGGTAGGCAATATGTCTAGAGTCCGGAGACCATAATGGGCATGTACCTTCTATACCGTTGGTGGTGAATGCGTAACATTCCCTCTTATTTTTTTCATATATCCATATGTGATTCCTATATGTATTGCTTTCCCAGTCAGCTGTGTTTTTGACAAATGCTACGTTATTGCCATCCTCACTTATGTTTAAGCTTGATATGGTTGGTATTGAAAGAAGCTCTTCTATAGTTAGATATGTTTTTTCATTCCTATTCATTCATAAACCCCTTCCGTGTAAAATTCTAATACTTCCTATCCGTTCAATGAGAAAGCAATTATTTAGCTTATATGATCTGCAAGCAAATGTATTAATCCCTCAGCTGTCTCTTTTTTACTACTATACTTTATTGGTAATTGAAATGTAGAAACAATAAAATGTTCTGATTCTTCACCATAGAGTGAACCTGTTTTATTAGCAACCATGAATTCCGCTTTGGAAGTCTCCATTCTAAGCTTTGCCCTTTCGAATAAGTACTCATGATCAACTGTATGTTCTAACTTAAAACCGACGAGTAAGACGTTTGGATTCCATTTTTTTATCTGAGATAATACTTTTGGGGCTTTCTTAAAATGAATGATTGGTGGTTCATCACTCGTCATTTTCCCTGTCTCCAAAATTGGATTTCCTCGTTGGTCGAATACTTTATCAACAACCCAATCCGATCCGGCAGCTGCCATGATCACAACATCAATTTGTTCAGATTGTACAAGTTTTTTGATTTTCCCACCTAAATCATCTATACCCTCAAATTGTATCAAGCGCATGTTTCGATGGTTTTCAGGAAGTTTTGCAAAATAGCCGTGTAAGTAGATGACCTCTGCTTCATGGTTCAACGCTTCTTCCGCTAAATAACACCCCATTGTCCCTTTTGCTAAATTAGTATGTCCCCTGACGGTATCCCACTTTTCCAGGGTACCTCCGCTTGTTACCAGGATCTTCTTTCCTGTTAATAGACTCATATATTCACCTACTATTTTCTTTTCGCAATCATATGTAATTTCATTGATAAACTGGCCATTCGGTTATATCTTGACTCTCTACCCGAATTCTTCTCAAAAAAAGACTCTTCAAGAACCCGATATGGCAAAAACGGATTGTTCATTTCCAAAGCGTTGAATCTTCTTCTCTAAACTCATCCCTACCGATAATAATAGTTTGCAAGATGCCTTATTTTGTGACTGTGTTTCGGCCATGACTTTGTCTAATTTCAGGGTATGAATCCCATAATGTAATACCCTATTGATTACTTCTCTGGCAAGA
Organism: Rossellomorea aquimaris; assembly: GCF_035590735.1. Classification (NCBI taxonomy): domain Bacteria; kingdom Bacillati; phylum Bacillota; class Bacilli; order Caryophanales; family Bacillaceae; genus Rossellomorea; species Rossellomorea aquimaris. The sequence goes on from NZ_CP141595.1 coordinate 3,318,178, forward strand.
CCCTTCCCCCAGAACTCCGGTAAAAATTGATAGCCGATTTCTGTGTGAATTCCATCATGATAGGTATCAAGGAAGACCATTCCTACAAATTCCCGGGAACTTTTATTGAAAATAGTCCAATAATGCTCCTTATTTGGCGAAAGGACCATTTCATGAAATCTTTGTGTAAATGACTCTTCATTAACTGTCCCACCTAAATATTTTCGTACCTGATCGTTGTCATATAATTTTTTTATTTGGTAGGAATCACTATCCTTTAACACGTGTAACTCGCATCTTTCTGTGGACAACAAAGGCTTCACCCCTTTTTTATAATGAGGGTTGCCGCTTGTTAAGCGATTCAGCTATTCAACCCAGATTCTTCATTAGTATCTAATCTTCCTAAAGACTCAAAGGTAATATAGGAGACCCATCCCCATAATAATCACACCTTAGACCATAAATCCTACTCCACCAATTCCTCTAATAAAGACAATACCTATTACAAAGGATATAAAACCTATAATTGATATAGATAAGGGAATTATGAACCCTCTTTTACTTTTCGGTCTAATAAAATGAATAGAACTCAAAATCAAAATTGCAGTCAACGTTGACACAGCAATTACTGCATCTCCATAGTACTCCCACCACATTGAAATCCCCCCTTCGTATTGACCTTACATAATGATGACGATTACCAAGGAATGATTTTATCTCTTTCAGTTAAAGAAGAAGTTTATTCAAACGGGATACTATACCAAATATAATTAAGCTTATTCCTAAATCCTATATTTTCTGCAACTGAAACAGAAGGTTCATTGATCTCCATACAATCCCAATACGGAATAATCCCATTCTCTAAGCAGTCTTTAACAAAAGCATGAGCTCCCTTTTGGGCAAGCTTTTTCCCTTGATGATGTGGTAACGTCTCAATGTCAATGCCATGCACATTTCCAGCTACAACTCCTGAAAAACAAACGCTTACAATTTCTTTTTCATAAACAACCATATACCCGACACCATGATTTAAGAACCTTTCAAACGATGGCCAAAACTCTAATATTTTCGAATGCAAAAATCCAATGTTTTTATATGTTACGTAGCCTTTGTTTTCCAACATACATTTTGTGATTTTAACTGTTTCATATCCTTGCTCTAAAATAGGTTCATTTTTCTGTATATAATGATCCTGTTGTAATTCATACACTCTTTGATAGTAACCCCTCAAATCTTCGCCAAATACGTTTTTAATCGGCTTATTCCATTTTGAATGGTCACCTATCGCTTCAAAACCTGTTAAACCCATTCTTCTGGCCTCGGGTTTGATTACTGTATTAAAAAAATGGTTCAGTTGACAATTAAAACCCTCATTCTCTTCGTTTCCAATAAAGATAAAACCATTATTGCTCCCCAGCCAAATAAATCCAGAGGTAGGAGCATGAAGATCATCTACAAATATGCGACCGGAATTCCAACCTTCAATGACGGCTCTTGATTCCAAGAGTCCCCTGTGCACTAATAATTCTTTGCATTTATAAAATTCAGACTGTTCAAGCTCTGAAATCATCCGTTTTCATCCTTTCTCCTGACTATAAACCACTATTCAATTATCTGGATAAAGACGCTCGATTGAAATCCCATTATTGGTCAGAACTAAGATATTTATTCTTAATCAACCTTCGATGGTGAACTTCATGCCCCGCTATAATGTACCCAAGCGCACGGGCTGTCACTTCGGAGCCATTGGCGTTTCCACGCTGGCGCAAGGCTTCTTCATCCATACTGCTTAGAAGAAGAATGGTGTGTTGGCGGACAAGAGCTTGCTGATTTAAAAGGTCCGATAATGAAAAGCGATTGAACTGCCCTCTTCTCACATACTCATCATCATTATAACCAGGCAGCTTTTCCTGTTCTCCCCTAGCAATACTGAGAAGGCGGTAGCACATAATGCGCTCCGTGTCGGTTATATGGCCGATGACTTCCTTGATTGTCCATTTTCCCGGAGCATACTGATACTGGGCCGTTTCCTCACTTAAGTCTTTTAACAAATTCATCGTTTCCTTTTGTTGATCATCAAGAATATGGAGCAGTTCTCCATCTGGGACATTGTTTACATATTCCTTATAATACGGAGGATATTCGTTTGTTTCTGGTTTACACAACATAGCTTCCACTCCTTTTTTTAAGCTAAATACATATCAATGATCGATTTACTTCTAAGAAATCCAAGATCTTCATAAAGCTTAATCGCTGAATTATCCTTAATGACAGATAAGCGTGTAGCCGGGTACCATGCACTAGAAGAATGGATTGAATGGGTTAACAAGTATCGTCCAAGCCCCCTCTGCTGATGATCAGGGTCCACGACTAAACTCATGATAAGTGGATAGTCCTCAAATTCCATGTGCAGACAGACGCCCACAATGTTGTTCGAGTGAGTATCGATCACAACTCTTGAACACTCATCCATGATTTTATTATGTTTATGTTGATCGATAAATTCGTTTACATGGAGAAGATAATCCTCTTTCGTTCCGATTTGCTTATACGTCGGATTGGCTGTATAGGCTTTCATAAGTATACATGCGATATCATTGGCATCTTCACTTGAAACAGCCCTTGAACTATACCCTTCAGGGAGAATGGCATTCATTGGTTCCGTGGGACGAATCATCCATACATTCACTTCATGAATCTTGCATCCTTGTTGTTCATACGTTGCCACATGGTCTTCTACAACTTCTCTTACAATGATTTTATCTTCAGTCTTCGATACCTTTTTTAAATAGTTTAATAGTTTGTGGACCAACCCTTCATAATCCTTATAGGGTGGCACTACAAATAAATCCGACATGAAATTAGGTTTTAGAAATACACCGCCAATGATGGTTTCACCTTCCATAATAAAATATCCGCAATCAAAAATGGATGCGATTTCTATTAAAGTCTCAGAGGACCTTCTAAAATAGGAATCTGCATTTTTTTGACCATGATAGATGGAATAATAGCGAGTGTATTCTTTGGGTCCTTGATAAACCAACTTCAATCCGCCTTCTATCTCTATAGGTTTATTTAAAAATTGAATTTGCTCATTCATATTTTTCCCCCTCTGTTTTAACTAAACAGCCATATCGTCGTAATCGCATCTTTTTTTACCTAAGATCTTTTAAATAGATCTCTTTTCTTCATATACTCGATGGCCTTGGTTTTATTCTTTTGTTCAGAAACATATTCTGCTTCGTTTTTATCTTTAAAAAAGGCGTTAAATCTTTCTACTGAAAGAGTGCCTTCATGAATGGCTCTTTGAACCGCACAGTCTTTCTCGGTTATATGAGTGCAGTTCGAATACTTACAAGCACGGGATAATTCTAAAATATCTTCATATCCGGCTCCTACTTTGAATTCGGAATGAACGAATTCTCTGACCATTTTATTATTTTTCATCCCCTACCTCCTCTACAATTCAGATAAGCACAACTCAATGTTCTTGCGAAGAGAAATCAAATCTTCACGTGAACTTATCTTTACGTAAAAGCTTTTTAAAAAGGTCTTACAGTTCGTTTCTAAAAACCAATAATTCTCTTCATTCACTTGTTCTTTCCTACATTTAAGTTCGGCTGGTATTCCTTTTAGTAACTGTTCTATTTCCCCTATGTCCATTCCCTTTTCTAACATGGCCAATATTGGTGTTACCATTCTCTCATCTTCACCATGAACATATACACTGTCAGAAACAAGTATCTTCTCCCACAGTGGACATAACATGTCTAAAAGATCTTTCTGTTCGATTTTGTTATTGAGTATTAATTCGTCAAACGCGTCTGCCACATGCGCTATACTATGTGCCCAGCCTTTCCCTAAAACAAAGCCCCTCAGGTCATTTTCCGAGTTGATGTAGTTGATTAAATGATCTTTTGTTTTATTAACAGCGTTTTTGGGAAGAAAATCATCCTCATTATCCTTGTATAAAATAACGGCGATGACAAGTGAGGTAAACGCCCTTGTAAACACGGTATCCGTGCCATCTTCACTTATCCCTTTGAATAACATGTCGTCACTTAAACAGTAATCCAATAGATCACTCAATAATTCATGCTCCAATTGGTTTTCTATAGCTAACTGACAAAAGGTACTGTATATCAATTTGTCCCTAAGCTCGCTATCTGTAGTACCGATAAAATAAATCATCGATTTGACAAGACCAATATGATTCCTTACGTCCCAGGATTTTTGCCCACTCTTATATTCTTGCAGGTATTTTTTAAGTTCATGTTCTTCCATTACCAATTCCGTTGATCGAAAATCCACCATTTACATTTCCTCCTATTGATTAAGAACAGACCTCATTCACAATTGCTCTTTTTTCGTATAAAAAAAGAGACTATCAATAAACGATAGTCCCCACATAATAATAAGATTAAGAAATCATCTCATGGTTCACTATATGCAATAAGAAGGTTTGGACATCGTACATTTAATTGTTCTTGTATGAAGTTTCATTGAACGCACGATTTACAACCTCCTTCACTAATCAAATTCCTAACATATTTAATTATAACAAAATGGATTATTTTAGCAATTGAAGATGGGAATTTTCAGAAAAATACTAACGTGTAAAAACCTTAATGACTATAAAAACCATGCATCTTCATGCTATGAAGCTAACTCACTTTACTACTTGGCCAAAACACCGAAGCTTCCTTTAGTGGGGAAGTGACCGATTATGGTCATTTCCCTTTTTGATAAAACCGTCGCACTTTCGCACGATTGCCGCAATCGGCCATTGAACACCAGCGGCGACTTCGGTTCCGGCTCGTATCGAAGAATAACCATCCACAAGGATCTCCCTCACATTGTTTGACTCGTTCCAATTCTGTTTTTGAAACAAGTAAATTTACAGCAGATTGCAAAATGGGAGGCAGCATAGTGTTCAGATTTTTCTCTGGTTGTTTAAACTTCAACATGTATTGATCCTTCTCATGGATGACTTGCAAAGAACGATAGAAGTGGCTCACGTATTCATTGAAGCATGCAAGATCCTGCTCGTGCGGAGAGGTTTTCTTTGAAATACTCATGAACATTCGATATATGACTTCACGCATTTCGATCGCCTGCTTCAGGACTTCTTCTGCTTGAGAAGGGTTTTCCGCGGCTTCAACAAGAAGATCTTGTGCCTGTTGGGCAGTCAAGACTTCAGCATGGACCGACCAGTCGATCAATTTAGCATAACTCGTAAACCAATCCCGCCTTTTCTCAGCACTTTCCCGCCAACTGACGGTATTGATGAAATCCATACACAAACGTTCTCCGACCATCATATAAGGGTTTATTTCCGACATAATCATGACTCCTTTACTCTAACCATCATAATACATATTGACAGTTAGAAACAACCGGAGTAAACTTATAACCAGCTAAAATGTTTTTGATGGTTAATCATAAATTCGGGAGGTACTAAGATGAAGAATTCGATGTTAGCAGCTGTTAAAACATTGTTGAAGGAAACATTCCAAGGACCTGAAGGAAGCGGAAGCTGGTACACAGAATCGAAGCCTGGCAGTGGTTTATTCGGAACGCTCGATGATTTATCCGCAGAAGAAGCTTCTATGCCGGTAAACGGTACGACAATCGCCGCCCAAACCGATCATACCCGCTATTATTTATGGGTTGCGAGATCATATTTGAATGGAGAAGAACCCGACAAGGACTGGGAAGCTTCCTGGAAAATCACTAGCGTAGACACAAACACATGGACACAGTTCACTTCTGAACTTCAACAAGAATACACCACACTCCTTACAATGATTGATTCACTCAACTCCTTTGATGAACAGACATCAACGGGCCTGTTGGGAACGATCGCCCACTCCGCCTACCATCTCGGTTCCATCCGACAAATGATCAAAGCGATCAAAGTCCCAAGCCAACCATAAGCATGAAAAAAGCTCCAGGGAGGCATTCTTTGGAGCTTTGTGCTTTTCATATTTCTTTCCTGTCACTCAAATCTAATGAATTCTCCCACTGAAATGGTTAAACTAGATGGTAGTAAGAACCATTCAAGTCTAATCGAGGTGACGTCATGAATCCTTTCCTGCCAATACAATCCCCTTCCATCCTACATTCAAACGGAAGTAACTATCTGGAATACACCCCCAACCATGCACTAAGTCCCTATGTAGCTTGTTATTGGAGCCTGGATTATCATGCTTCAGATACCCAGGAAACCCACAGGGTATTACCAGATGGATGTATAGATATTATAGTGGACTTAACTACTTCCTCTCCTTCAAAAGGAGCTTTCATTACAGGACTCATGACCCGTTTTGAAACGATGAACTTTACGAACGAGCAGCATTTCTTTGGCATCCGCCTATTTTCAAATCACGCACAGCGTTTCCTACACTATCCTGTACAAGAATTTATTAATGAACATGTCTATCTTGAAGAAATATGGGGAATAGCAGGTCTACTATTTACCCAAGAAATTCAAGAAGCCCGAGGAAATCTTGAAAGAAGGGAAATCGTTGAAACAAAACTAGTTCACCTTTTAAAAATATTGGGTACTCACAGGAGTCCAGATATAATCCAGACATCCCTTCAGTATATTTTCTTGGATCACGGAATGAACTCCATTCAAACATTAGCAAAAAAGGTCAGCTACAGTGAACGAACGATAAGAAGAGTATTCCGGGATGAACTAGGTATCTCTCCTAAAGAGTTCTCACGTATTATCCGCTTCCAAAGTATTTTGAAAGAACTTCATTCTGTTCATAATCCACGTCTTATGGAAGTGGCTCTTAACTACGGTTATTATGACCAAGCTCACTTCAGCAATGAATTCAAACAATTTTACGGACTTGCTCCGAGTATTGTATTTCCTACCCGAACGTAATGTTGTCCGTTTTTTACAAGTTTGGTCACTTTGAATAAGGTATCCTAGAGAAGAAGAAGCAGGAGACAAGGAGGAAAAAACAATGAAACCAAGAATTACCGTAATAACTCTCGGAGTAGATAATCTGGAAAGATCTCTGGAATTTTATAAAAACGGTCTACATCTTCCAACTGAAGGGATATTGGGACAGGAATTTGAAAATGGCGCTGTGGCTTTCTTCGATCTGCAAAATGGCTTCAAACTGGCCCTCTGGGAACGGAAAAGTTTAGCGAAAGAAGCAAATGTCCCCCTCTCTCCCAGAAGTCCCTCTGAATTCACAATCGGTCATAATGTAAGCAGTAAAGCAGAAGTGGATCAGGTGATGCTGGAAGCAGAAACAGCCGGGGCTAAAATCACCGACCCTGCCAAAGATACATTTTGGGGAGGATATTCTGGTCACTTCCTGGATTTAGACGGACATTTGTGGGAAGTCGTATGGAATCCAGAATGGGAAGTAGAGGACTAAAAATGATATGGCTAAACCAGCTCATTGTTATTGTGCTGGTTTCTGCCCCCCTTTTTCTAAAGATTAGTAACTTTGTTTCATCCATCCAGCAGCTGTTAGAAAGTCTTTTCTGGTTAGTTTTTCTCCTCTAATAATCTCCCTATACGAATTGATTGTCCTATCGTGTGAAACCACGTATATATGTTCAACCCTCTGGCTTTTGCACCATGTCAGAAACGTTTCTGCAAATAATCTAAATTCTTGCTCAGGCATTGTATTGATTACACAAGTCCAAAGCTCTTCTGGAAGTACCTCATCGATTGTAAAGCCAGGAAATTCTTCTTTCATCACTTCTTTTTCAATATCCTATCGCAAGGAAGGGTCTTCCACTCGGGATTTAGTGGAAACATTCTTGGGCATACAAGAGAGCTTACGATCTTCCTATTCTTCTTTCAATATTGAATACTTCCGATAAGCTTTATAATAACTTCCAGCTAAAAAAACAACCATAAATGCCGGAAACAATTTCAAAAGAACAAATGGCGTTTCAAATAAAAACGCTTTCCAAAATAATGCATTCTCCATACTCCAAAGACCTTCATGATATAATGTCGAATCCCTGTAGTACATAAAAGAATAAGCCAGAAACATCATACCAAACCAAAATGAATAACCCATTATTCTTTTATAATAATGACCCTTTGATTGGCGATCAGAGAAGATTTCATTTTGATCATCATTTTCCTTTTGCCAATATCGTATTCCACTAAGCCAGTACCCCTTTATATAGTTCCAACCGAAATCCTCATAGATCCCTTTGTATTCCACGAACTTTTTCTTAGATAAATAGTCTTGATAATCAAGTCGCATAACATATCTTTTATCCGTTTTTTCGAAAGTGTATATTCCCAGTCCACTAATGTTTGTGCAGCGATAGCCTTTTTGTAATTGCTCGTTCAGCCAATGCTCTTCTTTTTCAATATTAATGAAAACTTTAAACTTCTTCATTCGAATCACTTCCTTCATACAAAGATAAAATATGCAATAGCCTTTCTTGCTCCATTTTCAAAATGGCTCTTCCTTCTGTCGTAATCATATATATTTTTCTCCGGCCTGAATCTCCAACAGGTTCAATCCAACCATGTTTATTCAAGTTTTCAATCGCACCGTATAATGTACCTGCTGCTAAAATAACGTTGCCATTACTTATTGTTTCTATCTTTTGCATTACGGCATAGCCGTGGAGTGGCTCACGGAGAGCTAATAAAATATAATGCATGGTTTCAGACAATGGCAATAATTTATGTTTCATACTCTCACCCTTTATTCAGTTCAACTATATAGTACAACTTAATAATACGTTATTACAGTTCAACTGAATAGTCAACAACATTTTTTAAATTCATCGAATGAACTACAGGTAAACTAAAGAAGCCGATTCCCTTTACGTTGGGAAATCGACTTTTTTGTATTCTTATTCAATTTAAATTGGCCGATTGTTGAACACAAATGAAACATCAATCTTAAACTAGACTTCCCCAAAATTGAAGAAGGCAATAGCCCGATCAATTAGCTGACCTCCAGTCAATGCCCGCTTTAAAAGAATAATGGCCTGCCTAAAATGAGGGAGGAGTGACCGAGAAAAGGATCGTTGCTTCTGTACTATTATCATTTATCCACCGATGTTTCATATGTGAAGGGATCTTCACACTATCCCCCGTTTCAAGGATATATTCTTCTTGTTCTAAATTAATTCTTATTTGCCCTGTTAAGACAAATGCAACTTCTTCCCCCTTATGTCCTAAGAGCTTCTCCGAGGATGTACTATTAGGAGGGAATTTCATAATAGCAGTAGCCAGTTTTCCAGAAATATCAGGTGATACTAATTCATATGACAAATGATCAATCACCATTTTCCTTCTATTCTTTGACCTGACGACTAATTCTTCTGTATTTACCTCTTCAAGCAGGAAGCTGAATGTAGGGACATTTAGGACTTTAGCTAAGACCTTAAGAGTCTGAATAGAAGGATTTGCTATCCCCCGTTCAATTTGACTTAACATAGAAGGTGTTATTTCAGCTGTTTTAGCTAATTCTCGAATACTTAAATCATTTAATTTCCTGTACTGCTCAACTTTTTTTCCTATATTGATATTTTCCATTACACACTCCGTTAAATACAATTTAATTTTATAAAATACTACTTAACTTTTTCCTTTGAGCTATGTTAAACTAAATTAACTTTAATTAAGTATAATTTTATCATAACGCTATTCAAATCGTAAGGAGGAGCAGAATAATGAATGACTTGTTTACTTTTATCGTACTTTCTTTGTTCGTAGTGATGAGCCCTGGAATTGATACCGCCTTAATAACAAAGAGGACGATATCAGCTGGAAAAAGTGATGGTTTTAAAATGGCTCTTGGTATCACAGCTGGTGCTCTCGTTCATACATTTGCAGCTGCGTTTGGTCTTTCAGCGGTGCTAATGCAATCTGCCCTTGCCTTTGACATTGTAAAATACATTGGAGCTGCCTATTTAATTTATCTAGGTGTTTCATCATTTATATCAAAAGGGAAAAATAAAGAACAGGTGTTAGAAAATCAGAAAGAGATACCTGCAAAGGGATCGGCCTTTAAGCAGGGGTTCTTTTCAAATGTTTTGAACCCTAAGGTTGCAATCTTTTTTCTAACATTTTTACCTCAGTTCGTTAACACACAATCTCACGCAGCAAAACAACTTATACTAATGGGAATAATATATACGGTATTGTCCATCGTCTGGTTTATTGTATATGTAATTTTCATTAATTATCTACGAAAATGGCTAATGACTCCGATTGTCCAAAGCATGATGGAGAAAGCTACAGGCATTGTATTAATTGGCTTTGGATTGAAATTGGCTTTAGAAAGACAACATTAATAGATAACAAAAAGAACATTGGGGGTTTAAGTTCTTCCCAATGTTCTTTCATCTTCAATTAACCTGCCTTATCGTAATTTCTAATTAAAAAGTAAAGGAAAAGTGAATATTACGAAAGCTGCCCAGAGTCCGTAGACCGGCAAATACTTAGTAACGGAATCTTGGATAGTTGAAGGTCCGGATTTGTTTTGTAGAAAACGCATATAGGAGAACATAATCCAAATTAGGTTTGCCCAGATAAGTATGTTTACACCTAAAACAGCAAGTCTGTTTGGGGTAATCCCATAAGAAGAAAGTCTGAACACTATGGCTGACAATGCCACACTGTCAATGATAAGGGCAAGAACAATCAGGGCAAAATTTATATAGTCAGAAATGTTTTTTTTCTCGTCTGAGTCGCTTTCGGTAATGGAAAATATGGTAACGACCAATACACCAAGGAGTATTCCGTTGAAGGCTATCAGGAAATTACGGTCCAAGAATGGATTTTTCCCGAGCCATATAACCGCAATAAGATAGACCAACAATGTGATCAGGACAAGAGGGCTAAAAATTTTAGCTATATAGGGTGTAATATTCTTAGCAAGTTTAAGGTTCATTGATACCAGGTATGCAGCCACAATAGCGAGAGAGGAAGCACCAAATAAAACGATATTACTAAAATAAAATTCCTCTATATCCAAGCCGATAAAGCTGAATAACTGCATGGTTAGTGCTGCCAGTATCATTCCACTAACAGCCATGCTGGCGTAGAGAATACCATATTCCACATTAAATTTGATATAGGCTAATCTAGTACTACCTTTTGAATACTCATTTCCTGTAAATGCAATCCCTAACACGATCCATAAGAATATGGGAATGTGTAAATAAGCAAGGATAATACTGTCTTTATCATTTAAAGGCAGCATATTAAGATAAACCCCAGAAATGAGGAACAACCCTACAAGGGAATAAAGAACACTTTTTTTCGGAGTATTTTTGTAAACAAAATAGGTAGCAATAAAAGGAATTATACCAAAGGCCAGGTTAATTGGAGCGATCACTTCCTGTTCGACAAAATGGAAAATGATCCTGGTAAATATCCCTGCCATAATGGCTAAAATGCCCATGAATATGAAATCTTTTTGGATCTTGGAAGATTTTTCTGTATTTGCTGCCTCCTTGAAATGCAATCTTTCATACCAAACGCCAAGGACCTGAGAATCAGGATTTTGTTCCCATGCCTGTAAGAAGGAATGTTTAAAAGCTTTTGGATCTTTTCTATAAATTCTCTCCAGTTCATGAGGGTCACCCATGTTTTCAATAATCGAATTGTTAGATTCCATCGTAATACCTCCCCTAATAATTGTTATTTTTCTCCACAATGTTTAACTATCTTCGTCTCTTTTGTATTCTAAAATATCCCCAGGCTGACACTCTAAAGCCTTACAAATTGCCTCTAAGGTGGATAATCGAATCGCTTTCGCCTTTCCATTTTTCAATATAGAAAGGTTAGCCATCGTTATCCCAACCCTACCTGAAAGCTCTGTTACGCTCATTTTCCTTTTTGCTAACATCACATCAATATTGATTATAATTGCCATTGTTATTCACCTCAGACCGTTAAATCATTTTCTGATTTTATATCAATTGCTTCTTTTAAAAGTTTCTGGAGAACCGCCGCAAACACTGAGATAACCATCGAAGCAAAAGGAACAACCAACCCGACAAAGATAACTCCTGGGGCGTCGTCTACTTCCGCAAAGATATAGAAGAGCGGCAAAACCAGTACATGCAAAATACTGATTGTGATTGCACAATATTTGATATTCTTTAAAGCTTTTACAGATAGATCAGAGAAAGCTTTATTTTTGTCAATGTAGCGAAGGAGTTCGAAAGCCTGATACAAAGCAAAATAATAAGGTATTGCAGATACATAGAAAACGATGAAAACGAAATATTTTATCACCGCAAACTCTGGAAGTAATGTTGCTGAAAGGTCCGCCAGCTCAGGCACCAAAAAGATGCACAGAGCAAGAACTGGGACTCCTAAAAAAATAACAGCTATTTTCAAAAACAACGTTGTAATATTTTTCATAAAAACACCTCATTTATTTATGTTGATTTTGATTTTAATACAAATTTTATTGTTTTACAATAAATTTTTATTATTTATTATAATAGTTTTATTGTTAGTAACAAAAATTAATAACCCTACCTCAATCTTCTGCATCCTTGGTTCCCGTATAATAATATTCTCTGAACCAATCTCCTACTTCATAGTCTTCTCTCATCTTCTCGCCCGAGATTCTTATGTAAATTAGATGTTCTTTTTTTGGTTATTTTCAATAAGCTACTGCATCCATATTATTTTTGAAATTTATTTTTTGATCATAGTAATGAATTTAACCATGAACTCATGAAAGGTTAGAGAAGTATAAGAAACAAAAAAGGAACTTGCTGGAGCAAATAAAATACAATGGTGGCATTCCTGGAAAAACAATTAGGATAAAGAAAAGCTGGGGATTAGTACTTTTTGAATTTTTTCTTTCAAAATAAGAACTTGTCCAAGAAGTTGAAGTTCTGGCAGGTCAAACAGGACTTTTGTCGAAACTTATACATGAGAGGTATGAAGTTCACTAAATAGGGGGGGAACATGATGGCAGAAGTTTTGTTGTTACACCATGTTTTAGGCAGAACGAAGGGGATCGAAGCAATCGCTGATCAACTGAGAGAGGAGGGTCATACTGTGCATGTGCCAGATTTATTTGAAGGCCGCAAATTTTCCTCATTGGAAGAAGGTTTAGGGTTTGTTAAGGAAATCGGGTTTAAAGAAGTGACGGCGCGTGGCGTTCGGGCAGCCGGCGACCTTCCACGCGATGTCGTTTATACTGGTTTTTCACTAGGTGTCCCTGCAGCACAGCAGCTCTCTCAAACTCGTGAAGGCGCAAGAGGCGCACTGTTTTTTCATGCCTGCCTCCCGACCTCGGAGTTCGAATCTCAGTGGCCTGACGACTTGCCTGTGCAAATTCATGCCATGAGTGCAGATCCTTTCTTTGTAGAAGACGGTGATATCAACGCGGCCCGTGAACTTGTGGCATCGGCCAATCACGCTGAACTTTTTCTATACGAAGGCAAGGAACATCTCTTTACCGACAGCAGTATGCCTTCTTACGATGCTGACGCGACGAAGCTTGTGATCAAGCGGGTTCTCGACTTTCTCGCATAGCTGTATCGTGGGCAATCACAGGTTCCATTTTAAAGGATTTCCCAAGGAGGATTCACATCGATAAGGTTCAATTCTTATGAATTTTTCAGTGGTAACTAATGATTAATTCGTTTGTTAACTTCAATCGTAATGAACTCCGGCAAATAATTGGGAGTACATCCTTTTGATACCATTTCATCTTTGTAGAGACCCGTTTTCTCACCAAGTTTCATACACCGTGCTCGATACTTTTCATCATAGACGCCTATCCAGCCTGCGGTGAAATTCATAGCCCATTGAACTTCCGGTTCTTCCTGCGTAATAGTAGCTTCAATTGCAGATAGTAAGTCTGCGGTGTTATCAGGCGGTGTTTGTCCAGTCCATCTCAATCTCGCTTGAAAATACCAGAAAGCTCGTCTTTGAAGAGCAGATGGACTATTTTCCCATGACTCCATCAATGCAATATTCTTCTTGTCTTTAGTGAGCTGATTAGCCATTAACCAATCCATTAAGTTATTTCGCTCATCATATGTGTGAGTCTGCATATCCTGATCAAGCTTATTTAGTACATCTTGTGAAAGAAGTTTTTTGTCCATAATTAAGATTGCCAATAGTCTTGGCAGAAACTCTCCGGTTGACCAAAGTTCCATAGCTAGTTCGTGATCTTTTTTAATGTCCTTCGCGATTTTTCGTAAGTCGCCTAGCTTAGTTTTACTAGTGATCTGAGGTAGAATGTTTTCTGCTTTAGGTGAGCGTTTTATTTCTGTGCTTTTATTTATATTCATTTGACACAACCCCTTATTTAAGCTCTGTTAGTCATTGACCGAATATCAATATCTTATTGCATACAATTGTACCATAACAGTGTAAAAGGAATGATTCATTTCGCCGTTATTTATGGTACGGTCCACCACTACTAGTGCTAAACGACATATTCAACAATCTGACCCGTTAATCCAATAATTCCAACAAAAAAGCGTTCATCCATACTAGATCAACGCCCCTCAACTTTAACTACATTCGTTTACAAAAACAGTACAAATAGTTGGTGATTTCTAAAATTCATCTAGAGTTGTTTCAAATACATTCACAGCACTTGTTATGTCAAATTGTTGCACTCAACCTAACTGACGTTTAAATACTTTACTAGCTATGAAATAAGCGATGAGCATGATACCGACGCACCAGGTAAGCGAGATCCAGATATCGTTGCCCACAGTCCCTTCAAATAAGAGGGCACGTATTGAATTCACAATTGAAGTCACGGGCTGGTTCTCCGCGAACGCCCGAACAATTTTAGGCATGGTTTCAGTGGGGACAAAGGCTGAACTGATGAACGGCAGAAAAATCAGTGGGTACGAGTATGCTGTGGCTCCTTCCATGGAACGTGCTGTCAACCCGGGAATAACCGCCAGCCATGTCAGTGCTAATGTAAACAGTACGAGAATCCCAACTACTGCGAGCCAATCCAGGATATCAGCACTGGAACGGAAACCCATCAAGAGCGCGACGAGGATGACCACCCCAACAGTAAGTGCATTGGAAACAAGCGATGTCAATACGTGGGCCCACAATACAGACGAGCGCTTGATGGGCATGGTAATGAAGCGCGCCATCAGCCCACTTTTCACATCATTAAAGAGCCGCAAAGAAGTGTAAGCGACGCCGGATGCGATCGTGATCAGCAGGATGCCCGGCAATAGATAATTGACGTAGTTGTCCGTGCCAGTCTCGATAGCGCCGCCAAATACGTAGACAAACAGCAGCATCATCATAACCGGCGTAATCGCCACCGTGATTATCGTATCCGGGCTACGCATGATATTTCGCATTAAACGACCCAGTAATACCCCTGTTTTACTTCTCATTTACATCTCCTCCTTTTTTGCCAATGATTGCGAGGAAAATCTCTTCCAATGTCGGCTGCTTCTCGATGTATTCCACTTTCGCTGGCGGGAACATCTCCTTGAGTTCAGTAAGGGCACCCGTCGTGATGATTTTTCCACCATGCAGGATGGCAATGCGGTCCGCCAGTTGTTCCGCCTCCTCCAGGTACTGGGTCGTCAGCAATATGGTCGTGCCACTGCCGGCAAGCTCCTTGACGGTCTCCCAGACTTCAATCCGCGCTTCGGGGTCAAGCCCCGTGGTTGGTTCATCTAGAAATATAACTGCCGGCTTCCCAATCAGGCTCATGGCGATATCAAGCCGGCGCTTCATCCCCCCTGAATAATGATCTGCTCGTCGGTTGGCAGCCTCGGTGAGACTGAATCTTGCAAGCAGATCATCGGCGACTTGAGAGGGATTTGAAACCCCACGCAACTTGGCAATCATCATCAGATTTTCCCGCCCGGTTTGCATGACGTCTAAAGCTGCAAACTGACCAGTCAAGCTGATGCTCCGGCGAACATGATCCGGTTGACGCTGAACATCAAAGCTGCATATACTCACTTCACCGCAATCCTGCTTCATCAGCGTCGAGAGGATATTGACGATCGTAGTCTTTCCCGCTCCATTAGAGCCCAGCAGTGCGAAAATTTCACCACGGGCCACCTCTAAATCCACTCCCTTTAAGACTTCCTTGTCTTTAAAGGATTTTTTCAACCCTTTTACAGAAATCACTGCCTCACTCATATTTTTTCCTCCTTATAAAAAGCGCTAGTTTACCTATTCTCCAGTACTCAGTCAGACTGATATTCTGTAATACTTACTACCGGGATAAAAAAATAACCGAATAGTGAAGGTGTAAATACCACATTTTTAAACAGCTATTCAGTCGGTATGATCGATTGCATTTACTTTTCTCTACGGCTAATCGTATCGTTCAACTTAGCGCGATGCTTGTCATTCCAAGTTTCCGAGTCCTTTACCAGTTCATCACAGAAAGCAGCTACGTCCTCACCCGTGAGGTCTGTGACTTTCTTGCCTTCCGCTGCTCCTTCCTCGAAAAGGTCGAGAATGCCATTAAAGATACGGCTCGTGTCCTTCCAATCAGTGAGACCACCTGCGGTCCACATATATTTTTGGATCGCTTTGTATGCGTTGAGGTACTCACTTGGAAGTGTCTTCGCACGTGCTTCCATCGCCTTCCATTCTCGCTTGTCAGCCAGATTTCCGATAATCATTTCAATAAACTTCATCTTATCCTCTCCTTTTGATTTCTTTCGTTTTGAGTTCGTTCATTTTGCTTGAGACGAAATCCCATTTTCCCCAAAAAGTTTCGAGCTTCTCATGACCTGCTGCGTTGAGTGTATAAAATTTTCTCGGTGGCCCCACAGTAGAGCGCTTTTTTTCAATGTCCACCAGATTGTTTTTCTCAAGGCGCATGGTAATCGTATAAACTGTGCCTTCAACCACATCCGTGAAGCCAAGTTCTCTCAGCTGTTGCGTGATTTCATAGCCATACGTTTCACCGCGGCTGATGATTTCAAGCACACAACCCTCAAGCACTCCTTTCAGCATTTCTGTGAAGTTTTCCAAACGTTCACCCCCTGTATCATTATTACACTGTACTTAGTAATACTCACTACCAGTATATAGTATGACAAAGTAGTGTGATGTGTCAACAAATATTTATGATTTACACTGCATAACAATCATTGACAGGTTCAAATATGCAGTATACAATACACATATAATTACTATGCATAGATATACTATGCATTTGGAGGTAGAGTGTCTATGAAGATAAGTAAAGAGTTGCTTAAAGGGAGTACCACTACTCTTATTTTAAGCTTGCTTCATTCTAAACCAATGTATGGGTATGAAATAATTAAAGAACTGGAGTTGAAGTCTGACGGAATATTCAGCTTTAAAGAAGGAACGATCTATCCTATCCTTCACACCCTCGAGGATAAAGGGTTGATTGTCTCTTACTGGGGAGAAGGGACTGGAAAGAGAAAGAGAAAGTATTACAAGTTAAATGACTCCGGAAGAGAATTTATCCAGGAAAAAAAAGAAGAATGGTCCGTTTTCAAAAATGCAGTTGACGAAGTACTAAATGGAGAGAAAATCATATGGGAATAGAAAAGAAGTTCGAAGTGTATATTGATAAATTGTGTAAACGGATCAAAAATAAGGATGTACATGCTAGTATAAGGCTTGAAATAAACGATCATCTTCATACGCTTAAAGAGGATGCCATGGGCAGAGGTCTCTCTGAAGAAGAGGCTATAGATAAAGCATTGAACCATATGGGAGATGCAGAAGTATTGGGGAAGCAGTTAAACAAGACACATAAAGCCCCAATGGATGTTAAAACCATTATTCCAGTGCTGGCAGCTTCCCTATTTGGGTTGTTGGTTATGTACTATTTACAATTTCATTCAGCTATTACAGAGCTTCATGAAATGAATGTATTTAATAAAAGTCTTGTTTTTTACTTGATCGGCCTTCTGCTCATGCTAAGCCTGTTTACCTTTGATTACAGAAGATTGCTAAAGTACTCCATTCACTTTTATGTGGGAACTATCCTCATTCTTTTATTGACCGTTTTAATTGGCGTCAGAGTCGATGGCGTGCCATTTTTAAATGTAGGAGTTGCCAGTATTAACTTCACGGAAATCACCCCATTTCTTCTGGTCATTTCCTTAGCAGGAATCTTTCATTCATGGAATTGGAAAGAGAATCAAAAGTTTTGGCTTGGAATAGGCATCCTTTCCATACCTATCATGTTATTGGCAACGACAGGAGCCTTTGCAGCTACTTTTATTAGCATTATTGTCTGCACAGTGATCATGCATGTGTCGAGAGCCAATCTTAAGCAAGCTATAACATTTTCAACAGTAGCTACCATATGGCCAATCGTGCATCTGTTCGTTCAAACTCAAACGTATACGTTGACAAGTCCTTATGCTGATCTAAAGTTAGGAGACGCAGATTTTATAGGAAAAACCCTTCATGTCACTCCAAGTTTTATTTCTGAAGTCCATACAGATTTTATCTTTGCGTATACCATCTACTCATTTGGCTGGTTGGCCGCCACCATCGCTTTCGGGTTGGTTGGATATTTCATTTGCAGAATCTTCAGTACGGCCAAATGCGTGAATCATGTGTATGGGAAACTGCTTATTATAGGCTTGGCAGCTACATTCACAGCTCAGTTTATACTAAGCATCCTCACAAACCTGGGTTTATCGGTTCTGCCAGGTGTAGCCATGCCATTAATGAGTTTTGGTGGCTCACATATTTTGCTTGAAATGATTGCTGTAGGATTGATATTAAGCATCTATAGGAGACGAAAAACAGTTGATCAGTCTTTAGCATACAACTAATACCATTCTAGATTCCCTTCTCCAGGGAATGAAGAAAATAAAGTGTAATGGGGCTTTTAGCTGTCGCAGCAAGTTCTTGCTGTTTTGGTTCATATTTTATATAAAGAGACTGGTTAGAGTGTATCCGTCCCTACTCTACTTAGTCTCTTGTCCTGTTGACGCTGAACATCGGTATCCCATTTGCTACCAGCTATTCAGTCGCTATGTTCTATTGAATTCACTTTCTCCCACGACCAATTGTATTATTCAAATTAGCTGACTCCAGAAGAAATGAAACTCAATCCAGTCACTCATTTTCCAAAAGCTTTTTTGACGTAGCTTTTACTATAAGGAAGTGAGGGCTGGTCATAAGATAGTGATAAGACTTTTCTTTCACTTCATTCATCCTTTCTTGCGGTTGGGGTTCAATCATCTCATCGAGAATGAAAAATTGAGTGGTTTCATTAATAATACTCTGCATGGGCCTTCTGTAAAAGCTTACCTCAATAGTAATATTAGGTTTGTTCCAGGTTTCCGATAAGAATTGGGTTTTAAAATAATCTTCGCAATTGTGTCTTGTATAGTCCATAAATGGGTGATGAACCGAAAACAAAAAGGTCCCACCTGCTTTTAAAATGCGGTTGAACTCTTGAAATGTATGAGTCCAATCCTTTAGATAATGTAGCGTAAGTGAGCTTACAATCACATCGAAGGAATCATCCTGAAACGGGAGGGTTTCTTGAAGATCATGACAAAGGAATGTCGCTTCTTCCCCTAAACGATGCCTCGCTGCTTTCACCATTTCGGAACTGATATCTACACAAGTAACTTCCGCCCCTTGTAGCAATAATTGAGAAGAATACCATCCAGCCGCACAACCGGCATCAAGGACCTTTTTCCCTTTTAACTGGGAAGGCAAAGCCGTCATCATAGCTGGGCGTTCATAATAAGCGTTATAAGGGCTTTTCTCATCAACGTCGTTTTGATATGTATTGGCTAACTTATTATAAATGTCTCTAGTAGGATTTCTCATTCAATTCCCTCTTTCATACCTTGATATATAACATTGAGTATATGTTAAAAAGTGGATCTGATCCTCACTGCATTAAAACGATAACGTGTTGAGGGTTAGACACCGAGATCCCTATGGTGAATCTATTGTTTCCTCTATTTCACTTTATACTACTGGATATAAACATGGAGGCATCCTGATTCATGAAAATACGTTCTCCATGATGGAATGTCTTGATTTCCGTTGACTTAAATCCCGCTTCGGATAGCTTTTCTTTCAGTTCTTCATGGACAAAACCGTTATGTACCTTCGGGTGGCTGATGTTATCGTTTTTGTCAAAATCAACAATTATGAGCTTGCCACCATCATTCAGAATGTTGAACAACTCTTTTAGAATTTTTTTAGTATCGGAAATATGAAGAAGGACGAGTGACATTAACACGATGTCTGTCTTAAGATCTGGAGTTCCCTGGGTAAAATCTGAATAAAGTGCTTCCGAGTTGGTGATACCTTTTTGAGAAATCTTTGCATTCGCAACCTCTACCATTTGTTCTGATGAATCGACCAACAAAATGGATTCCACTAAATCCGTTAATTCCAGACTAATCAGACCGGTGCCGCTCCCGTAGTCAATTAGAGAGTTTGATTTACTATTTTGTAGTTCTTGTTTTACTTCTTTAACAATTACTTTAGCTAATTCTATTCGATTTTCTGTATCGTATCTTTTCGCCATCTCTTCAAAAACGTTAATTTCCATATTTCACTATCCTCTCCTTAGCATTGAGGCTGCGTGGTAAACATTATATCAAATCATGATGATGTGATTCTCCCTAGCAATTCCTTTCAAATAGACCAATTGGACGCGATAGTACAAGGAGAGCTTTATAACTCTATTTCCATCCGCCTCATTTTTGTCTTTAAATTCATTGATTCATAAAATTTTATAGCATTTTCGTTAAACTCCCACACGCCTAATTCTAATGAGTCTGCTTCTATATCCTTTGCGAATTCAAATATTTTCTCAAAGAATATTTTCCCCGCACCTTTTCCTCTGTACATACTATCAACACCAAAATCGTCCATATAGACCACTTTCCTTGGAATGAAGATGGGTCTTTCCTCAGTATGTTTGATCGTAAGGATTGTATAAGCGATTGGTTGGTCTTCTTCCAGTAAGAAGACCTTTGTATTTTCTCCCTCTATCAAGTTGTTAAAATACTTTTGGTCTAACGTAGTATCAGCCATCTTATAATGATCCGGTCTTTCCTTTGTATGAATTTCGTGCACTTGTCTTTGGATTTGATGAACCACATCATAATCATTCCGGGTGGCTTCTCTAATGTGCAAATTCAATATACTTTCCCCCTGATGTTTGCTGTGTTGATTTTAGTGTTTGTTCTCACAGTCATTATTCAAAGTAAACTGCCGCTGCTCATACATTATTAAATTAATCTTCTTCAACTTTATCCTTCTTCCATTTATAAGGGATTTTCGACCAATTATACAACATCAATAACAAGAACATAAAAAAACAGATCATTATATTATCTGTCCACTTAACTTGTCGATCATCGATAAGTTGCCAAACGGTTGATGATAAGAAATATATAAAGGGGAGCTTAATGCTATCCTTGAACATTTTTATCCTACTCCCTTCTTTGCAAATTGCTTTCACAAGTAGTTATTCATCGATCAAACTACCTTTTCATTAATACCAATTATTTCAAAATCCAGTATCTTACTCAAGAAGATTTTTTACAAAAAAAGAGTTTACCCACACCTGGATAAAACCCCGTCACTATAATTCAAAGTATTATCGATCGCTCCATATAAGTCTCTTTCATTCATTAACTCAAATCCTACTGAAACCACAAAAACCGGCCAGTACAAACGTGGCCGGTTTTTATGTTGAATGTGGAAATCGGTCTTGTAGATCTTATGCTTAAAATTGTTTTAAGAAGTCGTCAATCCATGTAATATCCGTGGCAAATTCCTTATTTGCACCAACCCAATATTGAAGAAATTTTTCTTTATCCTCTTTCCATTCGGGATACGCTTCTTTAAATGTGTCAATAAATAATGAATTCCCTGCAAGGATTGCGTGGTCTTCATGAGATATTTGCAAGCCCCACTCTCCTTGTGGTGAATAGAGGGAATTCTCGACCACAAGAGGCATGGATTGATAGTCTTCGTAGGAAATGGTACTCTCGACTACCCAATGCTGTGGTGCCAACTCCGAGTGAAAGTCCTGTGAAAGATTAAAAGAATCACCTTCCGACTCCGACACGAAAAAGGTCCCCTGTCCAACCTGTTCAATGGATTTCATCAGAGCATGGAACTGATTTTCCTGAAGATAATAACCGTTGGTCGGGAAGATCAGCATCTTTTCGTTCAGGGTTTCTTGAAATGGATTACCAAATGGATCCGATTTCTTACATACTCTCTGGAAGGATTCCTTTAACCGGGAAATGTCGTCTGCCTTTTGTACTCTTTCCATTTATATACCTCTTTCCCTATAGAAATTTTATTTTTCTAACGCCTTTTATGCCGTTTACATCAATAGTAGGAGGACCTGATTTAGAAGATTTCCTGTATGTAAAGGTTACTCCGTTTTTGTCTTTTCCGACAAATACTCCAGGTGATACTTCCCTTTGACTGGAGACTTGTGCATTGAAGAAATCCCAGGCATCGGAAGCAGTGCCGTACATTTTTTTGATGTCATTTTGATCCGCTTTTGGAAGGGATTTTAAATCGTCTGCACTCCATTTTTTCTTCAAGCTTTGTTTCAAGGCATTTTTTACGGCTGTTTTTCCAAACTTTTTAATAGCATACTTTATACCTAATCTTAATACAATCCCCACTATAATCGGAATAACTGAAGCTTGTAGAGTGGTAGAGTTGATCTCGTACTCTTCACCTGTTTGCGTATCGGTTAAAGTAGCGATCAGTATCTCATCATCTACTTCGTGGAAGACAACATGGTAGGATTCATCATATACATTTCCTGATTCATCCACGATGCTTCCTGTGATCATCGCATCTTGGCTATCAAGGTCCATGGATAGTTCTGTATCAATTTTCAGGTCTTCCTCATCTACTTTCATATCTAAAACAAGTTTCTCATCACTATCTTCTTTAATCTCTACTTTCACCTGTTCTGAAAGATCGACATCATGTTCCTCACTAACCGATCTTTCAGCCTGTTCTAAATCGATTCCTTGTGGTTGAGCATCTTCCTCTGTTGCTGCCATAGTCCCTTGAGGGAGTATGGAGAACAATAATGTGATGACCAAACACTTTAGCAATAGTTTTCTCAATGTGCGCACCTCTTTATTTTATTCTTACAAGTCCATGTCCATAGTCTTGGTCCGGTCCTGTTTCTCCTAAATCTATCGCTTCTCTTTGTAGCATCTTGTAAATGTTCTTGATCCCTTTGTGCTCACGATCTAGTATGCGGGCTGTATATCCAGATATTTGGGCAGCAGCGAAGGAAGTACCGCTGAAGGTTTCCAAGTCCCCATCTTTATTGATTGAAAGAACCTCTGTCCCAGTCGCGGCGAAATCAACCTTTCCCCTTGCCGCTAATGAAGATCGGACCATATCGGAGTTTACAGATGTGATGGACCATACGCCTTCATAGCGTGCCGGATAGTCAGCCTCTTGCCCCAGTGTATTACCCGCTGCCGCTATGATGATAATCCCTGAAGAAAGCGCCTCATCAATTGCCTTCTTAAGGAGTTGATCATCTACTTGAAAACCGGAACTGATATTGATGATGTCTACCTTCTCTTGGATGCACCAGTTGATTCCTTTGACCAAATCGGCTACCTTCCCGTTGCCTTTCTTATCTAGAACCTTTACATCATATATGGACACATTTTGAGCCAGCCCGCTCATTTCGCCTCCCGAATCCTCGGCAGCTATGATGTCTGCGATCGGAGTCCCGTGACCATAATGATCTTCAATCGGCTGATTCGGCTGAATGGCATTAAATGATTTATGTATCTTTCCTTTCAATGGCGGATGGGTTTTATTGATTCCACTATCGAGTACAGCAACCTTGATTGGCTGCTTCTCATAAATCAAGTGCAACAGCGCTACTCCGAACAACAATGCGATTATGCCTATTACACGATAAGTCTCTTTACGTTTCATTTTGTTTGACGTAACCTTTCTCTTGGTCAACACACTTTTGACAAGATACATTCAGTTGATAAATCGATCGATTCAACCTTTTTTGAAGAATTCTTCTTTTTCTATTATAATGGTGAAAATTTACAAGAAGCTTAACGGAAGCTTAAAGGAACCTTAACTTTTCTTGCCTTAATAAAAGCAAAAAAATACGCCCAATCCCAACTGGGAGAAAGCGTATTTTCTAACTTTTTTACACTAATTCTTTACCTCAAATCAAAGCGATCTGCATTCATCATTCAGTAATATGATCAGGAGTCCAAATAGCCAGGTCTTTTCCTGGTAAGGCAATTACAAGTTCACTATTCCCATCAACCCCTGCTTGCCAACATTCAAATTTCTCGTGATATCCGTTTATAAATAATGAATAATCGTTTTCAAATCGAATGAGTAAGTGGGGAGCATGCTCGTCAACCAGTTCGATTTTTTCCACCACTTGTCTTCTCATTCGAATGATTTGGAGATAGTTTTCCTCTTCAGAAAGATCTTCTATTTCATCCTCTTTTGAAGGATACTGTTTTACATTTGAAGACAGAAGGCACCACTTAGATTCAATGTTTAAAAAGAGTTGGGCATCCTCGACATCGGTGTTTTTATAATGAAAGAAAGATAGCCTAAAGGGACCTGGGTATACCCCGAATTGAACTCCATCCAGTTGAGATCCTCGGAAAAGGTGGTTAAGCAGGGTCTCTGCTTGAACTTTATCTTTTGTTTCCATTTGGTTTAAAACTCCTTATTTCTTGAATTTTTTTATTAGCTTTATGTTGGGGGGGGGGGTGAGAATTCTTGTAAAGTTATGTGAGTTTAATAATCTATTGTTTCTAGACTTCACTATATTAAATGTCAGTCCTGGTTTTGTATTTTTTGTTACACTACAAATAGTCTATTCTAAGATAAGCGAGGTGATTGACTCATGGAAAATATTACAATGGAAGAAAAACAGCATTCAATTGAAGCGTTTCTGTCCATCATTCGTAAATCTGAAAATGCCCTTGTTCGTATGAAACCTGGTGCTCCTCAGACAAAGTTGCTTGAGAAGCGATTGAAAGCAGCAAGGATTGGCGCAGATGTGCTTCATGCACGTGGGGAAGGGAAGGATTTGGATATCAGCAAAGAAGATTTGATAGAGGCAAAAGGGGTTCTGGAGGGTTTGCTGTTGACGCTTCCTTCCTTTCTTGATAAGCTGAAGCCCGGAAGTGGGCAGCGTACCTACATCGAGAGAAGGATAAAGGCATTTCAGATTGCCGTTTCCTATCTGCATGATTCGGTCAACTAACATAGCTGACTGGGGATGATCCCATTATTCTTTTCGGATAAAGAGGAAACCGTCCCCGCTCTATTATGACCAATTCCCCTCAAATTTTCACAATTATTCCACAATATAAAGAGACTCACGTAAAAAAGGGAAATATACGATTCCCCTCATTTTCAACCGCGTTTTCTTTTACTATTACAAATTACGACCTATTGGCCCTACAGTCAAATTCAACTAATTTTCATTATCAAATGGTAGATGCAGGTAATTCATCAATATTCATACGAAGTAAACTATAAGGTTTTTGTCGCAGGTCTTTTCCATAATGAAATCTTGCCTGTCGATGTAATTGGTTCACAATGACATATAAGTATTCATCCGGACCGATCGAAAAAGTATCCGGCCATAAAATTCTCGGATCATGTGCGATGGTTTCCATTGTGCCATTCGGCAATATCTTTCGAATACTATTGTTCTCATAATCTCCAGCATAAACGACCCCTTTTGCATCTGTAATCATTCCATCAGATGCACCTTTTTCTCCCCAATACTCCACATGATAAGGTAGATCCATGTCCGGTATATTTCTGTCTCTCAGGGCTTCTGTTGGGATCGAGAATAGATGACGACTTGTCAGTGGACAAAAAAACAAAACCTTTCCATCAGGAGAAATCGCAATACCGTCAGACGCCAATCTAAAGGGAGAAGTCCCGCCATCTTTATTTCGATTCATCAACACTTTTCCTTCTACTTTCGGTATAAAATAGGGATCGGGTGAAGTTGAATTTGCTCCATTTAACCGTCTAAATGCGTTTCCATTTTCTAAATCTACGACGATAATAGCTCCTGGTCCTTTGGAAGAAGAATCCGTTATATAGGCATAACCAGCGTTTCCAACACGAAAATCAAATCGGACATCATTCAGGTAAGTTGTTGGCAGGACAACATCCTCTGTAAAGGTATATACTCTTCTAATTGTATTGGTTTTTAAATCAACAGCGACTAATTTCGCCCCACCTTTAATTGGTTCAGAAAAATTGGGTGCCGCTGTATCTAATACCCATAACGTTCCCCTTCCATCAGCAACTACACTTTGGACACTGATGAAAGTCATTGTGATATTCTCAGGGTTAACCAAATTGGTTTGTAAATTAGGATAAGGCTGCAATTTATCCTCAACAATTTCCGCTACCGTAAATTTAACATCGTCTCCCCATTTCGGAAAACAAATAAAAACACGACCAGTTTCCGAAACACTAACACCTGTAGGCATAGCCCCATAAAATGAATAAACTAGTTCTAAATTGCCGAAATATTTTTCACTAGGTAACATAGGTGGTTTCATAATATCCTCCTCAAGCATTCAAACGGGATATCACCTATATATGATTTATATTTTTTCTAGTGCATGTTTCTTAATAAGTTTTTTTATACGAAAAGATTATTGAATTGATGGTTTTCTGAATTTTATGAGTCTGTCAGAAAGAAAAAACGCTGAAGACCAGCTGCCTGATTGGTCTTCAGCAATAGCTCCCGTTAATGGAATAAGCCTATTATTCACAACGACTAAATACTCTTTCAAATTCACCATCTATTATTAGTGGTTTAATCACTCTTTCAATATCTTCCCGCCTAATCCTCTTCACTAAAATCATATCGCTTGACCAAAAATATCCCCCATTTAAACACTCAACTGTTTGTTCATTTTTCTCAGGAGAGCGTAAGGATGCTTATACTATACGAGAATAGTAAGCTATATCGGCAACTCTGCCTCTTAAATTCGATTCAGGCAACACCGCTACCAAAGTAAACCCGAGTTTTTCAATTAACTTTTTTGACGGCATATTTTTATTATCTATAGTAGCACATAGGCGTTTAAGGTTTAATGTGCTTTTACAATGCTCAATGACCGCGGAAACCGCTTCATACGCAAAACCGCATCCCCAATGCTCCCTCATGAAGCGATAACCAATTTCGCCAAGATAACCTTCTGCTATTTCTGGAATCATTACATCACCGATGAATTCATCCGTATCTTTTAATGCGACAGTCCATTTTGTTTCAGTACGATTCCTAACCATTTCTAACATTGAATGATCATCACGAGGGGGATTAATTCCAAGAAATTCTCTTACTTCATCATTGTTAAACATTTTAAGCATATTGGGAATGTCTTTTTCTGCTCTCGGACGTAAAATCAATCGTTCTGTTTGAATTTTCGATGCTTCTTTTTTTGCCATGATTTATTCCAGCCTTTCGTACATTATATTAATAATCTATCAATGTGAACGGAATTGAACTTCATCGTTTGTTATCTCCTTATGAAATTTATAATATGATTCGATACCGATTATTTGGATTCCTTCTTCAAGTAAACTGCCCTTTAACTTAATACCAATTATTTCAAAATCAAGCATCTTACTCAAGAAAAAATTTAAACACAAAAGAAGCTCAGCCAGCTCAGGATAAGCCCCGGTCTTTTGAATAAGAAAAGTAATTGCACTTTATTTGTACTGCTCAGCAAATAAATCTGTTATTTTCTCATCTTACTTATTCAACAATTGCGCTTTGTTTGCTGAATAGTGGAAAATAAGATAGAGCTTTAAAAAAACTAACCAATTTAGTAAATAGATCTTTGTGTACTGCTGTCGTTTTTAATATTATTTGGCGTAGTTAGCAAGTGTTTTGTCGCCATTCGCTAGTTACAAAGCATCGTTGGAGAGTTACTATTAAACTGTACTATTAGCAAAGAAGGACACGCTTAAACTACTAATGAAAATAGATAAAGGAGGCCCATATGTATGACGTTCTATACCTCTGATCGTATAAAAATCCCTGCAGGATTTTGGACAGGATTACGTCAATTGGGAATAGTCGCCAACGAGGTAGTTCGAAAAGCACAATTGCCAATCTCCATTGTTTCTGATCCATTTGTCACCACAGCCCAATATTTTGCGATCTGGCAGGCTTTTTCCGAACTCGTTGATGACACCTCCAAAGGAATCATCAAGCTCGCGACATCCTTTGAAACAGATCATTTCCCTCCGACTGTCTTAGCAACTTACCACGCTCGTGACTACCGTGATGCTTTAAAGCGAATGGCCAAGTACAAACAACTTTGCCCACCTGAAAGCTTACATATCACCGAGGAAGGTGAACACTGTACAATTGAAATAAAAACATTTCATAGTGAACAACCCGGTCTGTCCATATTAATTGGCATTACTTTGGCATTTCTTCTCGAATTGGGGCGCCGGGGCACAGGTCAACCTTTAACAGCAAAGTTAGTAGAATTTTCTACTCATTCAATTGGCGACATGCAGATACTTGAAGATTACTTCGGCTGCCGAATTCAGATCGGTACAAATTGTAACAGGTTGACTATACATCGAGCAGATCTGGATCGTCCCTTTGTCTCGTATAATGCAGAATTGCTAGAGATACTGACTCCGGTACTGGAACAGTCGTTGAATGAGCAGCCACGCAGCCCTTCAATTAGCGAGACGGTCAAGTGGATCATGAAACGTAGCTTAGCAGGAGGTCGCCCTGACATTCAGACTATTGCGAGCGAGTTAGGGATAAGTGATCGAACCTTGCAACGGCGGCTTACTGAAGAAGGCACAAGCTTCAAGCATTTGTTAGTAAAAGTTCGACATGATGAGGCAAGAGAATACCTGGCTGACCCGTCGTTGGATATTAAAGAGGTTGCCTTTTTGATTGGATATGAAGACCAAAACTCATTCTACCGCGCCTTTCACATATGGGAAGGTGCTACTCCTTTACAATGGCGTGCTGAACATCTCGGTGCAAACTTGATAAATTGACTAGTTTACTTTTCGACACTGTATTATCAGCAGGATAACTTAATAAGAACTACAAAAGAAAAGAAAAATCTTTCAATCTAAAAGGAGCAATGTATTATGGATATGGACTTAAAAAATAAAACAGCTTTAGTCACTGGTTCAACAAAAGGGATCGGTAAAGCAATTGCCATTGAACTTGCAAAGGAAGGTGTTAATGTACTAATTAATGGACGAAATTACGAAGAGGTAGAACGAACTGTAAATGAAATTAAGTTAGAGTTCCCTGATATCTTCCCTCAAAATGCTACTGCCGATATTGTAGATAATCAACAAAGGGAAGCATTATTTAAAAAACATCCCCAAATTGATATTTTAGTTAACAATATGGGGATTTATGAAATTATGAAGTATGAGGACGTTGACGATGAAGTATGGGAAAAGTATATCCGTACTAATGTTCTTGCAGCAAATGGACTATCCAAATTTTACTTACCTAAAATGATAAAAAATAATTTTGGCCGAATTATCTTTATTGCGAGTGAAGAAGCAGTTATGCCATCGGGACAAATGCCTCAATATTGTATGACAAAATCAATGCTATTATCATTGTCAAAAAGCCTATCTAAATTAACAATAGGAAAAGAAGTTACAATCAATACCATCTTGCCAGGACCATCGCTCTCTGAAAATGTGCATCATATAATTGAGGGGATGTATCCAAATGAAGATATGACTTTTTCAGCAAAAGAGAAAGAATTTATGACTAAAAATCTACCTCAATCTGAAATTCAACGATTTATCAAGCCAGCTGAAATAGGTAGATTAACTACCTTTATATGTAGCCCTTATGCTTCTGCTTTTAAAGGTTCTCCGATTCGTATGGATGGAGGTTTGGTACCGACTATTTTCTAGCACTTTTTCCCTTACTCCCCTCTCAAGGTGAGTAAGAATCCTTTCAAAATACAAATCTTCGTAAAACGATCAACAATCTGGCATGATGTTGAAAACTTATTTCCGATAAATAAAACCGGACGCGTTCTTTAATAAATGCCCCCGTTAGTTTAACAATATATCCTTTTTATTATCGGTATGAACAGGATATAAGTTCTTCATATTATTTAGGTAGATTTAGTTGCCACGAAACTCCAAAACTGTCATTTAACCAGCCAAATTTCTTACTGAATCCATAATCTCCTAGTGGCATAAGTGCTTGTCCACTTTCGTTCAGTTTCTGATAAAGATTGTCAAGTTCTTCTTCAGTATTACAAGTAACAAATATTGAGAACGAAGGTGTGAAGGAAAACTGATGTTTTACATTACTGTCAATGCACATAAATTCTTGACCTTTTAAGGTGAAAGTAGCCTGCATGACAGTTCCTTCATCCCCACTTTCATTTGCACCATATCGAACAATATTTGTAATTGCTGAATCCTCAATCAGAGATGTGTAAAAATTCATTGCTTCTTCTGCTTTGCCATCTTGAAACATTAAAAATGGTGTGACCTTTTCCATTATAAATCTACTCCTTTTAGTATCTATTTTCTAAATAATAATTCAACTTGTATTATAAATCCATTCTTTTACTAACCTGCCCTTTAATGGAGTATCGATAAAGCTGAAGAATCGACCCATTATTAGCTATCTCCACGATAAATTCAAGTGTAATTTTTCACAATCTAACTTTAAACACTGTCAATCAACTTTTTCACAGCACTTACTACCACTTCTGGTTCATCATTTTGTATATAATGAGCACTGTTTTCAGCAATCACCAATTCACCTAAATAGGATATTTCAAGTATCTCTTTCTGCATTTCATTCCATAACTCTTGTGATTCCTTTGAATAATGAGCTTTTTTTCCAGCTGAAAGAACAATTAGTGGGACATTTAATTTAAGTCTAGTGTCTTTCAACTGCTTTAAGCTCTCCATAAATTCATCATAATTTCCTTCATAAATGAATTGCTTATTATAAGCTTGTTGAAAATCCTCTGACATTGTTGGGAGAAATCTTTCTCTATAATCTTCAGGTGTAGAATCAATCAAGACAAGTCCACAAACTTCATTTTGATATTCAGTTGCAAACATTCTCAAGTTTACTCCACCAAATGAATGCCCCACTAATATATAGGGGGGATTAATGTTGGCTTCAATAAGAAGTTCCTTCAATTCTTTTACCATCTCACCGCTAGTTCTGGGATTAGAACTTGTCTCACTTTTCCCAAGTCCCGCTCTATCATAAATTAGAACATTAGAGAGCATTGAAAGATCTTCGATTACTGAATCCCAAGCCTTGGAAAAATCACCATATCCAGCATCCATTACAACAGTTGGTTTTTCATGATTTTCTCCCACCAATTTTGCATATAGTTTACAACCATTTATTTGCACTAACATTTCTTTAGTCATTTAATCTATCCCTTCATTTTGGCCAACTATCAATAGCATAAAAGTTGCTTTTTCGCCTAAACTGCAGCGATAATCGAATAAAGAAGCTACCGACATTCAGATCGGAGAAATTATTAATATCGAAGTCTCTTAACCAAACACCTGAGCAGCAATTCCAAATAATTCACCATTTCTCTGTGGCATCTTAGTGGAATTAAACATCATAATGGGTGGATTACTCACGTTTAAAAACCCGCATTTCTCTACGGCTTCCATAAACACTCCATTACCTGATGGTATATCGATCCTTAATTTGCCTTGATGTCCAATAGCCAGCTTTTCTAGAATCATAGATGCTACCTGAGCATCCGGTGCCACAATGGGACCTATTATTAGATTGATAGGGCCTAATATAGATAATCCAAAACCTATAATGTTCCCTATAGTATCTTTCACCATTACACAATCCTTGGATTGATTAATTCTATGTTTAAGAAAGGTGCTTCTTTTATCTCCATAAGCCTCTTCATCTAACTCAATTATTTTATTTAAGTCGCTCTCATTAAAATGTTCAATGGTTACTTTTCTATTGGCTAGATTAGAAGTTGAATAGGTATCACATATGTACTTGTGCACATGGTCAACGATTTGAAATCCCATTTTTTCATAGAGAGGCTTTCCATTTTCAGTTGAAATTAGCATAATTGAAAAGTCACTTGAAAGAGAATTCATACATTGTTGTGTCACTTCTTTTCCTAATCCCATTCCTCTATATTCTTTGTTGACTATGACCATACCAATAGAGGCTAGATTCGTTTCATAAGGGATAATGGCTGCGCTTGAAACAATCTTACCCTCATTATTTTTATGGCCAAATACTTTACCAGATGACATAACAGTACCAATCTCGTGTTCATCATAATCCCACCCAACTGATTCAGACAGTTCAATTAAACCCGGGATGTCTTTTTTATCAAACTGGACTAAATCTAACTTTGCCATCTTACTTGTAATCATAAAATTTTCTCCTTAATCGATTCAATATTGAGAGTATTACTTTCTTCCCCAGTTACTCATATACAAGAAAAAATTTTAGTATATTCTCCTTTAACACTCTTCTCATTTCCTGAAAACAAAGGGGGTCCATCAGCTGCTAGATCCAGCTATAAAACTGATTGAAATGACTCTGTGAATTCTCTAAATGACAAGGTGTATAAATGAAGTGATAATAAGTCATAATTTCTTACGTTTTCGTTCCAAAAGTATAGGTGCTATATTTAGTAAGATAGAAACAATTGTCAAAAACCATAATGCCCTTGCCATACCAGGTACTACATCCGATAAAGCCGCCCAATCTTCCACTTTTACCCACCGGGATACATAACTGTAATCTGCACAAAGTGTTAATGCAGTAAAAGATAGTCCCATCGCCATAGCAAGCTTATAATCCTTTCCTGCTGTAAACATATAAAGATTTATAAAAGTTGCTACTATTGCAATAACCCCAAATATTACCCACATAACTATTCCTCCATATATTTTTATTGATAACTAATGTGCTTCATCTCCATTTTTCCCATTACTTTCTTATTAGACATTAATACGTCAAATCTAATTTATAGTAAATGCTCATCCTTTTGTGATTTCTTATTGAACAAACCTGCTCATTAGTTTAAGTATCATCTTTCACTAATCTGCCCGTTAATCCAATAACTTCAACAAAAAAAGTGTTAATTCTTTTTAGATTAACGCCCCATTACTTTAAGTGTAATGTTTCACAATTCTTCTATTAAGTTTCTTGTTGTTTTTTCTTATATATCTCTTTAAGTACATCTGGTTTAGGGATGTCATTTAATAGCTTTATTAGTTGATGTACACATTTATCGCTTGTAAATGTACTTTCTTCGTCTTCTGTCATTTCCAAATAAGCGGCAGTCATTATTATTATGCTTTTAGCATCTGATTCATCTAATGCAATGATTTTTTCTCTTGTTTTATCTAAATCCAACATAGATTAATCTCCCTAAATTTGATTGAATGTAATTAAAATCACTATAATAGGATTTTCTTTTTAAACTGTTGTAGCAGTTGAATAAGAATATAGAGGTGTCGAAGCGACAAATCCTATTTTTTGCTAAAGCCTCGTTTACTGAATTACTTTTAGTGATGCAAAGGGTTACTCCTATTTTTCAATTTTTTATATAGTGCAACAAAGTTATCAACTAAAAGACCAATTCCACCAATTAAAAAGAGATAAGAGAAAACCACTCTTGCTCCCCAGTTAATATAGGCTTGAAGGAAAGCAATGATAACCCAAAAGAAACCTAAAAATATTTGAATTTCAGGAACAACTTTCATAAAAAACACATCTCTTTTTCACATTAAAGAATACTGCCTAATATTCAATTACACAGCCCGATGATTGAATAAGGGCGATGGCAGGAGTATCACTTCAATATCTTCACTATTGGTCCGTTAGTTGAATAATAGCTACTTCAAAATATTGGATAGTATTTCCTTGTGACTGTTTGACAATTTAATCAAGTTAAAGTTACCTGTCCTTATTAAACTTTTAATGGTTTTTACTTCATTCCACGCTAAATCGTAAAGAGTTTTATCAATAATTCTTTTTGATAATGCATCTTCTAGTTCCTCAGCATCCTTTTCAATTATCTCTCCAGATGGTAATAGAACAAGATCTAAAAATAGATCGTCCATCCAAGGAATATCATTTTCTATTCCATTACGAACGCATATATCAATATACCACTGAACTATATCCCCATTACCATTAAACATTGTAGTTACTGAATGATTTTTTTCTAAAGGGAATTGTTGAAGCCACATATAGCCATCATCAACTATAAATACTTTACTTTCTCCATAGCTAACCGATAATGGTTCTGTTACTTTTATTGTATTTAATAAAGTTATGTAACCTTTGAATTCTTTAGTATCGAGAAATAATTGTGAATATTTCCTTTTAATAACTCTATTCCATTCTGAACGGTTTCCGTACTT
Organism: Rossellomorea aquimaris; assembly: GCF_035590735.1. Taxonomy (NCBI): domain Bacteria; kingdom Bacillati; phylum Bacillota; class Bacilli; order Caryophanales; family Bacillaceae; genus Rossellomorea; species Rossellomorea aquimaris. The sequence continues at coordinate 3,352,568 of NZ_CP141595.1, forward strand.
CCTTTTTATCATTCTCATCCCCCTAAATTACACCATCTGATTGAAGCTATTTTAGTTCTTTCTTCTTAAACTAAACTGCCCTTTAATGGAGTACCGATAATACTGAGACCAGCTCCCGATCTTCAGCTATTGCCCCCGTTAGTTGAAGGTGAGATTTTTACTTTACAATTCTCACTAACGTTTTTTCAGGTATTTCAACCTGGTCGATATCGAAGTTATTCATTTGTAAGTTTAGTTCTCCCTCTCTTTTTTCGTCTTCTTCGCCTACCCAGCAACTATACAACTCAAAATATTCCCCCTGTTTCAGATAACCATCCATTCTTTCACATAGTTCCAGTAGCTTATCTTTCGATTCTGCACACGTTTCTGGATTCGTATATTCCGTAATTTCAATCCCCCAATGACTTGATACTTCGTAAACATAGGGAGTAGTAAACTGATATTCATTTACATTTTGCAAGTTTTCCTCATCCGCAAAACATCCTCCAATATAGAAAGACTCATCTGAATATTCATCTTCGGTAATCGGTAGTTCTATATTGCAGCCAATATAACTAGCAAGACTCATTTCCACTCACCTCTTTTTAATCCTTATTTAACTATTATGTTCTTACCTGAACAAAGGGACGGTTGCTTGTTCAGCAAACGCCCCCGTTAGTTGAATAATCACCAATTCTGACTATATCTTTTCTTACTAAAACAGAGACATTTTCAAACTTCTTAATGGAGTAAGTTTCATTGTCTTCCCTTATAAAAACGCAAATAAATTATGAACATCTGTATGTATATGTAAACGTAAATGATTCCTAATCCTATGACGAACTCTTTTGGCACCTTAGACTTTTCCAAGGTATGGTCAATTCCTAGCCGAAACGCATATGAACTAGCTTTTCGCAAATGCCAAGGTGAGGTGACTAGAACCGCTTTTTTCAGCCCTCTCTCGTGCATGATTTCTCGCGATTTCACCAAATTTTCATAAGTGCCCCTCGCCTTTATTTCTCGTATAATTTGGCTACCATCCACGCCTAATTCCACTAAGGCTCTTGCCATGATTTCTGCCTCAACATGGTTATTTGCGACAGATGCTCCCGAACAAATAACTACTTCAGCAATTCCAGTGTGATAGAGGTCCGTTGCTTTATTGATACGTTCTCGTAAAATTGGAGTCATTCTTCCATCCTTTTTTGCGGGATAACCAAGTACAATCATAGCATCTCTTTTTTGCCCATGATTATAACCCGCTTTGTTAAAATGCTTACGAATAAAGATAACCCCTACCATAAGGCACATAAAAATTAAGCATAAAATATACAAGCCTATCATTTAACATATCTCCTCTGACATTCTCGCCTATCAATCGACAGATAATATACTTTGTATTGGGTGCACATCGGATTTTATAACAATCATTTGTTCAATTAAACTGCCCTTTACTTGAACAAAGGGTGGCTGCTTATCCAGTATGTAAGATTAAAGCTGATTACTGTTTTAAATATTCAGCATAAAGCAATTCCATAGCTTCAATAATCTTATTGTCAGCAACCTGATTGCTTAATCTATTAGTTAAATTAACCGCCCCTAGTGCATAGATATAAGGCTGTTGATTAAAGTCACCAATTACACCTATATCAACAACAACATTTTCTAATCCACCTGTCATATGGTTAAGATGGTGTGCGGGTATTTTTTTAATATCTCCCTTTTGTCTAACCAAACCATTTACGATTGGTGTCCATAAGAGAGGTTGTGTTTGGTACCCCTGATATATATGAATCATCAAATCAAGCATTTCATTTAGTTGAGCCTTATTTTCAATATCCCTTGGGTTTTCAGTAACACTTATTGAAGGATAGTAAGACTTGATGAACTTGTTTAACTTTTCCCAACCACCACAAAAATCAACAATACATCTGGCGATATAACTATCGTGGCAAGCAATCATCACTTCAACCGCTTCTCTCAAAGGGAGCGTTTGTCTGTTTTGTAGATGAGGATAAACTTCTTTGCTATCTTCAGCTGGATTAAATGACACTTCTTCAATAATATCATCCCAATTTACCAAATCATCATCTACCCATTTCGCTACACAAAATGCTATTGCTACTTTTGCAGATGATGCAAGAGGGACTTCAATCTCACTATTCAAGGAGAATTTTTCTCTCTTTTCTACTGTAGAATATATAGCTATCCCTATTTCTCCTACATCTATTTCTTCAATTTTTTCTATAACTTTACTCACTTTTCTTCACCTACTTAGTTTTCTCTAGCCCTGATACAAACCTTCCATTAAAGAATAAAGGAAAAATGAAGTATGGCTGCATGGAAACTGTTAAAGTTGGAAACCCTCTACTTTGTGTTTTTAAGTATTTGTGTCAAAAAATTATTCGGCATTACAGGTCCTGAATCACCTTTTATCAATCCACTTTCTGATCTACTAAAAATAGATTGTAAAATAATCTGCTTTTCTTCAGTAGGATAATTTTCTTCTGCATTTATTAATGCGAGATAAACATTAGTTAGTTGGGCCCTTTCTTCGTAATCTGTAGAAAGATGAAACCGACTCATTGTAATCTTGACTCCTTGACTTAAAAGGTAAAAACCAATTGAAGTGGCTACGCCCACAATTAAATATTTTTGTAAAGTATTAGTTACATTTGTTGTGTCAGAAAGGTTAAGATGTGATGATAATCCCAAATTATTAACCCTAATCCTAATCCAATAATTAGAGAAATCGAAGACCAAATAATGCCCTGTGTCTTATAAGTCTTTGAAAGTTCTGTCCAATACTGGGTTGGTCCACTTAACTTTAATTTCTCTGAATATTGCGCCTCTAAAGTCTCAATTTCTGTCTTCTTCTGACTTACTAATTCAGCAACTTCCTTTTTCCACTCATTATTTAATGTACTAATATCACCGAGGGTCTTTTCTTCTATGTTACTAAGAAAATTTTGAAGATTTTTAATTTTTTCCTCTAACTCTTCCTTTTTCAATTTTAAAGAATCGATTTCATTTTCATAATCCGATTGATAATCATTGAAAATATCTTCCGGTGATTCTAATAATCCTTGAATTTCTTTCTTTTTTACAAACCCTTTTTCGAATAGAATTGCTAAAAATGCCCCATATATTAACCTACTATCGAGATCCTCATTACGCGTATTAAATGGCTTATTTGCTATGTATTTATGGAATCCTTTAGCTTCTATCGAATCTAGCTTGTTTATTAGTTTTCCTTCTGGTGATTTTGAATATATAATTTCCTTGTTATTAGAGAGATTAACAAGGAGATTATATAACTCCCTAACGTTAGTTGTGGCTTGGTGTGAGTTTGTACTATGATTTACAAATTGTTTTATCTTATTTGTCAAATTTGACCGTTGTTGATCTTCCAGTATTTTTGACCACACTGGAAACTCTTCATTAATAAAATTAATTATCTCTTGGGGGGTAGAAAAAGAAACAGTAGTTTTTTTAAAAGGTATATCTATTTCTCTCTTCTTAAATTCGGTCTACCAACGCTTTTCCAATTCTTGTTTAACTTGTTCATTAGTGATAACAAATTCCATAAATGCACCCTCTAAAGTTTTATAGCTGAATGTTTCATAATACCAATTATTTCAAATTTTATGATTTTGAGCAATACTCTTGTTCAACTAAATGGCCCTTTAACTGAACAAGGGTTAACTGGGGACGTTCCTATCCGAGTAGAGTGGGGACCGTCCTCATTTTCATCAAAAAAAACGTCCCGTGGCCTGCCAAAGGGACGTTTTTTGAAAGGTTTTCCTCAAAATAGTCTTTTCCAACCTCTCAGACCTTCCATCTTATCCCCTTGAAAAGGGGTATAGCGAAGATTCATGCGTGGTTTACAATTAACGTGGGGGATTTGGAAAAATCATGCGGCTTCTGTAATAATCGTGCGAGTTTCAGATGCAATCATGCGAGAAATTCGATAATCGTGCCAACATGTCGAATTTTCTTTATCTGTAAGAATCAAAAGCACCACGGGGACAGACATCGCTGCTCCTTTTAAAAGCCAAGGGACCTGTCCCCATGGCCACCCCTCCTCAACTTAGCAAACTCCCTTTCATCCAAGCCCGCTCCCGAAAAGGTCCGATCGGTATCTGGATCAAGGTCGTTTGGCCCGTAGAATCGAGTTTGTACATTCTATCCGTCAACGCCGTATCAAATCCAAGAAGCGGGTGTCCGCCAAACCCGGCCGCAGACGAAGCTAAAAGCAGGCGCTGTACAAGCATTCCGGCTTCCATTTGCATGATTCTGTAGCCTCTGTATCCCAAGGTGTCTTGATAGTAATCTTTGTTTCCAATGATATGAAGGCACAACGGCACTTGAAGCAAATTGACGTTATCCAGGGACAGACCCGATTGAAGCTGAAGACGATAATCTCCTGTACTGATTTCCCGTAATGAATGGCGGCCACTGTCATATGCGTATGCGCCATTGGGTACGCCTTCCACATTATAGAAACAGCCAAAGATCGAAACACGGGATTCATCTCCGTAAGAAACCTCGTTGATGTCACTACGAAAAGCATATGACTGAGCTGCTTTTTTCAATATCGTCGCGAGTTTCTGCTGACTTACCTTACCCATGACAAAATCCATTTCCGGGGAATGGCGATTTTTGCATGCTTCAACAAAATCATAGGAGAATGGCTCGATATCTGGCAAATGAATTTCTTTTTCTCCGTTTCTAAAAACCGGTTGTTTTCCGAGTTTCTGAAAATAGCCGGTTGAATCGATTTTAGAAGCTTCATTCGCTGCCAGTAACATAGGAAACTCTCTAATTCTTTCAGACTTTTCGTAGAGTTCTGCAGAAACAACGGGCAGCTCCCGGCATACTTCTTCAGCAGTGAATGTCCTTTCCACTCCCTTCCCGTTTCCAGCCCAATTCGTTGCAGCAACTGAAAGCGGGATGACGGAATAGACACTTTCCTCTTCCTCGGTCAGTCCAAGTAAACGGTTGATCGCTGAGTCCAGAAATTGAACATACACCCCTGACTCGAATCCAAACCGTTTGGCGGTCTCCAGCAACTGCCCCATCAGGACGCCTGCATCCAACCCCTGCAGCCGATAGGAAAAGTTATTGTATTTAAAAAAGTTTTTCCAAAATCTTGTGGAAACAAAGGCTGCGCCAAAACAAGTTGATATATCGCAGCGATTGCCGAGTGCCCGTTCTAAGTACGAATCGACATTCCCCTCCCGGAGCAGGACGAGACGATGGTGTGCGACATCATAATGGTAGATTCCATCGGGCAAATCATCCAACTTTAAATAGATATATAGTTCATTTGGGTACAGCGCCCCTCCTGATGGAGCAAACCGCCGATAGGAGTGGATGGGGTAAGACTCCTGATGCTCGGAGTCATCGGGATCCACCGACTGGCTTACCCCGGTGATGCCATAAACATACCAGAGAAAATGCCCGAGTCTTTCTAAATCGGGTTCTGACGGCGACGGGCTTACGGTGAGTGACACCGGTACATCCAGAGACAATGGCACAACTCGCAGCCCCAGGTAAAGCTTATAAGGAAGAGGGGCATCCTCCCAGTCCACTTCCCAGTTTGGCTGATTGGCCCGATTGATATTACATTGCAGATTGTGTAAAAATTCTTCCAGACTCATCCTCCTTACCTCCTACTACCTTAAGGAAACGGATGCGGTTTTTGATTAAGCTGATCATATGTCAATGGCCGGTCGGCATATCCCAATTCCGCCGGGACGTTAAGGACTCTTTCCAATCCTGTAAGACGGGTGAGATGATGCCCGAATGTCATGGGAAGCATGCCGGGAATCAATACTTTCACACAGTATAGTCCGTTCTTTTCAAGTTCCGGGGCGGTTTGATCAACGACAATGACATCAAGGCTCCGGCTTCGGAATCTTTCAAGAATATCCTTCAGGTCATCCGTAAGATCACTGTGATCGGAGCTCCAGTTGAATTCTTCTTTGAAACTTCGCAATGGCCGGCTGTCATCTTGTAAAAACGTGAAACGTTCCTCGGCCTGGGGCAGTCCATACAGCATGCCGTGATCATCCATCTGCATTACGAGGGAATCATCGACCAGCATTTTTTCATATTTCGCCTTGTTCTTCTCCAACTTTTCATCCAGATTCAGCATCATCCCGGCGAGCTCCTGAATCGCGCTTTTTGCCGCTCTCACTGGATCCAGATGGGCACCTGCCGCAAGGATCAGATTCAATCCTTTATCCTTCCTGTTCTTGGCCATCGCAAAGACGCTTGGAATTCCGTGCTCCATGGTCGAGTTATATAAATAGAGATCATACCCTGCGACCGCCCGCATCCGTTCAATCATTAACTGGAGCTCCTCGTCCCCTGATGAAAGAGGATCAAGACGCGGCAGGTTGAGCTCTGCATACCAGGTCAAAAGGAAAGAGTCCCGTTCGACTACCTCCATGATTCCGTAAAAAATCGCTTCCTCCCTGCTTCCTCCAAGTGCACAGCCATTGGACGTTTCATAAACAAAACCGGATGAGCTGCAGCCCAGACTGTAATAGGAAAGGAGCTCAGGGACGAGAATCGGACGTTCTTCGATGAGGGAATATCCCCACACCCAGTCAATGGACCTTTCAGGATCAAACTTTTCAAATGGAAAACCTGGCATCGCGTACTGTTCATCGGTATGCACGCCGACCTTCAGCGGATTCAGTGCATGCTCCACCAACTGTCGGTAGCTATCATGGACGACTGTCCGTTTGCCCCGGGGCTCCAGACCGCAGTGACGCTCCAATCCTTCAAGAATGGCTGTCAGCTCGCTATCTGAGTAGACTTGTGTCCGTCCAGCCGTCCCTTCATCCCCGGAGAACATCGGCATATTGACACTCGCATCTGCAAAAGGCGTCACCAGGTCATACATCTTGCTGTTGAAAAGTCCGGTCCGATTATCCAGATAGTCTTTTATCAAGACGTTCTTCAGTTCACCCAGGGGAGTACAGCGGAAACTGCCGGCATGGATCTTCGGACTGGGCTCGATGGAAAGACGGGCTAACTCAGGCGAATCGTCCGGTATCGGGCTGCAATTATGGCATAATGAGTCGGGAACGAAAGAGTGCCAGGAGCTGTTCAATGTTTTCAAGTCGGTTAAACATACCTGTCCTTTGGAGTGTGGCTTTGCATCTTCAAGGACCCGGCCAACTTCTGCTGCGATGATGTGAGTCATGTGCACTAAACCGGTATTCGAAGCCCATGGGTCTTTCGTTATTCCACCCTCTTCAGCGAGTTTTTCCTGTACCTCCCGCATCTCATTCCGTTCCTTTCCTCCAAGGAGACGTCTTAAATCTGCACATTGTGAGCATCCTGGTGTGTTCTGATGAACCAGTGGGCCGATGATACCCTCTCCAAACGAAACAAAGCCTCTCAGCCATGGGATAGACGACTGCCTCATCACTTCTTCTGCCATTTGATGCACAGCCGGATTCCATGTATCATCCAATGTCAGCACTAAGTCTGTATTTGCCGGGAACTTTTTTTCAACGTTTTTTTGCCGGAAAACGGGATACCGCGCTGAAATTTGCGCACATACAAGGTCCGCAAGCAGCCCATCCCCCACAATCACTACGAAAGAATTCATCAGGTTTCCTCCTCTCGCAGCAGCACACCAAACACGCCTTCGAGCTCCTGTTTAAAAACGGGCTCAATATTCAGTTCATACACCACTACCTGCTTTTGATTCCTTTTCAAGGTTTGCATCGCTTCTTTCAAAGACTGGGTCCTGTCTTCACTGGCTGGAATGGTGATTCTCTCTGGCTTTCCTTGCTCTATTGCAACAACAACCGGTTTTGCGTCGAAAGCATCTTTATCGTTCTGAGCTTGAAAGAGTGCATGCTGAAGAGAGTTCCTCAATGCCATGGTAATCGTGAAATCGGTATTCCCATACCAGCCATTCCTTCCACGAACATAGACGACAGGAAATCCAGCCAAATCCTCCCCTAATCCGATTTCCGGCTTTCCTTGCATGGTGGTCAGTGCCTGTAAATAATAACGGCATGTTTCATCCTCAACCCTATCCAATTCAAGGCGGGAAATCGTGCTGCTTTGAACCGATTCTCTTTTCCTCAGCCCATCAGTCAAACACTCACGAAGACCGCGGCCGACGCATTCTGCAAACGTCGCTCCAGTGCAGGTGGCCATGTATTCCCCAGTTTCACGAGGAACGATCAAACTTGCCAATCTTGAAGCGTATCTCTCTATCCCCCTTAACCCTGCTTCCCTGCGTGCTTCTTCATGGGTCAAGCCGCTGCAGATTACCTCATCCAACAGTTCTGCAGGGCCCTTGGACAGGACATCGACCGGCTGGACACGGCATTGAGCCAATGGCAGCTGCTTCGTATCTCCTTCTTCCCACACATGAAAAATCCCCGTCTCTTTAGACGTCAGCAGAGTAAAGAGATACAATACTTTTTCAGGATCAGATCTTTCTGAAACCTGTTCTATCCGTGTTTCCACATTCTGAATACCTTCAGCTCCTGAATATTCAATCTCCAGGGGATGAGGTAGAAAGGAATGCCAGCTTCCTTCAAGCGTTTCTGAATCCAGCAGGAAGATTCGATTTCGCTGATCTGATTTTGTCACTCCCGTTATCTCCTTGAATAATTCAAAGACGACCATGTTCGCAAGCATCGCTCCAGGGATCGCCGATTCGATCGAAACCTGATCTTCTTTTCGTAAGGCTGTAGTGTGAATGCGCCTCCAAGCAGATTCCCAACCAGCCTCGGAATCAGGGTGGATGATGGGTCCTGCGATTCCTGTCTGCCTGTTGCAAATCGCCGGAATAAACTGCTTCTTATCGGTCCGGCAAATGGCATGGAGGAGCTCCATTTCCTCAAGATTTTCGTTTTGACTTACATATAAAATGGAATCGAAGGGCTTCAGGGTCTCCCGCCATCCGTCTTCACTGAATCCGACTTCCAGGAGCTCTACCTCCGGATCCGTTTTACGCGCATGTTCCACAAGTTCCTGCAGCCGCCCTCTATTCGTCGGTACCTCATCGGTCAAGAGCACCTGCAGCTTAGCCAATCCCGATTCAATCAGCGATGAAACGAGTGAAGTCAGAATAGGACCAGACCCCACTGCCAGGACATTGGCACCTCGGTAGGTTTCAAACCTTGAAGCGCCCGAACCTGCCAAACTGTCGACAAATTCGATCTGTGATGCGAATTTTTTCACTGCATGTTGGGGCAGTTGGTGTGGCAGATCCCTGCTCACGTCCCGAACAAATCCATTTTTATGCAATACCTCTGCTATTTCCATGACCCTGTTTTTATAAGGTACAGGCAGTCCGTTCGTCAAATACTCAAGGGAGTACTCCCCATTGAACATCGGAAGCAGCTTCTCAACCCATTGATCAATTCCACTTCCCTCCATGCGGAAAGAGCATTGGTTATTCCTAAAGAAAACACCGCTGTTTGGTTCAGGGAGGTAAAACGTATCCCTCATTACTTTTAAACGCATAGAAGGGTCCAATTTTCCCATAGCGCTCCTCCTTACATCCGCTAATGTGACTATCATTATCATCGTATGAGTCTCACTTTGTCCCTTATGTATAAAAAAAGACCCCTGCACTGACTCGTACAGGGATCATGTTGAACACGAAATTCTAAAAGCTGATTAACGGCCGCAGCGTCCACATCTTCCGCAGCCGCCACACCGGCCACCTCCGCCGCATCTTCCGCACCCGCCGCAACGGAAGCATCCACCACAGCCACCACAACCAAAACAGCTAAAGAAGCATGAGAATCCAAAGCCGAAACAGCCGCCAAATCCAAGGAAAAGTCTTTCGTCATTCGGATCATACATGTTTTGATCCCATGAAACAGGTTGTGTTGCCTGGAAATCACCTACATTCAGACTTTGAAGTTCATTGTGAAAATTATTCATCAATTTCATTACCTCCCAAAAAAATTACCCAATGTCTCTCACAATTAAGGAACAAAAACAATTGAGCTTTCCAAGAAAAATTTCTGTCATTTAGGTAAATTCACTAACAATTTGAACACTCCCAAACAATTTATGTCATCTTGCTGGGTATTGTTACTGATACAAGAGCCTATTTTACAGGGGAAGAACAAAAAAATACTCCGGTCAATGGACCGGAGCTTGATTTCTCGTTTATACTCTTTCCAGGATTTATGAACCACTCACACCCCTATTAAATTTGAAGGTGGGGATTTTTAGAACAAAGAATAGAGGAGCCGGCATCTGCCAGCTCCTCTTAAGACTTATCTATGATTCCTGCATACTTCTCTTAAATCTTTCATCACTTCTTCTTTTTCTTCCCATGAATAAATCGAAGCCCCTGCAGCCAATGGATGTCCACCGCCGTTGTATTTTTTGGCGATGGTGTTGATGACTGGTCCCTTTGAACGCAGCCGGACTCTGATTTGATCGCTTTCTTCAATGAAGAAGACCCACGCTTTGATGCCTTTTACGTTCCCCAATGTACTGACCAGTAAAGAAGCATCTGAAGGAATGACCTGATGCTCCTCGAGTATTTCTTTCGTCATGATCATGCTTGCACAGCCATCCTGATCCATTTCGAAGTTTTGAAGGACAAATCCGTGAAGCTTGATGACATTGGCATCTATCTCGTACATCTTATTGAATAGTTCATTACGGTCAAAATCAAAGCGGATCAATTCGCCTGCGATATCAAACGTATTCTGGGTTGTACTTGGATAAAGGAATCTTCCTGTGTCCCCCACAATCCCGGCAAATAAAAGTCTTGCGCCCTCATCAGATAGCGTGAGTCCTTTATCCTTACCGAACAAGTAGAATTCATAGATCATTTCGCTTACTGAGCTAGCGGATGTATCGATCCATAAATAGTCTCCGTATGCATCTTCATTGGGGTGATGATCGATTTTCACGAGCTTATCCCCTAACTTATAACGACTGTCACAGATCCGTTCTTCATTTGCCGTATCGCACACGATGATTAAAGCTCCTTCGAACACGTGGTCTTCAATGACATCCAGGCGTTTTAAATAATGAAGGCTTTCCTCTTCTTTCCCGACTGCATAGATCTTTTTCTCCGGGAAGGACGTTTTCAGCATTTCCACCAGGCCACCCTGGGAGCCGTATGCGTCAGGATCCGGGCGGACATGTCTATGTACAATGATTGTTTCATATTGTTTGATGAGTTCCAGTATTTGTTCTTTCATGGGAATCTCCTTTGTAGTGGATTTTTTATTTGGCATTCTGTCCTGATATCTGTAAAATAGTAGCGAGAGAAGTCAACGATGGAGGACAAAACTATGTATTTTCTCGCACTACTGATTGTCGTAACATTCACGTTTTATGTCTTTTATAAAATCAGACAGGTTCGAACGAATCGACCAATGGAAAAGAAATGGTTATCTGCGAAGGCAAGCATTGCCCTCGGGCTATTTGTTGCCCTGTTTGGGATCAATCAGCTGTTTTTATTCCCTGGAACGCTGACGTATTTCATCGGCGGTCTTTTCATCCTGATCGGGCTTGGTAGCTGCTGGGCCGGCTATAAGCTGTACAAGCACGTGCTTCCGTATGCTCAAAGGGAAGCGAAGGAACTGGATAACCAATAAATGCGACAAAAGACTGGATGCTTATCCGGTCTTTTTTTCTGAATTCTTAGTCGGTGGATTGATTTTTTAGGTAAAAAAAGCATCATTTTGTTCAATTATCGGGTGAAAGATGACCTATTAAGTAGCCTGCGGTCATTTCTCAACTTTCCGAACCGATTTTGGCTACTTATGACTCACTTCCCGGGTTTATGAACCGGATTTCGTTACTTTTGATCCTCTTTCCAGATTTATGATCCGGTTTCGGCAATTTATGATCCGGAAATCCATTTTATGAACCTTTTGTCGAAAATTCTTCAGATGGATCCAGAATCCTCACATCCATCATTTGCTTATTCAGAAAAAACCTTAATGACGATCAATCAACTGACAGATCATCAATGATTTTCCGACCATTACACCTTCACAATATACTTCTACATCCACTTTACCAAATTTCCTTCCGACGTCGAGCACTTTCGGGTGAATTTCGAGCATGCTCTCCATTTGGACAGGCTTGATGAAATAGATGGTCATATTTTCGATGACTATATCCCCTTTTTTGTAGGGCTTCAATGAACGATTGGCCGCTTCGGTCATAAGTGTAGTGAATACGCCATAAGAGATCGTACCAATTCCCGTGGTCATCTGTGGAGTTACAGCAAAAAGGTAGACTTCTTTATCGCCCTTCTTCTCACCTGCTGCTTCTACTGCGTTACTGATCAAATCATCAATCGTTTCCCCGACCTGCGGCTGCCTTTGGATCATTTGCAGGGCTTTTAATACGTCCTGACGACTGATGATCCCCTGTAACCTGTTTTGTTCATTCACGACGGGAAGTAATTCGATCCCTTCCCAGATCATGATATGGGCGGCTGAGGCAACGCTGGTATTCGGGCTGACGGTGATCGGTTGTTTGGTCATGATCTTATCGATGCCCGTATATTTCTCCTGCCCCATGACGTCTTTCGATGTGACCATGCCATGCACTTTCAGATTGTTATCGACAACCGGGAAACGGCTGTGGAATGTATATTGATTTTTTTCGTACCATTCTTCCAACGTATCATTAATATGCAGGTAAGCCGTGTCATCCGCTTTTGTTAAAATATCTTCTACCAATACGATTTCCTTTTTGATGAGCTGATCATAAATCGCCCTGTTGATCATGGTCGCTACTGTAAAGGTGTCGTAGGAAGTAGAAATGATCGGGAGTTCGAGCTCGTCTGCAAGCTTCTTGACATGATCTTCTGTATCGAATCCACCGGTGATCAGAACGGCAGCCCCGGCTCTCAGTGCGTGCTCGTGGGCCTGGGTCCGGTTCCCGATGATCAACAGGTTCCCTGCTTCCGTGTATCTCATCATGGCTTCAAGCTTCATCGCTCCAATGACGAACTTATTGAGCATTTTATGTAATCCCGTTCTTCCACCCAATACTTGTCCATCAATGATATTGACCACTTCTGCGTAGGTGAGCTTTTCGATGTTATCTTTCTTCTTTTGTTCGATCCGGATCGTACCAACGCGTTCGATGGTACTGACATATCCTTTCGTTTCCGCATCTTTAATCGCCCTATATGCTGTTCCTTCGCTCACGTTCAGTGCTTTTGCAATTTGGCGGACGGAGATTTTTTCACCGACTGGCAAGGTATCTATGTAGTCTAATATTTGTTCGTGTTTAGTAGCCAAGCTTTTCACCCTTCTTTATAACGTCCTGCTTCATATGTTTATTATAATGTGAAAAGCGTGGTGTTTCAATTTAATCGAGGCTTTCGGTTGTGAAAGCCCCACTTAGATTAGAGAGTGCTGGTTGATTTTCGCTGCAGGGGCTCGCCCCCTCCGCTTTTCGTGCTTTCCCGCTATTCCCGCTGGAGTCGAGCACCTTCCGCTTCAATCAACTTTAAGGGTTTGCTTATACTCAATCGAAAACTATTAAAAACACTTATCCAAATGATCTCGATCTCACTTTCCGCACCGGCTTCGATTTCAACTTCTTGCCCTTACTTGTCCCTTTAGGTGTGTAAAGAAGGGCTGCAAGGTTTCCGGCTACCACAAAAGTTGCAAGGACGAGCCAGCTGATGGCAAAGGTCCCTTGCAAACCTTCTGCAAAAATGGACATACGGGGAGCTCCATAATAGATGAGTGCTCCAGTTACAAGTAAACATAGGATATATCGTTGTTTCACACGTTCCTCCTCCTCTCTAGGCTTGTATCATGTATATGCGAGAGAGTGGAGGATATTGTGTAAACATGAGAAAAAGGGTGATGCAAATGCACCACCCATAACTTTTTAATATTCGATTACGTCCCCCGCCTTCATAACCTGTCCTTCACAATCCTCCAGCATGTCGACGAATTTCTGCGGATCCTGTTTGATCGGCGGGAATGTATCATAGTGGATCGGCACGACTTTCTTCGCTTTTAAGAAGCTTGCTGCCGTAGCTGCATCCTCTGGTCCCATCGTGAAGTTATCCCCGATCGGAAGGAAGGCAAGGTCGATTGGATGACGTTCCCCGATCAGTTTCATATCGGAGAATAATCCGGTATCCCCCGCATGGAAGATGGTTTTCCCTTCAATCATCAAGAGAACGCCAGCAGGCATACCCATATAAATGATTTCATTGCCGTCTGTAATCAGACCCGAACCGTGGAACGCCTGTGTCAATTTCACTTTTCCGAAGTCAAACTCATACGCTCCCCCGACATGCATCGGATGGGTCTTCACTAATTGCCAGCTTAAGTATGTTGCCAGTTCATGGTTGGCGATTACCAACGAATCATTCTTTTTCGCAAGCTCGACGGTGTCACCTACGTGATCGTTGTGACCGTGTGTAAGGATGATCACATCGGGTTTCTCGTCATCCACTTTAAGATCTGTCAGTTCGTTTCCATTGATGAAGGGATCGATTAGAATCGTTTTTCCGTTTGTTTCGATTTTCACTACTGAATGTCCATGATATGAAATCTTCATTTTGCATCTCCTCCATAATAAACTTATCTATTCTTATTTTCTTACTCTCTTATGCTACTTATGTTATACCCCAATTTTATAAAAATAAGCGAGTAGTGGCAATTAAGTTGTTGTCTCTACTCATATAAAACAGTAAAAAAACCAAGGTTAACCCTTGGTTAGAAAGATTATCTATTTTACAGCTGATTGATCATCCGTTTCCTTTTCCAGTACATTCTCGATATAATCTTTGCCCCATTCATACATAGCCTCTAAGATTGGCAACAGTCTTTCCCCATGCTCGGTAAGTGAGTATTCAACTTTAGGCGGGACTACAGGATACACTTCTCGGTGTACGATTAAATGATCTTCAAGTTCGCGCAATTGGTTTACAAGCATTCTTTGGGTAATTCCCGGCATAAGGGACTTTAATTCACCAAATCGTTTTGTTCCTTCCTTGCCTAGATGCCATAAAATCAACATTTTCCATTTACCACCGATTACGGCGAGGGTTAATTCTTTCTCACAGTTAAAATTTTTCTCTCCTAAATTTGGCATTTGCCTCAACTCTCCTTTATTCATCCATTAGTATACTTTTTATCACTATATGCGGTAAATGTGCGTACTTTAAATTCGATTACATACTGAGTATACTAAACAGCATGCTAGTGAGTAAATAACTTTTAATATAGAAACATTTACAACTAGCCGCTTAAATAAATAAAATTTTCCAGAAGGAGCGAATATAAATGAAATTACAATTAGCATTAGATCTTGTAGATATTCCAGGAGCCATTGCATTAGTAAAAGAGGTAGAAGAGTATATTGATGTTGTAGAAATTGGTACACCTGTGGTGATCAATGAAGGCCTTAAAGCAGTGAAAGAAGTAAAAGCAGCATTCCCTGACTTAACCGTATTAGCGGACTTGAAAATTATGGATGCAGCTGGATATGAAGTAAGCCAAGCCTCTGCTGCAGGTGCTGACATCATTACGATTCTTGGAACGGCAGAAGACGAGTCAATCAAAGGCGCAGTAGAAGAAGCCCGAAAACAAGGGAAACAAATCCTTGTTGATATGATTGCCGTCAAAGACGTTGCCGCCCGTGCGAAAGAATTGGACGAACTTGGTGCCGATTATATTTGTGTACACACAGGTTATGATTTGCAAGCTGTAGGAAAAAATTCCTTTGAAGATCTACACACGATCAAAAGCGTTGTGAAAAATGCCAAAACGGCAATTGCCGGTGGAATCAAATTAGAAACACTCCCGGAAGTTATTAAAGAACAGCCTGACCTCATCATTGTAGGTGGCGGGATCACGGGCAAAGAAGATAAAAGAGCGACTGCACGTGAAATGCAGGAATTAATTCAACAAGGGTAATGAAACGATGAAGTCTACTCAATATTTAGCCAAAGTCGTGGAAGAATTAAGTCAAACAGTACACTTAATCTCTGATGAAGAGGCAGAGAAATTAGTAAACCAGATATTAGAATCCAAGAAAATCTTTGTGGCTGGTGCTGGCAGATCTGGATTGATGGGTAAATCTTTTGTGATGCGAATGATGCACATGGGGATTGATGCCTATGTCGTTGGGGAAACAGTAACAGCTAACTTAGAAAAGGGTGATCTATTAATCATTGGATCTGGCTCAGGAGAAACCAAAACGTTAGTGGCCATTGCTGAAAAAGCAAAAAGCTTGGGAGGTACCGTCGCAGCAATAACCATTTCTCCTGAATCAACCATTGGAGAATCAGCTGATTTGACCGTTACATTACCAGGAGTAACGAAAGACCAGTCCGAAGGTGATTACAAAACAATCCAACCAATGGGCTCTCTATTTGAGCAAACGATGTTGTTATTTTATGATGCCATCATTCTGCGATTTATGGAGAAAAAGGGATTGGATTCTACTAAAATGTATGGGAAACATGCAAATCTCGAATAGAGTAAAAAATACGGAAAAAGCCACATTTCAGGATGTGGCTTTTTCTGTATATTCCCATTTTGTTATGTAAAGTATTGCAGTCCAATCAACTTAAGGCATAATCTCTACTATATTTACATAAAAAAGCCGACTGAACATTCTCATGCAGTCGGCTTCTTGTTGTTATTGTTGCTCTAATTGTGTTCTTGTATCTGAGTAGTCTACAGCGTGTGCTTCAGCAACGGCTTGGTAAGTAACATATCCGTTCAATGTGTTAATACCTTTTAATAAAGCTTCGTTGTCTAAGCACGCTTTTTTGTAGCCTTTGTTTGCGATTTGAACCGCGTAAGGTACGGTTACGTTCGTCAATGCAATCGTAGACGTACGTGGTACGGCACCAGGCATGTTGGCAACGGCATAGTGCACAACTCCGTGCTTCACGTAAGTTGGATCGTCATGAGTCGTGATGCGGTCCGTTGTTTCGAAGATTCCACCTTGGTCGATGGCGATATCGACTACAACTGAACCAGGCGTCATCGCTTTGATCATGTCTTCTGTTACCAATTTAGGTGCTTTCGCCCCCGGAATCAGAACAGCTCCGATGACAAGGTCCGCTTCTCTTACAGCTTGTTCGATATTCAGCGGGTTGGACATAAGCGTCGTTACGTCGCTACCGAAGATATCATCAAGCTGACGAAGGCGATCCGGGTTAAGGTCAAGGATGGTTACGTTGGCACCAAGACCGACAGCCATTTTCGCTGCGTTCGTACCGGCAACCCCTCCACCGATGATCGTTACTTTACTGCGGCGAACCCCTGGTACACCTGAAAGTAATACACCTTTACCACCGTGGATCTTCTCTAGGAACTGTGCACCGATTTGAGTCGCCATACGTCCAGCCACTTCACTCATCGGAGTCAATAATGGAAGGGCACGATTCAGTTCAACCGTTTCGTACGCGATTCCGATCACTTTATTATCGATTAACGCTTTCGTTAATTCAGGTTCTGGAGCAAGATGTAAATATGTAAATAAGATAAGTCCCTCACGGAAATAAGAGTACTCACTTGGAAGTGGCTCTTTAACCTTCATGACCATGTCCATGGACCATGCTTCCGCTGCAGAATCAACGATGTGTCCACCTGCTGCTACGTAATCTTCGTCTGTGAATCCTGAGCCTAATCCAGCTCCTGATTCGATGTAAACCTCATGTCCAAAAAGAACCAGATTCACAACACCTGCGGGAGTCATAGCCACCCGATTTTCATTATTTTTAATTTCCGTTGGTACACCAATACGCATACTAAGCCAACCTCCTAAATGCACTATTGCTCCTTGGAGCATTTACTTCCTAAATATAACACTATTCATATATAATAGCGAAGGGCAATTACTCACCCTGTAAGCACTTACATTCTAACAAATAAATAAGGAAATATCTCTATTTTTCTTTAAAAAATTTAATGATTATTTCTTCGCTTTTTTCCAAAAATTCTTTAAAATAGAAACAGTGCATCTTAGTATACCCAAAGGAGACTTTTTCATGAAACAACCCATGATCGAACGACTCGGACTTGAAAAGGTCCCTGCTGAATTAAAATCAACCACATGGATCGAATACTTCATCATACAGCTCGCCTTCTCCGTGAACGCAGGAAACTTCCTCATCCCGGCACTGGCCGTCTTGGAAGGCGGATTATCCTTTCAGGCAGCGTTCCTTGCCACCGTACTGGGAGCAAGCGTCGCCTTCCTATTCGTATCATTCCTATCTCTTCCGGGCTCCCGCTATGGCCTGCCCGCTCAATACGTCCTGAGATCCATCATCGGAACCCGGCTGTCGATGCTCATCGCATCCCCCATCAGGTCCCTGACGTCCCTCTACTGGTTCAGCGTCCAAACCATCGGAGGAACCTTCGTCATCATCTCCATGGTGGAAAAAGTCACACCGTACACCATACCATTCATACCGGTCGCCATCGGACTCGCCATCATCATGACCCTTCTAGCCCTCATCGGCTTCGAAGCCGTCAAAAAGGCGACCAAACTATTCATCCCGATCCTCGTGATCGGCCAGGGAATCATCCTCTACCTGTTCCTGACTAAAGGAGCCGACTCCCTCTCAACACTCACACAAGGCCAGGAACCCTTCTCCATCGGAACGTTCCTATTCTACTCAAGCCTCGTCTTCGTCCAATACATCTCAGGCGTCAGCGCATCCTCCGACATCACCCGCTACAGCAAAAGCGACCGCCACGGATTCTGGGGACTGTATAGTGGAAACGTCGTCGGATTCATGATGACGGCGCTCCTTGGAGGATTGAGTGCCAGCTTGTTCAAGGATCTGAATCCATTCGTGGCAGCGGGTCAACTTACCGACTCCAGCCTGCTTCTGTTGGTGATTACGGCTTGTGCGATGGTGTCGATGATTTCGATTAATCTCAGTAATGCTTATACAGGGGGTTACAGTCTTCTTAATGCACTCCCGTCCCTGTCGAGGATTCAAAGTGCATTGTTGTTTAGTATCGCAGGTATCATTTTGAGTTCGTTTCCGCAGCTGGTTTATAATGCGCAGGAGTATATTTCGTATCTGGGGATCCTGATCATTCCGATATCGGCGATTGTGGTGGCTGATTATTTGGTTATTCGGAAAGGGAGGATTTCTGAGAGTGCGCTTGTACGGCTTGCGATTGGGGAGTCGAATTTTAATCGTGAGGCGTTGGTGGTGTTGGGGGTTGGGATGGTGTTTTATTTGGTGATTCCGGATGGTTGGTCACAGGGGTTTAGCTGTTTTATTATTACCTCTATTATCTATGTGTTTAGTAAAAAAAGAAGTAGGGTGGAAGAACAGGGCCATATACAAAAACTTGGATAAGGAAAAAGAGCGAACCTATATGTTAGGTTCACTCTTTCTTGTTCAATAAAATCCAAGAAGTGGATATTGTAAATTACCTTGTCAGTCTACTAAAAATATTGCATCATTAATTCAATATTATGTCTGTCATAATGTTGAATTAATATCTCGAATTAACTACACATAATGATAATTATGTGAATTGATGTCTTTCACAGTCAACAGCAGAAGCCACCCTTCTTAAATGACAAAATTTAACCTGACACATATTCGGCTCAATATTAACAAAATCATCCTTTCCCTACATTCCTTCTATCCGATAAAAAATTAGAAACGTTCCCATTGAAAATGCTTATTAAATGTCTAATAAATGAAAAGAAGTTCAAAAAGATTTTGAAATTCTCTGAGAGTTAAAGTAAGTTGGTTTTTAGATGTATTTCACTAAACACACACACCTAGCCTTATACAAGATTTAAACTTTATCTTGTACTCATAGTCAATATTTTGACTGTGATTTATACTCCATTTTTTACTTTATCCACTAATATAATATTTTTGATTAGTTTAATACAAAATTATTCAATTTTCTAACTAATTCAGTAGTGTATCTACTTAACTAGTATATACCCTATCATAAAAGTTCTCTTAACGTTTTTAGTGCATGCCCTTTCACACCCGTATCAGTATCCTCTAAACTAAATTTTGCTATATCAATTGCTTCTTTTTTGCTAAGCACTTTGCCTGTGGATAAAAATTGAAGGAATTTTTTTCGCACTTCAGCTGATGGACTTTTGATGAGATTTTTCATCTCGCTTTGAACCTCTTTCAAAATATTTCCATCAATATTAAAAATAGCATCAAGTAAGATTTCTGACTTATTTTTTAGTTTTATGTCTTTAACAATCTGAACCAATTGTTCTTTATTTTTAGACAAATATTGGGTCAATCCACTTAATCCTTCTTTACTTACATCATTTCTTTCATGTAAGGCAAAATGCTGTATTCTATTAAAGTCTATCAACCTTCTGTTAATAGCTATCCTTACTATATCCGGTAATGGGCTTTTTGGAACGACATTACAGTTTGGACAGTGCCCACCAGTAATCCATATTTCACACCTATCACAAAAGACTCCTTTAATATCCCAATGAGCAAGTACTTCTATTATCGTCTGGTCAGCAGACAGATTTAACTCTTCTATAGCTTTAACTGCAGAAATAGCAACTTCATTGTCGTGGTGTTTAACACCTTTTAAGATTGGCTCTAATAATTCTGGATTATTTTGTGCACTCGGAAGAAGACAAATCATCTCATAAATATATCTGAATCCGTAATGTATTTCACTTCGAAGAATGTCCAAAAAAATTGAGAATGCTTTATCCTCATCATATACAAATGGGATCACGCTTGATCCATACTTATACGCTTGTCTATTATGAAATATATTTGGAATTAATAATTTTGCCTGATCCCCACCTGCACCATTCGCTATCAATCTTGCTGCATTAGAGGCAATAGTATCCGTTGGGTTAGATAATGCATTAACTAATTTCTCCGTATCCAAATCAAGTTCTTTTATAAGATTCCAGTCTGGTTCTACACTTGGTACATCAGGTAATATTCTATAAATAGACCAATTACCATCAATATCCGGTTGAGTAAGGACTGCTTGGATTTCACGAGATAATTCTGCCTGATCAATCTTAAGTACCTGGATCATTCCTGCAATAACTTCTTCCACAGAATTTAAAGTTTGCTTGTCAGTAGGAAGACGTGTTAAATCACCTGCGATTTTCTCTCCTACCTTCATGCCTTCATAAAGAGTAGCTAATTGTTTATAATGCTTCACCTCTTCAGCGCTTTTGACTTTTTCATTTGAAATTGCATTGAGAATAGTTTGGAGTAAAACCTGCTCAGATTCTCTCATGAGCTTCTCTTGAGATTCAAAATCGAACAATTTACTAAAATTCCTGTAGAATTTATTTCTAAAAATTTCAATCGCTTTATTATTTCTAGTATCACCGATTAACTTTTCAAGTTTTTCTACTGTTTTCAAATTGAAATTGGTTTTGGTTATAGCACTACAAACATTTATCAAATCTTTGTGATCTATTTTGTCTCGTAATAACTGCTCCAAGCCAAGTACCAACGTATTATTCCATAATAGCCAACCTGTAGGAATACCCAACAAGCCCCTTTTAGTGTCCAGCTCATCAAACGCTTCTTCTAACCATTTCACGTAACTTGTGGGTGTAAAAAGACTCTTACCTGTTCTCAATGTCAAATATATTGCAACTAACCTTGTCCAAGTTTGTTTATGTGCTAACAGAGGCTCTACTAACTCTAAAGTCCATTGTGGCTCTTGTTCGGCAAGAAAGCCATATACTTCCGCAGCTTCATAAGCTAACAATGGAATGGACGAAGTGATATTTGATGTTAGTCGCTTTATTACTTGCTTATTCAAATCAGGAATTGGTTCAGACTCTGCAAGTATTGCAGCCGCAAGAACCATATCACTAAAAAAATCATGTTCAGTTTGCTTCATACCAAGCAATTGCTCCACAAAAATTTGAGCTATTCCTACTCCTCCTGCCATTAGCAATGTTTCACGCCACTTGGAGTTTCGAAAATTACTTTGAAAGATAGTAATTTGTTGTTTTTCATCCAATTCTGCTAAGTAGCATGCTGCCGCATATTCTTCTAATGACAAGTGTAAAAATGTACAAGCATCCTCGAATTCGAACTGCAATTGCTCAATTATTCCTTTTTCTGTAAAGTACAACAAGCAATTGGCTGCTAACTCTCTAGCTTCAATCTTTTTCAAGCCTTTCCAAGTGGATAAATGATTTGCTAAACCGACAATTAGTTGTTTTTTAGAACATACACTGTTTTCGTTCCTTGCCGACTGTAGCGTCCATCCTAGCCAATACAAAGCATCGATAGCAACCTCATAGTTGACGTTTAATTGCTCTCCTCGTTCGGTCTGATTCATCCATAAATCAATTACTTTAGCATATAAGTCCGTTCGATATTTACCAAGTGATTTTCCGGAAAAAGATAATTGTATAAGGAAGTTTAAAAGTAATGGGCTACGAGCAGCTATTGAAGCTGTTTTATTACTTTCTAATTGCTTTTTAAACCTCTCTAAAAGAGATGAAACATCTCCATTGTTTTTCCCTAATAACGAAAGTAACTTTGGGGCATATTCAAGTATTTCGTTTTCATTCAACGGTAATACTTCTACATGATGAAAATCATGAAAGTATGCTGCTTCATATCCAACTGGTCTACTTGTTATGATGATCTGTGCATCTTTCCGAGACATACACCAATCCCGCATTACTGAACTTATTTCTTTTTTGTTAGGACCGCATTCATCCAAACCGTCTGCAATTAACACATCCGGTTCTCCTATTACAGATTTAACCAAATCTTTATTACCTGAATAATTTTCAAGAGCTACATGCCATAATGCATCATCAAATGATTTTCCTGTGCGGACTTCTTGGGCCAATCTCGAAAATTTGATATACAAAACCTTTTTTTGCTCTTTTATAAGCCGGTTTACAGTTCTCATAGCTAAAGTGCTCTTTCCAGTACCTGGACCACCAATTAACACAATCCGTGTTCCTAACAAGGTAATTTCTTGAGCATGTCGTCGTCTTATTTGATTGTGGCCAGATAACCTTTCCCATTCGTGATATTTCTGCACTTCCTTTTCTAGTGAGTCCATTGACGATTCCCCATCTAACTCCCACACCTTAATACTAGCCCATGCAGTATCAATTGGAAGAGGTAATTGAATACCAGGTACAATGAACTCACTTGTCTTTTTTTTAAGCCAATTCCTATAATTATGCAGCTCATTTGTTTCTTCCTGGATATTGTTTTCATTTTGCTTTTTTAGGTTGGAATCGTTTTCAAAGAAATCAGAAATTATTTTATAGCTAGTACTCTCTTTATCTACTTTACAAATACTTCTATGGTTCTCCTCCACAGGATGGGATATTTTAATGTATGGAGGATTTGAAGAAAACGAATTAACCGTTCTATCAGACATCCCAAATATATTTTCTTGTTTTATATGTTCCAAACGGTTTTGACTGTAATGGACCCATTTATGTGCTTGGTCTTCAACGTCTTTCCCTATTAACTGTAATGATCTTGTTTGTTCTGATACTACATAATGACTTATAAATCCAGGTAAAAGAGACATTATTTTACTAACTCCTGTTGCTACAGACGAACCATAAAAAGGAACAGAAAAATAAATAATTCCCTTTACTTTATCAACAAAATGATATTCCTCACGCTCCAGTTGATGAATCAATAATTGTTGTACAATTAACCCCCCCATACTGTGAACAATGAAGTATAAGTCTTGAGCTTTTACCCTGACATTTAATTCTGTATGTAAAAGTTTTGCTACATCATGATAATGATGCTGTTTGAAAAAAGGGCCTGACTTATAACCAAAGCTAAATATATCATAGGAATCATAAAGTGGATCTTGCTTAAGTAGGAATGGTAAAGAGTCTTTGCCTTTTGTTGTCCATGTATTTACTGGATGTCCCCCTAAACCATGAATGAAAATAATTGCTGATTTGTTACATTGGTTTTTGATCTCTTGTAGACCTTCGGTCTTAACCTTATCTCCCCTTGGCATGATAATCACCTCACTTCAAGTTTTAATTCATTCAATTATAAAATGGAACCAGACCATTTTCATAGGATTAATATACAGGTAAAGATTATACTACGAAGAAGGCTACCCCAATAAACATTTTAACATTATTATCCATAGTTTAAACTTCGTTAAGTGACTAATTCAAAAAACCCCAAAAAATTAAGAAGCTAGTTGCGTAGTTCTCCCTTTATTATATTTGCCCTATAATCTAACCGTTTTACAGGAATACTTTTTAAAGATAAAGTTGGATAACCGATGTATACGTACTACATATTAATGTTAGATAATAACTAACTATAAAAGCCTTTACTAAAAGTAGAGTATAATTAAAAATGATAAACAAAAAATGCTATCCACAAAGATAGCTTTATTATTTAATATTGTATTCTTCTAAATATTCTTCCTCAGTATAGATATCTGTGATTTGATTAAATGGAATGATAACGTTTGATCTTACATATGAAAAACACTCATCAACACTATAAAAAACAAAATCGTGTATATGTCGAAGCGCTTTTTCTATTAGAGACTTTATTTTTTCTATTGGGATTTCATCTTCGTCCAGAAGATTAATATTATCTCGGTTTAATCCCCCTGATGAATAAAAACTGTCTACTTCATAGTCAGAAAGAGGGCTAACAAATTTCAAGACATAGCACTTTTTGATAGAACTAGATTTCCAGTCATTTTCAATAGAACTGTCTTTTAAAAGCCTTGTTAAATTTATTAAAAATTCTGGCCCTCTTCTTACATCGCCACCGTAGTCAAGTGCATTAGGAGTGTAGAAGAAAGCACTTACTTGATTGTCGATGAACAGCTTGTATACCACCCAGTTCAGTTGCTTTTCATAACCATCACCATGTAATCCATCCCATTCCTTACTTATATCGATTATATTTCCTTTATGGTGGATCTCTTTTTTCTCTACATCAACAAATATTTCTTTTTCCTTTAAGTAACGACGAAAAGGTGTATCAAGAGTAACTGCTTGTTGTAGATTTATTAAGCCAAATTCTTTTACTGTTGCTAAATCATCAAAGGTGGTTGTGACGTGTAGTGAAACTAATTCTAATTCTTTAGATAGAAGTGTTTCTTCTCGAATATTAAACGTTCCTAAAAAGTCACCAACATCATATTTTTCTTTTCTTTCTGAAATGTATTTGAATATTTTACGAGCATCTATATTCGTAAGTTTTTCTAAAGATTTAATACTACTCTCAAACCCAGTCATATCAAAAACTATTTTTTCTACTATTTTCCTCACTCCTTCTAAGTTACAATCAACAAAATATAAAGGTATGTTAAAATCCTCAAAAAATATAACAAGAATTGTTTTGTATTTTAAAAAAGAAGTTTATAAATGGGAGATTTGTGATGGGAGTATTTTATATATATTCTCCTTTACATAACCCTTAAAAAAAATCTCACCCGCGAAGTATCGGTCTACTACAAATTCATCCATAATCTGGCCCTATTATTGGAGATTCTATTTCTTATAATCCATGTTATGAGAACAGAATCAGCTCTCACTAAATGATTAATAAAACTCTATTCATTCCCCAAGTACAAGATCCTCCAAAGATACATTCTTGTTTTAATTTATCTAATTCTATTTTGACTTAGAAATTCACACTATAATATTCAGATGTTTCTGTTCAAGCCAAGCTTTGTTTATAAAGGTTCGATATGACTGGTTTATCAATGAATTAAAGAAGTGGCATTAACCAGGTAAGAGATTTATTAAGTTAGTAACTTTTTTTAGATAAGGAGGTCCACACCATTTAAAAAGCAAGGGAAAACATATCCCTTGCTTTCTCAATTGCCAATCTCTGTTATTTTATTTCGTACTTGCTTGATAAGGGTAGAGATTTTATTGACCGACTCTTCTTTGGAGGTTTCAGCATTACGTATTTGGTTTTGTTGTTGTTCGATTGCTGTCAATTCATTATTGAAGAATGGTAAGATTCCTTCTTCGATATTTTGTAAAAACTCCTTTCTAATATCCCTTGCTACTTGTCTATATTCATTTCTAATATCTGCTCGAGCTTCACGAAGCTCCTGATAATGCTTTGCCTCATCATATTCTTCCTTTGCCGTAAAGAAGATATCCAGAACAACCCCAACGATAGATAAGATTGGACCTAATTTATTTATCAGCTTGGTTAACTTTGTAGCTCCCCAAGGTTTAAATTTCACCCCAAAGCTTTTAACCACATTTACGACGGTCTCTTTTGAAACCTCCGTAGCGAACTTTCCTAATTTTTGTAAGGCATCAGGGGCTTTCCCAACAAATGTGTGAGTCCCTTTTTTTTCGGAAATGTTTCTTTGTGCGAAAGAAGCACTCCTTGCTTCAAATGATTGAAGTGTAGCTTGACCTAAGGGTGAATCCTCCAGATTCTTTAGCTCTTCTTGCAAGTACTCCATCTCTTTTTCTAACAATGTCTGAACATTTTCAAGTGATGTCTGTGATTCCGCTTGAATAGAGAGTTCTGAACTATGAATAGCTTTGTTTATATCTTCAGCGCTATTCTCTCCATCCACTTTCTCTGCAACTGTTTCGCCTGCCATTACAATCTCATGTTCTAACCTGTTTAACTCATTTTGAATCCCATTATGCAGCCTGATTTTCGCTGTACGAATTAAATTTGCTTTTCTTCTTAATAATTCAAGCAAATCACGCTCTGCTTTATTATCTGTACTTAAATAATTAAGTGATTTTTCAAGCACTTCTGCGCTTCGATGTAGTGGTGTCAACAATCTTGCTGTCAGCTGATTATTTGTAATTAACTTCTGAAGAGAATCTAGAAAGCTATCAAAGTTTGATTTTTCCTGTAGATAATCTCTTTCTTCTTCATCGTCCTCCTCTAACTTAGCTTCTAATAAGCAGTTGGCATCAATAAAGGAAGTATAAAAATCACTTGGATGATAAGGATCAATAACTTCAAGAATAGACTTCTCTAAAATTTGAGGTGTCCCCTGCTCACGACTCATCTTGTTCACGACTAAAGCGATTTGACCTGTACGCTGCATATCATGAATAAGCTTTCTGAAGAAAGCTCCTCCTTGCGGGTTAAAAAGCTCATTAGACACAACAAATACGAGTAAATCTGACTTGGAAATTTGATCAAGCGTTTTTGAATCATGATCTAATCGACCTGCGTATATTCCCGGTGTATCAATAATCTCCACATTGTCCCATTCATAAGATTGTGTGATATCTGTCATAATTTGTGCACCAACATTAATAGTTTTTTCACCAAGCTGGTACATCTGAATAAGCTTTTGTTCCCCTTCTACTGTCTCATACTGTTTACGTATGAATTTAGCTCCAGTCAGTGCTGCAATTGTTGAAGATTTACCGGCATTATATTGACCTATAAAAGCAACTCTTAATTTTTGCTGCTTACGATCTTCTTCCAAAAAGCTTCTGAAACCAGATATTAATGTTTGGATTTCTTCCTCTTCTATACTTTTTAGGAGGGAAGCAATATTTTCTGTAATTCTTGTAATATCACCAATATGCTTTGCGAATAACAAGTCTTTCATCTTAGATCATCCTTTATTTAATTCTATTTTAACTTGACATAACTGCCCGGCTAGGCGTATATTAACACCCTTCTTCCCAATAACGAGACCCTTCATTGAGTTCTGCACATTGACCTTTGCCGTAACCCTATCACCGTCCCTAATAATTTTCACCTGGTCAGGCTCAATATTTGCCGGGTAAAGTGCATTGGCCAATTGAGTTCTAAGATCGAAAGTCTCACTAACGAGCATGACATGCTCTCCGCAAATCTTATCTAATCCTACATTTGTTTTACCGTCCAGATACCATTCAGAAGGAACGAGGATTTTCGTTGCAACACCTTGTTCTCTGGCAACTCGAATCAGTTGGTCTGCCTCACAGTTTACTCCTTCTAGCTTAAGAAGATGGGCGAAGAGTTGTTTATTAATCTTTTCTTTGAGGTCATTTATTGTGTTTGCCTTGTCCCTCAATTGATCGGCCACAAAGAATAAGCTGTCTATATATACTTCTACTTTATCTAGCATCTCCCGTCTGCCTTTTTTAGTAATATTTTCATAAAACCAGGCTTTGTAGGAGACCTTTGTTTTTCTTTCCAACTCTTCAATATGATTCAGCAAATCTTCCCTCGCATCTTTTTTAGCCTTTTTCCATTTCTTTGATTCATAATCACTTACGAACCAGCTAATAAGCCCAACAACTGTACTTGCTCCAAGTGCAATCCATCCAACAGGATTCCAAACATTTGCAGCTCCCCACCCTGCTGTAGCAGTAATGAAGGCACCGGCAGAAAATC
The DNA here is from genome assembly GCF_035590735.1 of Rossellomorea aquimaris. Classification (NCBI taxonomy): domain Bacteria; kingdom Bacillati; phylum Bacillota; class Bacilli; order Caryophanales; family Bacillaceae; genus Rossellomorea; species Rossellomorea aquimaris. The sequence goes on from NZ_CP141595.1 coordinate 3,380,874, forward strand.
CGGAAAGGGCCACACCGCCCCACTTTAAAACCCTACCAATTTGTCCTTTTTTAAAATCACTCATATTCTTTGAATCTAGTGTAATGGAGTTGATATCATACTGGTATTGCCTCGTAAATTCCGTTAGGAAGGACTGCAATTCGTTAATAATTTCCTTCATATGGTTGTTCATCATTGTCTCAATATGCTTTGCTTTTTCTTTCAACTTAGATTGCAGGACGGAATGAAAATCCTTTTTACCTATGTATTCTTCTACAAAATAGGGGACCCTTTGCTTAATAGGTGAATATAACTTTGCAGCATTCTGTTCAATTCTCTGATTCCCATCCGGAATAAACCTTTCAAAGAATCGTTTCAGTTCTGCTCGTTTTTTCACCATAAACAGTGCCTGCGAGCGGATAATACGCTGCTCCTCCCACAGCATTTTTTCAATTGTATCGATAAAATGAACTGTACTATCATAAAACGTTAGGACCCGTCGGTGTTTCCCGCTTCTATTCACCTCTTTAGCTATTTTGCTATAAACCGTATCTAGCCCACTTTTATCCCATAAATCTTCGGAAGTTTCTTGTAATTCTTCCAGTGTACTTAGAAACGCTGATTGTGCATGTATCCATATGACCTCAACATGGTCTATATTCAGATGTTTTTTCACATAACTCCTAATGTGCTTTCGATGCTCACTTAATCGGTCAAACTCAAAAACCTTTTCTGGTCTTTTGAGGAATCGCCTAATCTCTTTCTGATCCGGTTGTTCAGTTTGTGGGTTTAATAAATTATATTTTACATTCATTACGACAAAAAAGTGCTTATTCAGTTCCTGAAGTCTGCTCATTTCATCAAACTCACCAGGCTGAACTGAATCATCTGAGGTAAGAAATATGATCATATCTGATTGATCAATAATGTCATGTGCTTTATCGGTATCTTCATCTCCCTTAAATGCTTCAAAGCCTGGAACATCTAAAAGTCGCAGACCTTTCCAATTATACTCAAGGATATCCCTTGTCGTTCGCTGTGCTCCTTTACCAATTGTATTCCCATTGCCTTTGGTCAACGCTTCACGTATAGTACTTTTCCCAGCCTTCGTGCGACCGAATAAAGACAGAGTAAATGCATCCAAATGCTTCTTTTTCTCTGACAATGAATCTGTAAAATCATCCAATCCACCCTTAGATTGATTCCCTATTCGATGAATCATCTCTTGAAGGGTAGAGGAAAATTCAAAATTCTTAACGTCCTGGTCCTGCACTATCACTTGATATTTCCCTTCTAGCTGTCTTTCTAAATCATGCAATAATTGCTTAAGCTCATTTCGAAAAGCCAAGTTTTCCTCATACACCTGCTTTGAGGTTTCTGAACACTGCTCCAGTAATTCGGTAAATTGATTGACTATTTTTTGTGCCATATGTCTCCCTCTGAAGAACTAGAAATTTAGTAATATATAGAATATTTTAACATAATTTTCTCATCTGTTATACCATTACCCGCCAGAACAATTAATGTATTTATTCCAATTTACATATACTCAACTTAGTTCATCGCTTGTTCTAATGCCTTAAAAAGGACAAGTTAATAGTTACCCAATAGCACTACACGATACGATAATCTGAATTACGAATATATTTTCATAAAAAAAAGCTAGCCATTATAGCCAGCTCATAAAACTCGATAAACATAGCAGTCTACCTCTAGTTATATTACAGTCTCCCTCCCACACCTGAACGGCTCTATCTAAAGGTACACCTCTCGTTCTCCTTTAATCTTATTTCTGTATACTTTTGTACTTTCTTTCACCGGTATTTTCAGTTCTATTCTTTTGAATTAAACTGGTGCTAAAACTAGACAACTTCCTACATTTTTATTGATATTTCCCACAATCCTTTGAACAACGATATTGTCTAACTTTAAGCATATACTTTGAATTTTATTTTTTGTAGCATTAACATTTCCCGTCAAATGTAGTGCGTCATTGTATAAGGGTTGAAGTAAGAAAAGATCTTCTGGTACATCTATACCTTGTTCAAGGGCATAATATAGCTTCTTTACTGTGGTATGTGTATCTAAGTATTGCTTTTTTGCCTCATCATCTGATAGCCATTCATACACTATCTTTTCTATTTTAACTCTTATTGCACAAATTATCTTTAATGGGTCATAAGTTTTACCTTTAAGAAATTTCTCAATCTCAAAATGAATCATTTCATAGAATAATGCTGAATTATAATAATTACTATTGTTTATCAATGTTTTATCTGACTCAGTAAACTGAAAGCCTTCTGGATGAAAATGCAGGTAATACTTCTCTAGGTTTTCTGATAACACTCCATAGTTTGATTTATTGCTTCTAATCTTTAATAAATCTACCATAGTCTTATCTTCAGTATAAGAATAGTTTTTTAAATAATGGATTTTAGGTTTATTAAAGTAATAATTGTTAAACAGAATAGGATCTAAATGAGTTAAAATTATCGGAAACAACACTTTACCGAGTCGTTTACAATCTTCAATCATCTTTGATAGATAGTATTGAACTATTAACATATTAGAACCATCAAGATAATCAAAAATCTCATCGATAACTAGAATTCCAATGTCTTTTGTAAATTTAACCTTGAATTTAGAAAGATTTGAGATAAAACTTAATACATCTCTTTCACCGTTAGACATTTTGTTCGCAGAGAGAAACTCAACTACTAACCTATTTTTTGTTTCTTTCGTCTTAATAGTCCTTCCAGTTGTATTAAACATATCTAACTTATAATCAATATCCTTCCGATATTCTATATACTCTAAATAAGTCTTAGCTTTCTTAATGTCACTTCCTTCTTTCTTAATTACCTCTACAATCTGAATAACGGTGAAAATTAAATCAATCTCGCTATTTTTATCTAATGGCAGGTTTTCCAATTCCTTAACAATAAGAAGTAAATTTGATAGTAGAGGATTATCTGTAATTATATTAATATTGTCATTAGTTATTTTATCTTTTATTACTTTTGCGGAACCTATATCTGAAACCTGTTGAATAAAATTGTTAATAGCTGTTTGAGGCCTTTTTTGAGTAGAACACTTATTTAGGACATCGAAGTTATTGCAAAGCAGCTCTAAATCCTTTAAACTTTTAAAAATTTCGGATATGTTCAGAAACACCTTTCCTTTTCCGCCATACATATCCTTAATATCCTTTAGTTTATAACCTACTTCTGTTTTTATTGGAATCCTTTCATAGAAAACTAAATCTTCTACATCCAACCTTGCTGATTGAGAGGAAAACTTTCCAAAACTACGAGAAGTACTTTTTGCATATACTGGACTTTTTATAACATGTGTATCAATTATTGGACTAATATCGTTCTTAAAAGGATTAGCCACCAGCGTTGTACTACCAATACTATCTAATACAAGTTCCAATTCTAATGATGGAAGGTTATTCTCGTCATCCTCAAAAAAATCTTCCTTATCTAATTCGATTTTCTTTGGTCTTAATGCCTTAAAAGAAGCAGCAATTGTACTTTTTCCAAAACCATTTGGCGCAACAAACAAATTAGGGAAATTTGCATGTAATTCGTTAAATCTTAACTCGTATAAATCCTTTCCCTTAATATTCTCTATTTTCATCCTCTGAATCCTATTAATTATCCTCATTCCTTTCCCTATAACGACTTATACTATAGTACCATATTTTGGGATTAAGGAAATTTGATGGATAACTTATTAAATAAACCGCTTAGGATCTACTCGGACTTTCTTATTTAAGAAAAAGTCCCAATTACCGTAAGGACTGCATGAACAATTTCTACACTCTCATAACCGATGTTATATGAAATGTTCTTAATATTATCTTTAGACAATTATTGAAAATAGAATTAAGTAGTTAGTTCATAGAAGTTTTTTAAAACACTTTCTAGTTTTATTTTTCTATGGAACCCTTTTGATGGGCTACACGAAAAAGATTTTGTTTATATTTTTTAGCACCCGACTGGAATTTTAATAAAGGGTGGACATCTTTAGGTTAAAATTCAAAATACATTAGTCTAAGTCTCACTACTTTCATATTCATAAGCAATATTGTTAACTTTCAAAATTCTTGTATCTTTTACTTTTACTTTATTATTATTGAAAATTACAACATTGAACCCCTTTCCCATAGCGCTTTTAAACAAAATTCCATCATACCCTTTTGATTTAATTAATTCAGTTATATATTGAGTCGGCAAATACTCACTCTCTGACTTATCTGGTTCAACTGGTGTACTCAATTCCTCTGAAAAGTAGGTCAGTAGCTTATCTATTTCTAATACTTCATAGGGTGAATCAAATAGAAAGGGAGATAGCTGCCCTTTATTTAAATCCATCACTAGTAGTTCTTTCTGTAGCTCAATTTGCGCAACTGTAATTTTAGCACCTTTCCATGGTCTTATTTCAGCAACACAAGACGGCTCATCATTCGCACAATACAAATAACTAATCCCGCTAGGATTTGCTCTTCCTGGCCTTGCTAAATCTGGAGGAGGTGCCAGCATTTTTTCTTTTGGTTGAACGCCTAATCTTGCACGATATAAAGTAAGACCTTTTGCTAGATAGGTTTGCCGTTTTTGTAGAACATCTTCAAAATTATTATTAAAAACCTCTGCATGGGTGTTTGGAAAAAATCTATTGGTTTGTTTTAATTCTTTTTTAAATGTTTCCCATATTTTCTCCCAGCCTTCTAAGGGATGAACAAAAGTAAACGCATCAGTGATTCTTGAGTATAAATTATGAGGGTCAATATAATCATATGGGTCCCTTTGTTTGTCAGTATTCAATATATCAAAGAGCAAGTTTTCGTCTGTGCCTTTCCCTTCAATTCTGTCAGAAAAGATATCCCAATCTTCATTAATTAAATGAATAAGTAAATCTCCAAATCCACTTGGATCATCGTGAATTTCAGGATGATAGTATTCATAGGGTTCAGTGCTCTCGTAATGTTTGAATAACCTATCAAAGTGTTGAGTGAGATATCCAATGTCAATAATAAACACATCTTCACTTCCACAATAATCACAGTTCCCCTCTTTTTCAAAGTCTCTTATCAGTGTAATAAGAAACCTATCTTCAAAACAGTTTTCACAACAATTCATTTATAATGTCTTCCTTTCTTATTGAAACCCGACTTAATCAATTACTTAAATTAAAAGTCAATTTACATATGTTAATTTTAACATGAGTAACGGCCATTTATTGGATATTTTCCCCTTAACTTGAGGCTGTATCCTTCCACTTAGATAACCCGTTTAGTAAATATATTTTTTTCTAACTATGGTATTGAATTCAGAGTAGCTTAGTTCTTTTCACCAAATTAGTTGTATTGTCATTTGAGTAATCTTATAAAAACATCAATACTCCAAACAGTGTTTACGGCATCTTGTTGTTTACGAATATACCAATATTTGCTAACTTTATTATATGGGAATAAAGGAGGAAAAAAATGAATCTAGATATAGATATATTACTGAGGGAATGGATTCGTGACAAGGAGCACAGTCAGAAGTTATTAAAACTAGCTAAACTAAACAATTTGTACATGACACATAACTCATTAATTAGGTTATGGAGAATCGAATTTGATGATATTGATGCACTTATTGGTTTTGATGAATTTACAGAAACTTTAACCCCTTCAGATCAGCAAGTATTACAAAAAAGGCAAGACTTAGTTTTAAGTAGAACAAGCTTAGAATGTCTTTTTGGACTAAAAACTAAATACTACACCCAGCAGAAAGCTAGATCTCATTCTAAAAGTATTATGGGATGTAAATATTTTATCGAAAATCACGCAGAGCAAATATCATATAAAAGTTTTCCCTGTTTCACAACAGAAATAAAAATGGCAGACGGGGTTGATTTCGCTAGTCTTGGAAAGACCTTAAATGCAACACATGAACTTATCCAAGATTTTGATTACATGGAGGAGGTATTATCAGATTACGATTATAAGAATAACAGCTATAAGATTATAAAATACCCTGATATTCAAATATGGTCACAATCCGGAGAATTACAAGTGGTTCGTCCATCACCGCAAGAGATACTATAGTTAAGTAAAATTACTCACCAATTATTAATTCGGACAGGAATATAGACTATGTATTCCAAGTTATTATTGTGATTTTATCCACAAAGCAGGTGACACTTTGGCCAAAAAAAGTTATGACTCCAAACTAGTTAGAATAAAAGGGATAAAGGCAAATAGGAATAACCTCAATAGTGAAGTCGAAATTAGAACTTCTTTAAAGATTCCTATAAAGAGGGGCATTGCATCTTGTATACTCATGAATCCAAGTACCGCTGATAGCGTTAACTCCGATGATACTATTAACTTTGTGACCGAATATATTCATAAAAACATCCCAGAAATATATTGGATAAAGTTTTATAACCTTTACCCTTTTTATGAACCAAAGTCACCCATGATCTACCCTCTAATTCATAATTTAACATCTAGAGAATATAGGACTGCAATGGATGCAAATAGACTAGAAATTAAGAATTCTTTTAAATCAACTACTCATTTGTTTCTAGGTTACGGTCAATGCAGTGGAGATTCGAATGATAAGGCTAGTTATTATGACATTGAAACTGTTAAGTTATTGAAGATGATTGAGAAGAATTATAAGAACGATATTTTTGTATTTGAAACTTCACAATCAAATAATATTCTAATTAAAAATAAGTATCCTAGACATCCTAATCCAAATAATGAACATGTTGCTATTGATCATCATAAGTGTCAAATTAAGAATGGATCGTTATTAATAATTTAAAGTGGCATGGGGGTTATAAATCTCCCATGATAGATCTAAGAACGACATGAAAAATTCAATCTTTAATATTCCTTAAAACTTCTTACCGTTGCTTTTAAGAACATTCTTTCGCAAATCACTAAATTGAAGAACATCGTTGCATAGTATACTTATGGTTATATTGCTAAGTTCCAGCCCTCCGCCTTGAGATAATTTAGTACTTATAATCGATGTTATGAGAACATTAATTTATTTTAATCTATAACAAACTTCGACATTTTTTGTAAAAATCATCAATATCTCAATAAATAAATCTCTGATAGGTTAACCTCCTTTCCGCTGATAAAGCTTTCCTTTGCTCACATTAATAAACAAGTATCAGGCATCGGTTTTCCAATCCTCCACCTTCCTTTTCCTTAAAATTGGGTCAGACCTCCGGCGCATTAATGCTTCACCGTGACGAAGCTCTGACCTCTGGCAAAACGGGGTATGACCCCAGCTCATTAACGCTTCACTGTACCGAGGGTCTGACCCCAATATCACCATTTCCCATTCCGTTCTCAGTTAAATCAGAACCTTTCCATCCCTGTAACTTCCTTTGGGTATTCAATACAGTTTCACCGTGTCTTGTAACAAAAGTCTAAGCAACCTATTCAACTCCTTAAACAATCGAGTATAAGTAAGATTTCACCATTAAAACTAGGATGGTCGTTTCAAACTCACCCCACATAAAATGAGGACTGAGGTAAAAAGGGAGACGAAGGAACAAGTAAGGTATCCAAAAACCACAAAAAGGGACAACGCGGCCGCCTTGTCCCTTTTCCACACTATTCGCAGTGAACGTAACACACTGTCTCACCTTATATGTGCCAGTTCCCCTACCGTTATCTAAGCACGCAATAATGCTCCATTCGGCTCTTTTAACTCCTGCTCTACTATTTGATTCATCTTAGAGAAGTGGTCCAGAAATTGTTGTGCCAGCTCTTGTTCCTCCGTGTCACTTTTCAATGAAACGATGTCGCGCAAAATCTGAGCCATCCATGAATTATCGAAATATCGGTACTTGCCTGTATTCCATGTCGTTTGTTGAGGGGATTTTTCATTGACATAGTACTTCCAAAAAGGCATCTGCTTCGATTCCTCGTCTGTAAGTTGGAGTCTGTAATGGGAATGGGCAGGAATGTTTCCATCTTCACACAGTTTACCGATGAAATTATCCTTTACCATATAGACACCTAATATCCGTCTGTCTTTTTCAAGCATTCCGGGATCGACCGCTGTCAGCAGGACCGCACTGTTTTGGTGTAAGCGACTGGGCTTGTTTGGCTTACCCTTATTATTACCACTTTTTATTTCACCAGAGGAAACCGTCCAATCTGAAAAGGAGCTACTCTGTTCTTCTGTATCGCACCTGTAAACCATCTGCGATTCAGGATGAAGTTTATGATTTTTCATAAGTTTTTCATGACCCACTCGAAGCTCCTGGTATTTTCTTTGCCGTGCCTTTTCCTCTTCTTTCTGCATTTCTTCCTCTTTGAGTTCCATTTCCTGCTCATGTAGAATTTTTTCAAGTGAGTTGGCAGCACTTTTATCATGTAGTTTCAAGTGCTGTCCAAATACATCCGGGTAAACAAATTTTTTATTTTCCGAGGCGAAATGTATTTCAACTACCGTATCATTATGATTAACGATACTTCCCATACCAAACCGCTCATGTGTAACTTTCTTATTGATTAAATTCAATATATTAGTCCTCCTTGTATAATAACTCGGGTACTATTGCCTAAAAAGCTCACAAAACTGTTTGAATTTCCCTTCGGAATAAATAAGATAGATAACTAAACGTTCAATGTAAAAGAATCACCAGGTAATGATCATACCATTTTTTTGATAAAAATACAAATTTAGTATTGACAAATTATTTTATTGCAAGGTAAAATAAAATTTTGTTCAAATCTTGTTGATTGGTACAACCGTGCGTTTTTGGTTTTTCTCCGGTTAAACGGGGACGGATCCAATTTGACTTTTTGCATTAATCTGGAAAAGCGCCCTTTCAACTAATGACCTTATCAGCCATTGATGATATAGACCTGAATTCTCCTCTTCACCTAGTAGAAAATACACTCTTCCAAGTCCTCGACCCAGAACTCCTCCGTATGAACTACTCAAACATCATGATTACATCCATCCTGCCTATGAACTGCAAACCGGGGACGGTTCTTACTCTACTTTTTGGGTGAATTCCGGAGATGGTCGAAAGGAAAATGGTGGAATTCAGGCTCAATTGGCTCCATGATTGCTGTTATTATTTTCGGACTTATATTTATACTAATGCACCAGGGTACATTCGATTACACAACTCTGGTTAGTCGTATAGTTTTTGTCCCTAATTATCTATTTTGTTTTAAATCTCTCAGTTCTATATCTCTCACTTCCTCCCCTTCCCCACTACCTCTCCCTAACAGGCACAAAAGAACCATAAACACCAATAAACGTCATTTCCTTCCCCATAAATCGTGTTGTATGAACACTAAAGAAAACATAATCATGATACTCTGAATTACTTTTTATCATTTTCTCCCCTAACGCCTTCAACGTTTTATTCTCTAAAGGTTGGTTCGCACCAACTCTTTCACTGACAACACCTAACAGCCACTCTGGGTACATATCCTCTGTAGGCTTTGTCACATACATGCTGCTCAATAATACCACCATCACGGCAACACTAACGATGATCCACTTCTTCATCACGATCCCCCCTATAGGAACAGGCAGAATGCTCGTCCTGCCTGTTAGTTAATACATATATGTTAGAAGAACACTGGAGATGTATTCAATCAAGCCAACATCACCCTCTAAAATGAAACATACTGGCACTTTATCTAATTCATGTTTAAGATAACCTTCTCCATTTCCCTACTGCACTGTACAGAACGGGTATGAAGACAAGGGTGAGCAGTGTGCTGGTGGTCAGTCCGCCAATGACTGTGATGGCGAGCCCTTTTGATATCACACCTGAAGAGGATGTGGATAAAGCCAGTGGGACGAGTGCCAGGATCGTAGCAAGAGCCGTCATCAGAATGGGACGGAAGCGAGTGGTACAGGCTTCAATCACTGCATGCTCTAAGGTCATTCCGCTGATGCGATTGGCTTCTACGCGGTCCAGCATGACCACCGCATTGGTGACGACGATCCCGATTAGCATCAGCATCCCGATCATTCCGCTCATGGATAGGGTTTCACCTGTGATCAGGAGGGCTCCCAGAGAGCCGATTGGGACAAATATCAATGAAGAAAGGATCACAAATGGAGTGATGACTCCCCCGTATGTGATGGTGAGCGTTAAGAACACCAGTCCTATGGCAATCATCATGGCCTGACCAAGGTCACGGAATCCTTCTGTCATCATGTCTTGTCCGCCACCGACTTCCCATTCCACTTCTTCTGAGATGGGTAGTGAGGCCACATCTTTTTCTACTTGTTCCGTGACGGCTCCAACTTCCTCACTGGCACTTTCTGCTGATAATGTGTAGGCAAGTTTGCCGTCTTTATGCTGAATACTTGCTGGAATGAACTGTTCCTCGATCGTTGCGAGTTCGATTAAAGGTTTTGGCCCCTGTGGTGTGAGGATCTCCGTATTTTCCAGTTCTTCTTTGTCACGGATGAGCTCGTTGTATGTTACCACTACCTCAAGCTCTTTGCTGTCAACCTCCATGACACCCGCTGACAGTTCATTCATTTTTTCCTTTAGCTGCTGGTGGATACTATATTGATTGACGCCTAGTTCAACGGCTTCATCTGTTAATTCCAATTTGTATTTCGTTTGAAGCTTTTGTGCTGAGCTGGACACATCCGTTAATTGGTCATGTTCTCGTAGTGCACCTTCCACTTGATCGGCAGCATCGAGGAGAGCCTCTACATTCTCACCGTAGAGGGTGATATCAATCGTCTTTCCAGATGGAGGTCCTTCCTGCTGTACCTCCTGCATTCGAACGGTGCTGTCTTGGTATGATGCTGAGACCAGTTCTGTTATTTCTTCTTCCAGGGCTTTTCGTTCTGATGTCACGGTGTACCCATCTTTTAATTGAATAAAGAAGGTGGCTTTATAATCAGCCGATGCTTTTTGATTTAATTGATTCGTGTTATTGACGGATCCTACAGAGCCTTGAACGTACTCTACGGACGCTTCTTTCATTAGCGTGTCTTCTATTTCTCTTGCAAGCCTATCGGTTTCCTCAAGTGTTGCGGACACTGGAAGTTCAATGTCTGCCTCTACTGCACTTGCCGGGCCACTTGGCAGAAAGGACTTGCCGATGAAAGGGACCATGAAGAGGGCTCCGGCCAATAATACAACAGCACTTACCATGACCATCTTTTTATGGTTCAGTGAACCTTTTAATAACCGGTTGTATGCTTTTTGAATCCAACCCTGTTTCTGCTCATGTCGTCCTTCTTTTAAAAGGGCCAAAGCCAATACCGGGATGAGGATGAATGCCACAAGCAGGGAAAGAACAATGGATGTCACCACAGCAATCGAGAACGGTTTAAAGAACTCTCCTACAATTCCCCCTACAAAAGCCAAGGGCAGAAACACAACTACGGTGGCCACCGTAGACGACGTAACCGCTCCGATGACTTCTTTAGTAGCGTTCAGAATGAGCTCCCGTTTTGACAGCTCTTTTTTCTTATGCATCCATTGGAACATGTTCTCGATGACGACAATACTATCGTCGACAATCCGGCCGATGGCCACTGCCATCCCGCCAAGAGTCATGATGTTTAAGGAGTATCCCAAATAATCAAGAACGGCAATGGTCCCTAAGATCGAAATCGGTAATGATAATATGGCAATGAACGTGGCCCGAAAATTTCTTAAAAACAACAGGATGATCATGATTGTAAATAAGGCACCTAATCCGCCTTCCTTTAATAGGGAGTTGACGGATTTCTCTACCTCTTTCCCTTGATCAGTGATGGCATATACTTCATAGTCATATGAATCATTGAAGTCTTCCACCTCTTCTTTTAAAAGCTCAACCACCTCTGCCGTATTCGCATCCTGTGTTTTCGTTACATTTAACAAAAGTGCCGGTTTTCCATTATAGCGGGTGATGCTGTTCTGTTCGTCAACTTCTTTGATTTCAGCCACATCACTTAAGGAAATGAACGTTGACTGCTGAGGCTGGGAGGGAGTTGAAGCCTTTCCATTGGGCTGGTTCCCTTGTTGAGGGACAGGGATTTGGATCTTCTTCATCTCTTCAACGCTGGAAATGTCCTCTTCTATACTAACCGGGATCTGCCCTTCTTCATCCAGACTTCCAAGCGGCATCACGTAATTTTTCTCGTTCAACACATTGATGATGCTTGTCACGGTTACCCCTTTCTCAGCTGCTTTTTCTTCGTCTACTTCTACGACCAGCTTGGTTGTGGATGTTCCTGAGACTGTTACGTCACTCACACCTGCAATGGTTTGAAGCTGTGGTGCAAGACTATCCGTAACATCATCTTGTAACGCTGTTAATTCATCATCTGCAAAGGCAATCTGATAGATAGGCTTTGCACTGGCTGATAACCGTTTATACGTAAGAGTGGCATCTTCAGGCAGCGAAAGCTTACTGATGGCTGATTGAATGTCACGTTCCCGTTCATCCATGTCTTCATCAAAGTCATAGCTTACTTGAATCATGGCACTGTTTGCCCCTGTTGTACTCGTTAATTCTTCATATGGGGCCAGTTGTTCAACCGCTTCCTCGATTGACAGTGTGATATCCTGCTCCACTTCTTCCGAGGAATGGTTCGGATAACCCACCTGTATCATAAGGGTTGGAACCTCCACGTCAGGGTAGGTTTCCAACTTAATCGTATTTGTTGATAGTAAACCAGCTGCTACCACCAGGATCGTTAACACAAGGATGGCAACACTATTTTTCAAGCTGAAATCAATCCATTTTTTCATCTTCCGCATGTCCCCTTTCGATTATGATTTCACTATAAAAGAGAAATGTGCCCTGAATATGACCAAGAAACATAAAAAAAAGGCAGACTCTATAGAAGAGTTTGCCGTTATTTCGGGAGAACGATATGAATAGAAGTTCCTGCTCCAACTTCACTTTCAATGGAGATTTCACCTTCATGAAGGTCAATGATTTTCTTGACAATGGCCAGCCCTAATCCACTGCCCTGTCCTGAAGGGACCCTTGCTTTGTCCACCTTGTAAAACCGGTCAAAAATAGACGGAAGATCCTTTTCAGGAATCCCCATCCCCGTGTCCGAAAAAACAACGTGGATTTTGTTTTGCATCTCCCTTACCACTACTTTAATTTCGCCACAGAGATTGGAATATTTGATACTGTTGGTTAGTAAATTATGCCATACCTGCTCTAATTGCAATCGGTCTGCTGTGATCTCTGCTTTTTCAACCTTCTCTAAATCCAACTCAAGTTTTTTTTCAAGCCATTGGGGCTGATGGCTTAAAAAAACGTGCCTGATTTGTTGATCGAGGCGAAAGGTTTCTTTCTCCAGTAATGAATCCTTATTTTCCAACACGGACAGTTTTAATAAGTTCTCACTCAGCTTTGCAAGTCGTTCACTTTCTTTTTGAATAATAGTTAAGTAATGATCCCGCTGTTCTTTTGAAAACTCATTTTCCTTTATCGCAACAGCAAATCCCCTGATTGATGTCAAAGGTGATTGTAAGTCATGTGAAACATTGGATATAAATTCTTTTCGCATCGTTTCCAGTTTCATCAGTTCCGTAGTCATTTTGTTAAAGCTTCTGACCAATTCGCCGATTTCATCTTTTTGCTTAATGGAATTAATTTGCTTGAAGTCACCTTTTGCGATTTTGGTTGTCAACGCGGTCAGCTTTTTGATTGGATTGACTAATTGGTAAGCTGCCAGTAAATAAAGTAAGCTGCCAATCATCAACACATACAGTAATACGGTAATCAGAGCCTCTTTAATAACATCAATGCGATCCATGATTCTTGGCTTGAGAAAGAGCGCATATCTCGTTCCCTCCACTTGAAATGGCAAACCGATTGTCACTTTCTTTAACAACCTTTTTTCCGTGGATTTCACCCGATACACTCCTCCATTCAGCACTTTCCGGACGTCAGAAGAGGCTGCCAATGGTTCATCCGTATGTTTTCCAAACACCTTCACTTCTCCATCTTCTGAATAGAGGGCTATCGTCATGGCTGGTATACCCGCTAAATAGCTTTCAAGGTTCTCTTGTCCCGTCGTTTTCTGTAACTGAATGATCCCCTTTCCAGCCTGGATCATTTCTTCCTCCAACTCATTTAACACACGTTCTTGATAATAGCTGAAAGTGATAAAAAAAGCGGCTGTCAAACTTATTCCTACAACCAAAATGAATGTGACTACAACGCGAACATATAACGTGTTAAACATCCTTCAATACCTCTAAACGATAGCCCAGTCCCCTGATTGTCACGATATTAAAAGCCGTTTGTTGATTTAATTTTTTTCTTATTTTCTTAATATGCGAATCGACGGTTCGATCAAAGCCTTCAAAATCACTTCCCCAAACTTCTTCTATTAACTGGTCTCTTGAGAACACTTGACCAGGATGACTGGCAAGTTTGTACAGGAGTTGAAACTCTTTTAAAGGAAAAAGAACAGGCTCATGATTAACCGTCACTTCCATCCTGTTCGCATCGATGATGACATTTCCAATGGTTACTCTATCTGCCGTATTTATTTTGTATCTCCTCAACAGCGCTTTAATCCGCATCATTAACTCATGTGCATCAAATGGCTTGACAATATAATCATCCGTCCCTTGCTGAAAGCCTTTTACTTTATCTTCGCTCTCACCCTTAGCCGTAACCATTAAAATCGGCAGGTCATATAACTCCCTTATTTCCTTACAAAGCTCCCAGCCATTTTTATTTGGCATCATCACATCAATGATACATAAATGAACGGTACGCTCAGATAAAAGATTCGCAGCCTCTACACCATCGTTTGCTTCTACAACTGTATATCCCTCTTTTTTCAAATAGATTCCGATCAGTTCCCTGATGAAATGATCATCATCTGCTACTAAAATGGTGGCCAAGATAACACCTCATTCTGAAAAGTATCTTTATGTACAACCAGGAGTAAGAAATTTTATATCGATTGTCACCATTATAGTATAGGTGATGAAATAAAAATAATATCACTGCATATTCTTCATTTGCTTTATTGCGCACTCAACACAATGTCTGATTCATCTGCATGAGGAACGTTTTCCTGAATACAATAGAAGTTTTTATTATTTTTATGGTACATCGGAAATGTGACGTGAGTATGACCCACTAGATCTAAATGTAGTTGTTTCATTGCGCAGGAAGATCTACAATGTCTGCTCAAAATCGTGTATCGAGGGTTTGACCCCAAAATCTTCAAATGATGAACTGCCACTGATATTTAATCGTCAGTATTGTCTGGTCGAATGTAAATGTATGAAACAGTCCAGTAATCATTCTGAGCGTAAATTTCTCCAGGCGTTTTCGTATGTATCATTAAAATCCCCTCCTCAAAAAGATTATTAATGCAATACCAGTTTTTCATTCGATCTGCATTATTATAGATTCCTGAGTTGTTCATCTTTTTGCATCAAATCTAATAGATGAAGATCTATTTGGTTGCGAACCTGATTACAATTAATGCCACGTACCAAGGGTCTAACTTCATTATCCAAAAGAAAAAGCCCCTTCCGCACAAACACACGAAAGGAGCTTCCCACCTAGTCTATTCTTCTGTTGCCTCTATATTCTCCTCCGTTACCAACTTCAACGGAACCGGAATCTTCTTGTCTACTTTCTTCCCTGACAACACATCAGCCCCAGCCTGAACGGCCAACTGACCGATCTTCTCAGGCTGCTGAGCGACAGTCGCAGACAGATTACCATTACGAATGCTAGTCATTGCATCTTCATTTCCATCAAATCCAACGACTAAAACGTCACGACCAGAACTCTGGATCGCCTGCAGTGCACCCAACGCCATTTCGTCATTATGAGCGAAAACGGCTTTGATATCTGGATTCCCCTGGATCAGGTTCTCCATCGTATTCAAGCCTTCGGTACGATCAAAGTTTGCCGTCTGCTTGGCTACGACATCTAGCTTTTCATCAGCGATGTTGTGGAACCCGGCTCCCCGCTCTCGTGTGGCCGATGCTCCAGGGACACCTTCAAGTTCTGCAACCTTTGCTCCTTCTCCAAGCTGTTCGACCAGATATTCTCCGGCCATTTCGCCGCCTTTTTCGTTATCCGAGCTGACGAGTGTGGCGACGTCTCCTTTTTCAGCTGAGCGGTCGAGTGTGACAACCGGAATACCAAGGCTGTTGGCGGACTGGACGGCAGTAGAGATGGCCGCTGAGTCCGTCGGGTTGATGAGTAAGACGTTGACGCCCTGCTGGATGAGGTCTTCTACGTCATTGATTTGCTTGGCGGCGTCATTCTGTGCATCAACGACGACGACTTCCATGCCTTGTTTCTTCGCTTCGTCTTCTACCCCGTTTTTCATGGAGACGAAGAATGGGTTATTAAGTGTTGAAACGGATAGTCCGATTTTAATGTCTTCTGGGTTTGAGCCTTTATTTGGCTTGGCCCATTCCGGCGGCTGCAGGGAGCAGGCACCGAGGAATAGGAGTGACAAACTGATTAGTAGTAACCATGCTTTTTTCATAGTATCCCTCCTACGCTGCTTTCTTTCGGTCGATGAGAACCGCGATGATGATGACGACACCCTTTACCACCATTTGGAAGAAGGATGACACGCCGAGCAGGTTCAGACCGTTGTTTAACGTTCCGATGATAAGTGCACCGATCAATGTTCCGACGATCAGTCCGCGTCCGCCTGACAGGCTTGTCCCCCCTAGTACGACGGCTGCGATGGCATCGAGTTCATACGATGTACCCGCTGTCGGCTGAGCCGAGTTCAGGCGTGACGTGAGGATGGCTCCTGCGAGTGCGGCCAGTAAGCCGGCCAGGGAGTAGATCATCACTTTGATGCGCGGTACTTTGATACCTGAGATGAGGGCTGCTTTTTCATTCCCGCCGATGGCATATGTTTTTCGGCCGAACGGGGTTTTATGCAGGATCACCCAAAGGATGGCGAACGTCAGGATCATCGTGACGGCCGGGACAGGGATTCCTAGGAAATATCCTCTTCCAAACAGTTGGAAGGCATAGCTGTCGCCAAGTCCCGTGATTGGGTTTCCGTCTGTGTACACTAAAGTCAAACCGCGGAACATCGTCATTGTTGCAAGTGTCGCGATGAATGGCGCCATTTTACCTTTTGTGATCAATAGTCCGTTGACCATTCCCATCAGAGCACCAAGCAAGCATCCGATCAGGATAGCAAGGATCGGGTCGATTCCCGATACCATCATCCCTGCCATCAGGGCACTGGATAAGGCGAGGGTCGATCCGACGGATAAGTCAATTCCCCCGGTCAAAATGACGAAGGTCATCCCGTAGGCAATCAGGGCGTTGATCGCGACCTGTCGTAATAGATTCAATAAGTTCAAAGGTTCTAGAAAACTAGGGTTGATGATGGATACGGTCGCAATCAGCACAAACAGTCCGAGGAGCGGACCGAGCTTTTGCATCAGATTGCCGACGTGATTCGTTTTGAGTGCGTTATTCATGTGCGTGACCTCCTGTCGCCAATGTCATGATTTTTTCCTGTGTTGCGCCTTCCTTAGAAAGCTCTCCTGCGATGGTCCCTTCATGGACGACGAGGATGCGGTCGCTCATTCCGAGTACTTCTGGCAGCTCGGATGATACCATCACGATCGCGACGCCGCGGTCGGTGAGCTCGTTCATCAGTTGATAGATTTCCCGTTTCGCCCCGACATCGACTCCGCGGGTCGGTTCATCGAGGATGAGCACTTTCGGACCGATTCCGATCCATTTGGCGATGACCACCTTCTGTTGATTCCCGCCGGACAGGTTCTTTGCGTGAGTCCGGGCTGATTCGGTCTTGATCGTCAGCCGCTTGATGAGCATCTCCACAAAGTCCTGTTCGCTTTTATCATTGATCAAGCCTTTCTTCGTAAAGCTATAGAGGCTTGGTAGAGCGATATTATCCTTCAGCGAAAAGTCGAGGACGAGTCCTTCGTCCTTCCGATCCTCGGTGATGAATCCAAGACCGAGTTTCACCGCTTGATCTGGTGTTTTAATGCTGACCGGTTTCCCGTTCACGAGGATCTCTCCTTCATAACGTCCATCTAGTCCAAAAATGGTGCGCATGATTTCCGTTCGGCCTGCCCCCATTAATCCTGACATGCCGACGATCTCTCCTGAGCGTACCTCAAAGCTTACTTTTTCAAAGAGTCCTTTTTTCGTCAGGTTCCGTACTTCAAGCATTGTTTCACCTGGTTTTGGATCTCGTGCCGGAAAGCGGTCCGTCAATTCACGTCCGACCATTTTCTTCACGACCTCATCGAAGTTCGTCTCGGGGATCGACGTCGTATCCACCGTGCGTCCGTCCCGCATGACTGTGATGGTGTCACAAATCGTGAAGATTTCTTCCATCCGGTGGGAGATGTACACAATCGACACGCCGGCTTTTTTTAGCGCACGGATAACAGTGAAGAGCGTATCGATTTCCCGGTCCGTCAATGCCGCCGTCGGCTCGTCCATGATGATGACTTTTGCATCCGTCATGAGGGCTTTGGCGATTTCGATCATCTGCTGCTGCCCGACCGAGCACTGTCCCGCTTCTTTTGTGAGGGGGATGGAAATGTTTAGTTTCTTAAACTGCTCATTCGCAACCGCTTTCATTTTTCTCGTATTGATAAGACCGAATTGTGTAACCGGTTCCTTATTGATGAAAAGATTCTCAAGGACGGTCATTTCCGGCCAGACGTTCAGCTCTTGATGAATGAAGGCAACGCCGAATTCCTCTGCCTGCTTAGGATTATCAAACGTCATGTCCTTCCCGTCAATGGTGATCGTTCCCTGATCCTTCTTGTGAAGGCCTGTCAGGATTTTCATAAGGGTCGACTTTCCGGCACCGTTTTCCCCCATCAGGGCATGGACTTCACCGTGCTGGATCTCGATGTCCACTCCTTCAAGGACCTGGTTCGAACCAAATGCTTTATGGATATTCTTCATGCTGATCTGCATGCTACTACCCCCTTTGTATTAAAAAATGACTCCCGCGTGCAGGATGCAATTTGCATATGGTGTGACTTCCCCCGTGCGGATGACAGCCTTCGCTTTATGAGTTTCTTTCTTGAACTCTTCGTGGGATACATACTGGATCCCGTCAAACCATGAGGTCATCTGCCCATGGACCCCTGCATTCGTTTCCACTTCTTCTGCAAGCGTGACGGTTTCAACGACCATTTCTTCCTTTAACAGTTTGACCACGTCAAGGAAGGATGGCTCTCCCGGTTTCAATGCCAGGTCGATTTTCACGACGTCTGACGGAATCGGGAGACCAGCATCGGCCACGACGATCGTATCCGTGTGACCGAGATCGGCTAGTATTTTTGCAATGTGACTGTTCAAGATGCCATGTCGTTTCATTCTGCCAGCTTCCTTTCCACTTCGTCTCTTGTCGGCATTCCGCCCTGTGCCCCGAATCCGGTCACGGAAAGGGATGCAGCGCGGTTGGCGAATCGGAGGCTTTCTTCCATTGATTGTCCTTCAGCAACGGCTGTTCCAAATGCGGCATTGAAGGTATCGCCGGCCCCTGTCGTATCGACGACTTCGACTTTGAAGGAAGGAACCAGGATTTCCGTTGTTCCATTATGGTAGCGAACTCCTGCTGCTCCTTCTGTGATGATGACCTTGTTAGGATATTGTTTCAGCGCTTCTGACGGCTTCATTCCGTTGAAGAGTACATCTGCTTCATGTTCATTTGGTGTCAGGTAGGTTGCACCATCGATGACTTTTTGTGGGATCTTCCTTGCCGGAGCCGGGTTTAGTAGCAGAGGTACTTCAATCTTGTTACACAGGTCTGCCACGTACTCAACTGTTTCTTCCGGGATTTCCTGCTGGATCATGATAAGATCGCATGTTTTGAGAAAATCGGCTGTTTTCTCTACGTACTCAGGAGTCACAAGATCATTTGCCCCTTTTACAACGACAATGCTGTTGTCCCCTTCAGCGAGGATGATATGGGCGGTTCCGGATTTCGCACCTGTAACCGGTTCCACATAGTCGGTATGAACACCGTTACTTTTAAAGTTCTCTAAAATCTCTTGGCCGTACGGATCATCCCCTACGCATCCGATCATGTATACGTCAGCCCCAAGCCTTGCTGCTGCAACGGCCTGGTTGGCTCCTTTTCCGCCGGGTACCGTATCAAAGCTGTCGCCCAGTACAGTTTCCCCTGCACCGGGGCGTTTCGCTGATATCACTACCAGATCCATGGATGAACTGCCGATTACGGCAATTTTCGCTTTTTTCATCTTCCTTCATCCCTTTCGTGTTGTGTTTCGTTGTATGAGTTCAACCGGAAGCTGAACAGTTGTATCGATGTCTTTTTCTTTTTTTATCAGTTTAATCAGAAGTGCCGCGGCCTGCCTGCCCATTTCGTATGCCGGCTGCCTGATCGTGGAGAGCGCCGGATAGGAAAGACTGCTCTGCGGGATGTCATCGTAGCCGATGATCTGTACGTCTTCGGGTATCTTCTTCCCAAGCCTCAATGCCTCATGGAGAATGGCGATCCCGACGATATCATTGCTCGCGATGACCCCATCCGTATCAGGATAGGTGGCGAATAGTTCCTCTGCCCAGCCCTTTGCGTCTTCAAAGGAGAAAGACGTCGTGGACATCACCGTGAAATCGACGTCTGCCCCGCTTAAGTACTCCACCGCTCCACGGAATCGGTCCTGTGCCGGCTTGACGTGTGCCGGCCCCTTCATGACGGTGATCCGCTTCGCCCCTTTTTCAACTAAGGTCTTTGCCGCCAGGCGTCCCCCTTTACGGCCGTCCGCATAAACAGCCGGATAGTTGTCCGTGGTCCGGTCAAGGAGGACGAGTGGGAGATTCAATTCGCTATACAGCTGGTCATGCTCCACATGATTGGTCGCGGAAATCATGCCAACGACATTGTTCTGAACGAAGGTCTGGATATAATCCAGCTCCTTCTGGATGTTCTCGTCGCTGTTTCCAAGGAGGAGCCGGAACCCGGCCTCACTCACTTCATCCTCGACCCCTCTCGCCAGCTGCGGGAAGTACGGGTTCGTAATATCCGGAAGCAGCAGTCCGATCAGTCTCGACTCCCGTTTATATAGGGAGCGTGCGACCTCATTCGGGCTGTAATTCAGCTTCTCGATCGCCCCCATCACTTTTTTCCTCGTCTCTACTCCTACATAGCCGTTATCATTGAGCACCCGGGAGACCGTCGCCACCGACACCCCCGCTTCACTCGCCACATCCCTGATTGTTGCCACGCTTGTCACTTCCTGTTCGTTTGGTTGGTTATTGTGTAACCGGTTACACATATATTAACATATTTTTGTAAACGTTTGCAATGCTTTAATCTTAAAACTCATTAAGTCAGCATTTTGTTGCAACTTAATTACAATGGACGGGTGTCTGAAGCACCTGAAAGGAGCAGGCAAAACCACGTTTATACATATCGATTTCATCGATGAACTGTCGAATACAAAGAACGCAATTAAATACATCGCAGAAATCTGGAAGCCTGCAGGGATCATTACAACGAAGAACAACTCGATCAAATATGCGAATTGAATAGGGATAAATGGCGATTCAACGTCTCCTTCTGATTGACCGTAATGCTATTGAAAAAGGAATGGACATTGAACAGAACTGTAAGCCCGATGCGATTAAAGAGCTTACCGGTTTGATGCCGACTGTCATTGATCAACTACGAATATGACATCGCTCCCTATTATTGCGGATGGGTTGATTAGTACTATGGTTGATATTTTGAATGGTTTGAGAACGCATAAGGAAAGGACTCTTCTATATATCTAAACGCTAAAATGATATACTCTACAAACTCTTGAGTGGTAGCCTGAAAAAGCAAAAAAGACTCTTCTATTAACGAGTCTTTTTCCATTTCTAAAGGGGTAACTTTATAGCTTATTCACCTTTAAAGCCACCTATAATGGATGTTTCAGTTTCTGGGATATAAAACCATCCTCTGAATTGGATATTTAAGGATTATTTAAGGACGTTATTTATGTCGGTGGATTTTTATTATGGTAATATATAAATATTCCGGAATAAAACACAATATTTGTAAGGAGTCTCCTTAAAAAAGATAAATAATATATATACAAAGGCGGACTGAACTGAACAGTGAGAAAAGCATTTATTTTAGGAGCAACAACAATAATAACTTTAGGATTTTCTAATGGATCTCTATCAGCTATCGCTCATGCAAATGAAAATATTTCAAACGAAATTACAGGATTGCAAGAAGCTTCATTAACTGAAGATGCTTCAGAACTTATTTTAGAAGTAGCACCTTATGTTCATAAAGATGAGCAAGGTTTTCTATATGTAGATCATAATATCCCACAAGATATATATACAAAAAATGAAGTTGACGTTTTAGAGGAATCTTTTAGAGAAATTAACAGACAAGTAGAAAATGGACTAGTAGTAGTTAATGACGATTTATCAATCTCTAATAAATCTAAATTCCAAGCTATGGCTAGTGCTAGTACTAGTAAAGGCTATACTTCCAAAACTTATTGGTGGGGAATAAGAGCTACATATACTGACTCCCAAGCTAAAAAAGCAATTAAACAATTGGAAGATGCATCAGATCATGAACAAACTCTAGGTACAGTATTATTCTGGTTACCTCCTGTAGCTGGTATTGCAGGTATCACAGGGTTATACTGTAAAAACCTTGGGAAGTCTATGAAGTCGCATAATAAAGGAAAAGGTGTTATCCTTGATATGACTTGGGCTTTGACATATAAAGTTAAGTCTAGATAAAATAATATTGTGAAAATTGGCGGTGAGCGTATGTTGGAAAATATATATCTATTAATTTTTATTGTGTTAACAATTATGTATATATATATTTTTTATTCTAAGAAAATTAAATTTAGATTGATATATGCTCTATTATATCTAATTGTATTTGTAGTGTTTTTTCGGATATACATGAATTAATGTAATATCACGTAGATATTAGTAAAATAGTTTAATTGAAAAGGAGGGCGCTTAGTAACGCTCTCCTTTGTTAATTTCGTTTAGCTGATGAAATACACCTTCTACAGATCCCTATAAACTTTTCAAAAATACATTATATATTTCTTCCACACTACCTAATCCTTTAATAAAATCACTGAAATAATCGATAAAAAATTCGAACTAATTGACTCCTTAAAGGTAAATCAGTTCGGACTTTACTTATAAAAATCTCGAATGCGCTTTTTGTGATGTGGAATGTTTATTCGCTCAAATCTTCTTCCATGTCTTTTTCTTTCAGGTGATCCTCAACTTCTTTCATGGACGGTGGTTTCTCCTATTTCATCCATCGCTGTTAATTCAGCAGAATAGGAATCGAGATCCATCCCCTTTTGGATTCGTTCCTGCAGCTTCTCACTGCCGAGCAATTCGGCTGCCTGCTCGTCCATTTCCTGGGTTTCCTGCTGATTACTCATTTCTGCCGTATCGCTTGAGGTATTTCCTTCGGGTTCGGTCTCTTCTTAACCGCTTGCTCCCAGTATAGTTCGAAAAAAAATTTTCCCTTTGTCAGTAGTTTTTTCATGTCATTTTCCTTTCGTTGGTATCTACGATACAATCTCTCATTCATTATCCGCTTAGTATTTTTGTTAAACATTGGAACATTCTTAATTAAACGCCGCATATCTTCCACACAAAAAGACAGCCCTGATTTGGCTGTCTTTCCATCCTTATTGACTTGTTCCGAACTCTTCCCATATTTCCTCTAAAAGCTGCTTATCCGTCAACAGTTCATACCCCGTCAGCGCAAGTGCCTTTGCCCCGATCACAAGCGCACGGTCACCCTCGGTGGATTTAGCCGCTTCCCTGAATTCGTTCGTGTGGACGACGAGGGATTCGGGGCCGATTTTGATGTAGGGGTGGATGGTCGGGACCACCCTGCTTACGTTTCCGGCATCGGAGGAGCCGAGTCCCTTTCGTTCCGTATCGTCGAAGTATTCCCCCAGTGACTCGATGGAGCGCTGGAATACTTTATCGAAACGGCGGTTGAGCTGAAAGTGATCGACTTCATTTTGGATTTTGATGACATTCAGTTCCGTCCCGGTGGCAAGTGCCGATCCCTCAGCGATCGCTTTCACTTTCTTCGTGACTTCATTGCACGCTTCCCTGGTTGCAGCGCGTATATAGAAGCGGGCTTTTGCATAGTCAGGGACGATGTTGGGCGCGTCCCCGCCGTGGGTGATGATGCCGTGGATCCGTACATCATCGGTCACGTGCTGGCGAAGGGCGTTAATGCCGTTGAACAGCTGGATCACACCATCGAGGGCATTGATGCCGTCTTCAGGGGAAGCTGCCGCATGGGCAGATCTTCCTTTGAATTCGAAATCAAGGGGGTCCACCGCAAGGGTTTTCCCTGTCTGCGTTGTTCGGTTGAACGGATGGACCATCATGCAGGCATCCACTCCTTCGAACAAGCCCGCCTTAACAAAACTGCCCTTCGCACTTCCATTCGGACCGCCTTCCTCGGCAGGAGTCCCGAACACCACCACTTCCCCTCCTGTTTCATCGAGTACGGACGACAGGGCGATGGCCGCCCCGCAGCTTGCCGTCCCGATGATATTGTGACCGCAGGCGTGACCGAGTCCAGGCAATGCGTCATATTCCGCCAGATAGCCGATGACCGGCCCTTCTTTCCCTGAATGTTTGCGTGCCACAAAGGAAGTCTCATGACCCGCCACTCCCCTTTCAATGGAGAACCCATTGGCTGCGAGGAGGGTGGTCAAGGTCTCTGAAGCAAAGAACTCTTCGTTACCGATTTCAGGATTGTCGTGGATCTGATGGCTGGTCGACACGAGTTTCACAGCCAGTTGGTCCACTGCCGAGACGATGTTGCTTTTACGATCGGTAATCGCTGCTGGTTGACTCATCTCTTTTCCCTCCTAATGCAATTCACTGACCGGCACAAATGTCGGGATCAGGGAATCTTTGTATGTTTTCTTGATATGTTCCGCTACGTCATCTTCCTGATAGAGCTCCACAATCTTTTTATAGGTTTTATTGTCTTTCTCTTTTTCCTGTGCCGCGATGATATTGATGAACGGCTTGGATTCCGCCCCTTCGATATAGATGCTGTCATCAACTGGTACGAACCCTGCTTCAACAGCCACACCATTATTGATGATCGATGCCGCAACATCCGGGAGTACCCTCGGTGTCTGGGCAGCGACGACCGGTGTGAATTCAAGGTTTTTCGGGTTTTCTTTAATCGCTTCGAGACCCTGTGACTGATCAAAACCTTCTTTCAGTTCGATCAAACCTGCTTCCTCCAGTAGGAGAAGGGCACGGCCAAGGTTCGTCGCCTCTTGAGGAACGGCTACTTTACTGCCTTTCGGTAAGTCTTCTACCGATTTATATTTTTCCGAATAGATTCCCATCGGCGCGATGATCGTCGTGCCGATCGGAACAAGGTCCAGATTATGTTCTTCAACGAAAGAATCAAAATACGAAATCGTCTGGAAGGCGTTCAGGTCGATATCCCCATCGGCCAGGGCCTGGTTCGGTCTCACGTAATCGGCAAACTCCACAATCTCGATTTCAATCCCTTCCTTCGCTGCTTTCTCCTTCATATACTCCCAAATCGGCACCCCAGATCCATTCACTCCGACTTTAACGACTTCTTTTTCACCTGAACCGGATGCACTGTCTCCCGAGCAGCCGCTCAATACAAGGGTGATTAATAGAATAGCGATACTTGCCAGGCTGATTGATTTTTTCATATTCCTCTCTCCTAACGTCTTCTGATGATTTTTGATAATGTATTCCCTGCTGTCTGCAGTCCCTGCACCATCACGATTAAAATGATGACGGTCACGATCATGACGGATGTTTCAAATCGCTGATATCCGTAAGCGATGGCCAGATCCCCGAGGCCCCCGCCTCCGACTGCCCCGGCCATGGCCGATGCACCTACAAGGCCGATGGTCGCGATCGTGATATTCAGGACCAGTGTACTCAATGCTTCAGGAATAAGGATTCCAAAAATGATCTGCCACGGCCCGGCCCCCATGGACTCCGCCGCTTCAATGACACCCGGTTCCACTTCAAGGAGCGAGCTCTCTATCAGTCTTGCAATATACGGTGCTGCAAATACGACAAGCGGTACCACCGCTGCCGCCGTTCCGATCGATGTGCCCACTACCAATCTTGTAAAGGGGATGATGGCCACCATCAAGATGATGAACGGGATCGAACGGAACACGTTGATGATGCTGCTCAATACGGAAAAGACGACTTTATTTTCAAGTAAGTGCCCCTTCCGCGTGACCACGACGATGATGCCGAGGGGAAGCCCAATCAACGTTGCAAATAGAAGGGAGAATGACACCATCGCCAAGGTATCCCATGTCGCTTCTATAATTTTTGGCCAGAATAATTCCCAGTTAACTTGCACGCTTCTCCACCTCGCTTACAAATAATCTGTTCTTCCAATACTCCAGGATCTCTTCCGTTTCTTTCTTGCTGCCAATGATCTGTACGATGAGATTCCCGAACGGCTTACCCTGGAGTTCCGTGATCTGGCCGAATAGCACATTGATGTGGGCATTGAATTTCTTTGCCGTTTCGGAAAGGATCGGCGTGCCCGTCGAATCCCCCTTGAAAATGAGGCGGCAGATGCGCCCTTCTTTGCTGTCATTCAATTTGTCGAGAACCGATGCCGGCAGCTGATCATTCATGACACTCTTCACAAAGTTTTTCGTCGTCGGGGTCTGCGGGTTGGAGAAGATATCGAAGACGCTTCCCTCTTCCACGATTTCTCCATTTTCCATGACAGCGACCTTATCACAGATTTCCCGGATGACCCCCATTTCGTGGGTGATCATCACAATCGTAATGCCATACTCCGCGTTGATTTTCTTTAATAAGTTCAGAATCGAATCCGTCGTCTGAGGATCAAGTGCGGATGTTGCTTCATCGCAGAGCAGAATCGAAGGCGATGTCGCCAGGGCTCTTGCTATCCCCACTCTTTGCTTCTGCCCTCCTGAAAGTTGATCCGGATAATGCTTCGCTTTATCTTCAAGTCCGACAAACGCAAGCAATTCCTTTACTCTCTCGCTGATCTTTTCTTTTGGCCATTTTGCAAGTTTCAGAGGATAGGCGATATTCCCTGCCACCGTCCGGGATTGAAACAGATTGAAGTGCTGAAAAATCATCCCGATGCGGTGCCGCTCTTTCCTCAGATCGATTGCCGACTGATCTTTCAGGCTGCGCCCCTCTATGAAAATATCACCCGATGAGGGTTTCTCTAAAAAATTGAGACAGCGTACAAGCGTGCTTTTTCCCGCTCCGCTGAATCCAATCACACCATAAATCTCTCCCCTCATCACTTCGAAGGAAACATTCTTCAAAGCGGTGAATGGTCCATCCTTCGCCTCGAATACTTTCGTAACATTCTGAACTCTGATCATACAGGACTTGCTCCTTCCACTATGTATTCTTCTTGAAGCCTGTGTTTGAAGGACATGGCTGAAAATAAAAAATGCCCCCCTTCATAAGAAGAGAGGCACAAATATGTATATGTCCACTCTTCTCATCTTTCAAGTCATATGACTTGATGGAATTGGCACGGTATTCATAAGAACCCGTTGCCGAGGTATCGCAGGGCCAGTCCCTCCACCTCTCTGGATAAGAAGATATTGCTTTATTAAGTTAAAGTTATGATGCGTTTAAGCATTAGGGTCATGGTAAAGGATTTCAATTGGTTTGTCAATCCTGTTTTTGAATTAATTGTATTACAGAGGACTAATCAAATTGGGCACTTTAACTAGTCTTTAATTAGTTGTTGAATATTTTACGCTTTTCAAGTAAATCGCTAAGGTTCTTCCTTCATACTTTACTTCATCGTAACATTACTAGCTCACAAGAAAGCCAAGGTTACACCTCTCAACCCCCAAAACAATTATGCTATACTAAAAGAAAAAACAATATTCAGTCTATTTGAAGGGGCAAAATACATGAAACCAAAAATTATCGACATCGTCCAATCCCAAGTCATCGCTTCCATAAAGGAAGAAAAAGACTTGGAAAAAGCCATACAGTCAAACGCCAACATCGTGTTCATCCTAACCGGCAATTTGATTACGATGGATGGTTATCTGAAAAAGCTGAAGGAAGCCGGTAAAACCACGTTTATACATATTGATTTCATCGATGGGCTGTCCAATACGAAGAGTGCCATTAAGTACATAGCAGAAATCTGGAAGCCGGCTGGCATCATTACAACGAGGAGCAACCTGATCAAATATGCAAAGGAAGAAGGCTTGATGACGATTCAGCGCCTTTTCCTTATCGACCGAAATGCCCTTGTCAAAGGAATCGATATCGCACAGAACTGCAAGCCGGATGCGATTGAAGTCCTTCCTGGTCTCATGCCGTCCATCATTGATAAACTGACGACCATGACTACGCTGCCAATCATCGCTGGTGGCTTGATCAGTAATAAGGAAGATATTTTGAACGGACTAAGAGCCGGTGCCCTCGCCATTTCTTCCGGTGATCCGAAGCTCTGGAATCTGGATTTTTAAACAAAAAAAGAGCTCAATCCCTAGGAGTTGAGCTCAACCTCTATTTACGTTCCAACCTTTTCTTCTTCTTCCTCTTCTGTCTTAATTTTTTTCCGGGCCCACGGTAGAGGCACTGACGTGATCTCCCTCTCTTCAAAGAAGTTTCCTATCTTCGTAATGATGAAGGTTACGAATGTCGCAAAGATGACAATGGAATAAAACCCGGCACCGATACCAATTCCGATTCCCCCAACGTAAAAAATCATCGCTGCTGAAGTCAGGCCTTTTACCCGCAATCCATCTTTCAGGATCACACCTGCCCCTAGGAATCCAAGCCCCGAAACAATCTGGGCTGCCAGACGAAACGGGTCCATCACTTTTCCGCTATCCGGTTGACTGAGCATCTCCGCCCCTTCGATGGAGACGATCGTGATCAATGTGCATGCCACCGATACATACGTATATGTTTTTAAACCAGCGGGCTTATTTTTCGATGTCCTGTCCCACCCGATGATGAACCCTAATACAGCACTGACCAAAATCCGGAAATAGATATCATGCTGCCAGAAAAATTCCGTTGCCTCATTCATGTAATGCGCCATGCCGCCATCCTCCTTAAATGAAAAAGAGATCGCGCCACAAAACGAATGCCTGATTTCTCCACTCCATAGTGAAAAAAACCATACAGTTCGCTTCATAGGTGATCTCTTCTCCTCTTCCTATCAAGCTTCATTCCTCATAATATTCCTTTCATCATACACCAATCTTTCCTTCATTTCAATGATATATCTAAAAATTCTAAATTTTACAGAATGGCCATTGCCTCCCCCCAGCGCTCATTGTATGATGGAGATAGTAAGATTATATATCGGGTAGAGATGAGGAGAACCCTGTGTCAATCGCGTGTACGATTATCGTGCACTCCATTGCCATGGGGTTCTTTTCATTTATACATAAATACCATGTTAAAAGGAGGAAATGAAGTTGAAAAACAGATCAATCAGCCGGATAGTTGTCCTTCTTGCTTTAGGAATCGCAGGATTTTTATTGCTTCATGTTCACAGCGCAAATGCGAATGAAACCTACCCGCCTCTCGTCATCACGGAAATCGTCACCAAATCAGCAGGAATAGGACAGCCCTATGAGTACGTCGAGATCTATAACACGACCTCAGAAGCCATTAATCTACAAGATTATCAACTCCAATACTTCACGAGTAACTTCTCAAGCCCGGCCAACCGATGGCCCATCGATGACAAAACCATCCAGCCGAAAGATTCCCTGGTCCTCTGGTTAAAGAAATTCGCTTATCCTGATGTACCGCTGTGGGACTTCAACTCCAACTATGACATGTACCTCACTCCCGATGACGTATACGAAATCAAGCTGACGACTTCCGGTCAAGGACTGCATGACAGCAGCCTTCGCCAGGTAGGTATTGCGGATGCGGAGGACAATATTCTAAGCACTGCGCTCATCAATGATGGGGTAGTCGATGGTATTACAAACCGAAGCGTCATTTATGAAGTAACCAGCTCACCGGCAGTGACGAAGCTTCGCAACGGAGAGCAACCAACTCCCGCCGTCGTGTTGACTGAACAAGTGGCAGGTCCTGAAACACCAACCAACCTGACTGCAACTCCCGCCGACCAATCGGTTACCCTTGAGTGGGAAGCTTCAGAAGATGCAGTCTCCTATATGATCTACCACTCTGATGGAACGACCACCTCTACAGACGCGACCACTTCAATCATTGATGGATTGGAAAATGGGCAGGCATACACATTCCGGGTGACGGCTGTGGACTCGGAAGGAAACGAATCCCCGGCAACAAAGGAAGTCCGGGTTGTCCCACAGGAAGTCGTGGACAGTGAAGCCCCTGCAACCCCAACTGGACTAAAAGCAACTCCAGGCAGTGATCATGTCAAGTTATTGTGGACCGCCAATATAGAAAGTGATTTTGCAGGATACCGCGTCTACATTAACGGAACACTTTACGGTACAGTCGCATCTGACAAAAAGAGTTTGATTGTATCCCCTCTGGAATTGAACAGAGAGTACTCTTTCGAGGTAACGGCATTCGATCAAGTCGGAAACGAATCGGAGGCATCAGAACCACTTGTCACAGGACCGACAGAAAACGTACCGACACCAAACCTGCTGATCACCGAATTGATTCCGAACACAGATAACTATGCAGGCTACGATGCATTCGAATACTTTGAGCTTTATAACAACAGCCCCGATCCGATCGATCTGAAAGGGTATCGGTTCGCCTCCTACAACTGGGATGAAGAAATCGGGGACACTCACATTTTGAAGCCTTGGGATACTGTGGTGATCTGGACTAGAAACACATCCATCAGCTCTATTTCCCTAGAAGCGTTCAATTATAACTATTTCTATTCCTACAAAAGTAAGTATCTTCATGAAGAGGATACTCTCGTCCTCGGGGATATCGGTGGCCTCGTCAACGGCGGCAATATACTGACCGTTTATGACCCTGATGGACTAGAAGTCGTCAGAGCCGAATACTCAGGAGAGGATGTTTCTCTAAAACAAACCGTCACCTATTCCTATCCAAAAGATAATACCCGAACAATGGAAAAATTGGCATCCGGCCAATATCCGACAACGGGATGGATTGTTAAAGAGCAAGCACCTGATCGCCCCGTGTCAGATGAAGAATCACCGCAAACACCGACCAACCTTGAAGCAACTGCGGGCAACGGTGAAGCCGTTTTAACCTGGGACGCTTCAAGTGAAACCGACCTATACCGTTATCACATTTACAAAGATGGAGAACTTGAATACTCCGTAGATCCATCCGTGACGGAATTTACGCTCTATACATTAGTCGGTAATCAAACGTACTCGTTACAAGTGAGCGCAGAGGATACATCAGGGAATGTATCGGAGAAATCAGCGCCTGTACTCATAACGCCGGAACACCAGATCATCACGCAGTTGGAACGCTCTGAACATGAAAAAGATCCTGCCTACCAAGGTTTGTGGGATATCAGTTCCGACGGCCCGGTGATTGCTGGACTATCCCAAGGACTCGTTCCTCAAGGATTGACCTATTATAAGAAAAAAGACTGGCTGCTTACCGTCAGCTACGTCGATGATGGGATTCGGCCGGGTACCATTACCGTAACAGATCGCAGGACTGGAGAATTAGTGAAGTCCGTTGTCCTTTACAATACGGACGGCACACCTTATACCGGTCATGCAGGCGGAGTTACCGTCAGTCGTGATCACGGCTGGGTAGCATCCGAAAATCACTTGTTCACCTTCAATTTAAGCGACCTGGAACAAGCCGTGAATAACGGTGAAATCCAGTTCACTAAACAAATTCCATTACCGGTCGAAGCGGCTTACACCGTTTATGATGAAGGCATTCTCTGGATCGGGGAATTCTTTGAGGCAAACTCCTATCCAACTGATCCAACCCACCATATTGAGAACAGGGACGGTGAAATGCACTATGCATGGATGATCGGGTTTGATTTGGAACGAAACAACGACATGCTTAGTGAAGCGCATTGGAACGGCTCGCCTGACCACAATGCCGTGCCGGATTACATTCTCTCGACGACAGGGAAAGTCCAGGGAGCCATCATGCAGAAGGCGGCCAGAAATGGCGTCACGCTCAGCACTTCCTATGGCAGGGCAAACGACAGTGTATTGTATCGCTATGAATATCCATTGAAGGAAGAACCTCATGCCTATGCGACTGTAGAAGGAAAACAAGTTCCATTATGGTTCCTAGATGGTCACACAGCCAAACCACGCCAAAGCATCGAAGCCATCCCGATGCCTGAAGGAATTGTGGAAGTACAAAAAGAGCTCTACGTCGTGTTTGAATCCGGGGCAGATAAATATCGTTATACGACCACCTACCCGATGGACCGGATGCTTAAGATTGATATGAAGAAGTTGATGAAGGATGATAAGGAGATTGAATAACACGACCGTTTAGGAAGACAAACTCCCCCCCAGAATCAAGAATCAAGGGTCTGGGGGGTTATATCTAATCGTTTCTTATTCCGTTATAGCCCTATAGTTGAAGAAATTTAATTATTAAAAAAGTACATATCCACATGATACTCATTTAATTTTAACAACTGACTACCCATGTCTTTTGTTGATTCAATAATCTCTTCTCAAGTTCCAATTGTTTTGTTATAAAAATTAAAGAATACATCCCCCTATGTTTTTTAACTCTTCTTGCGGCAAAAATCGTTGTGCCGTTACTTTCATGGAAGATTTTATTGGCATATTTATCCATCCAAAACATTCTTATTGATCACTCGAACCTGGTAGGTTCAATCAGTGCAGAGAAGTCCAATAGATCTATGTAAGTTGAGAAGTTGTAATTAACCCCCGATTCTATATATCCCTATAAACTTTTACTTAGCATAAAAGCATAATGACTCTTCTAAAGTATATATATTTTAAAAGTAGACTTATTAGGAGGTAAACTTTACATGGTAATAAACCCAAAAGTAGACATTATAAACCCAGCCTATCAAAGTACCAAAGGTAGATTGTTTGCTGGCACTTCAGGGGTATTAAAGCCAAGTGCTAGTAAAAATGCATGGGCTCAGCTTGTGAATCCGTTACACTCTAATGTGAATTTATATGTCTCTTTTTTTGCTTTGACAAACTTTTCGACTAAACTAGTGACGGCAGATTTTGTTGTGAATGCCGATCCTCCTGGAACCCCAACTCTATCATCAGAAGTGAGTGTTCTGAAACTGGCCTCCAAGCATAGACCTGTGGGACAAATCCTCTTCAACCCTAGTGTTTCAGGCTCATTTTCAGGAGGGAAAATTGTCGGTACCAGAGCCCTAAGCCCCCAAAAAACAGAGTCGGGTTTTAGAGTAGATGGTCGACTAATAATAGAGCCAGGAACGAACGCAATGTTCTTTTTATACAGTCGCTCCACTGCTGCATCACAAATAGAGTTCGAATGGTTTGAGAGTGAAGCAATCTTTTAATTTATTGGAAAAATACCTTCGACCTGTGTATTTTATCGTTAATAATTCTGTCATGTGTTGAGATCAAATCAACCCCACTTTCAATGATAAATGAAAAAATCAACTACCATTGATTTTTTAAAGTGGTCATTCATGTTTTCCTTAGAAAGGAAAACATGAATGAGAAATAGCACAATCGCTTGTTTGCTTTCCTGTAGTAATCGTAGTAATAACCATATTCGTTCTAATACAAATAACTGAGACGGTCCCTTCATTAAAGTTAGTGATATAAGCCTTTTTCCCATTGGGGGTAATACAAACATCCGTTGGACCGTCTCCAACATTAATCGTTGCAATGATTGAATCATCCATTGCATTCACTACCGTTACATTATCACTACTAATGTTAGTGATATAAACCTTCTTCCCATCTGGTGTAACAGCTACACCATTCGGTCTAATACCTACATTGATCGTATTCGTTACTACATTTTCCTTAAGATCAATAACAGAAACTGTACTGGCCGCACCTCTCCCACGATTGGCCACGTACAGCTTTCTTCCATTCGGAGTGATTGCAAGGTCTCGAGGGAATTCTCCATTGGTAATAGGAATCCTGTCTATCACTGATTCTTTTTTTGTATCTATTACTGCAACAAAGTTACTTATTGTTACAGCAACATACGCCTTTCTTCCATTTGGACTAAATGCCACATCAAATGGATTATTTCCTACTTCAATATTCTTCACTGTTTGCTTGCAGACATCAATGATTGAGACTGTTGTACCACCGAAATTCGCTACATACACTTTTCTACCATCAGTCGTCGCAGCTATGCCAACCGGTCCCTCACCAACAGGTATTTCATTGACCACCTTATGACTAGAAAGATCTATAACTGAAACAGAGTCATTATTCGTATTGGACACATATGCATTTTTAACTAAAGGGGAAATCGTAATCCCATCTGGTTGCTCTCTTACTAGAATAGTACCTGTAACTTTATCATTTTTGGTATCTATCATTGAAATAGTATCATCCCCAAAGTTAGTTACGTAAGCAAAAAGCTTTTCCTTACGTAGGGAGTGCTTCTTACTATTCATTCTCATTGTATTCCTCCTTTAAAATACCAACACTAGTAACTAGTATATGATTAGTGAAAAAGGGTGTGATTTTAAGAGAAAGGATTATTTTTTTGCGGCCAAACCCTTATCCTTGTTTCATATCCAAACAATTCCTTCGCGAATTTAACTGGATGGTCAAATAGAGAATAGGAACTTGTCCCATCTCTATCTCAACTTCGATAATTGTTTGGCTGTTACTTTCTTGGTGAACTAAAAAAGCTTGGTACAAAAAAAGGTTTTAGGCAAAAAAAATCCGAGCAGTGATTCGTTTTCTTTCATGAAGATCGAATTTGCTCGGATTTTTTATTGTTTTTGTAAGCCTATAAAGTGTGTTTTGCAGGTTCTAGCAGTTGAATGGAATGCAAAACGAAGGCTTCTACCGAAAAAGTGGAATAGGTGAAACACAGCAGGAGTGTCAGCGACGGGGAGGCTCGCCTTCCTCCCGCGTAAAGCGAAGTCTTGCACGGAAATCAACACGGTGTTACAGGAATCCATAATTACAGCCAATTTTTATTAAGTTCTAATGCCATTGAAGATCCAAAGTGAAACTTTATACCAGTATCAAATCCCCTTCAAAGCATCCTTATACCGCTGATAATACGCTTCCACATTATTCAACAACAACAACTCCGTATACAAATACACCTTCATATTAAAGTCATTAAAATCAATCGTAGTCAGTTCCTGTATTTTTTTGATCCGATAATTCAACGTGTTCGGATGTATGAACAATTCATTCGCGGTCTGTTTCCCCTTTCCGTCATTCGCCAGGTACACTTCAAGTGTCTTAAGGAGATCTGTCTGTTTCTTCACATCATTCTTAATCAATACCAACAAGTCATCACTGTAATAATCCTTTGATGTGTTTTTCTCATAGAGCGTTGGCAAGTAACGATAAATACCCAACTGAGCAAATTCCCGCGGCATCGATTCCGGACGCGGACTGATGAAGTTAGCCGTTTCAATGACTTCTGACGCTTCCAAGAAGCTCTTTCTCATTTGATATAACGTGGTGTATTCCTTCCCGATTCCAATCAGGAAGTGGTAGAATTCTTCCTCGCCTGTTTGCTCTTTTACTTTTTCAACAAGGTCTCTTGCTAATTCCAGGGAAGAAGACGGTGTGTCTGCTTTGCCGTAGAGAACGAGGATCACCTGGTATTCCGTTCGTAGTGAATAAATCTTTGTGTTGAAGCTGGATTCCTGGACCAGCTTCTCCAATTGGTCGAGCATAGGCTTATAGTCCGACGATGCGATCGAGTACACCGCTACCGTGAACCGTTCAGGCAGGGTCAACTTAACGAGTGATGCATCATGGCGGAGCTGGCTTTCACTTCCGTACTCGTGCTGCAGGAGATGCCACAGTACTTCTTCTTTTCTGTCCTTTTTGATATTGACCTTTGCGAACATATCATTGATCAGGTTTCCAAGATGAGCGGAGATTTCTTCAAGGAAAGCGAGCTCTTCATTTTCGAGAAGACGGTTGGATTCCTGAACCCAAATATACCCCATCGTGTTTCCCAAGTACTTGGCGGCAATGACGACGCGCTGATGAAATCCTAACTCTTCCATCGCCTGTACCCGGATCGGATCCGTGTGTTTCTCGAGCTGGTGGACGATGCCCTCTTTTTTCAGTCGATCGATGATGAAGACCGGACATTTTTTCGTGAGGATTGTCTTTAGCTGTGTTTGATCGAACTTATTAGAAGAGGAACTGTATGAAATCAGTTCGAAATTTTTGTTTTCAATGATGACGGGATTGCCTAATTTTGAGCTGATCAATTCCGTCGCTTTATGAATGTCTTCTGTTTGGAGGATGATATCAAGTGCTTCCATAGGAATCTTACCTTTCCACGAGAATTTATGATTCCTATTATAGCGTTAAATCCCCCAATAAAAAATGAAAAGCTCCCCCTTATCGGGAGAGCTCATCGTGTTCTATTTATTCCTCATCCATAAATGGATAGGTAATATCTGTTGTTGGAGCAAAGTTTTCTTTGATAATACGAGGACTGGTCCAACGAATCATGTTGAAAATAGAGCCTGCTTTATCGTTTGTACCTGAACCGCGTGAACCGCCGAATGGTTGTTGGTTGATCACCGCACCGGTTGGTTTATCGTTGATGTAGAAGTTACCAGCTGCACCTGAAAGACGTCGTTCCAAGTGCATGATCGCTTCACGATCTTGTGCAAAGATTGCACCCGTTAATGCATACATGGAAGCTGTATCCACTGAAGTCAGTGTTTCTTCTAATTGTTCATTTTCATATACGTAAATCGTTAATACCGGTCCGAAGATTTCTTCGGTCATCGTTTTGAAGTTTGGATTCGTTGTGACGATGACAGTCGGTTGAACGAAGTATCCAACAGAATCATCATACGTACCACCTGCAATGATTTCAGCTTCTTCAGAGTCAGCCGCATAGTCAATGTAGCTTGTGATGGAATCAAAGGCAGCTTTGTCAATGACAGCACCCATGAAGTTCCTGAAGTCTCTGACATCCCCTACTTTAAGCTTCGCCGTTTCTTCCACGACACCATTTTTCACTTCTTCCCACATGCTTGCTGGAATATAGGCACGTGAAGCAGCTGAACATTTTTGACCTTGGTATTCGAATGCACCGCGAACAAGTGCAGCGACTACTTTGTCTGCTTGAGCCGTTTCGTGAGCGAAGACAAAGTCTTTACCGCCTGTTTCCCCAACTAGACGAGGATACGATTTGTAGTTTGTGATGTTTTCCCCGACTGTTTTCCAAATCGTCTGGAACACGCTTGTTGATCCAGTGAAGTGGAATCCGGACATGCGTGGGTCTGTCAATACGACTTCTGACACTTGTGAACCACGGGATGGGACAAAGTTGATAACGCCCTTAGGCAGTCCAGCTTCTTCTAAAATACGCATAAAGTAGTAGTTTGATAGTATAGCCGTTGTTGCCGGTTTCCAAACGACCACGTTCCCCATGATGGCAGGAGCAGACGGTAAGTTTCCACCGATCGCCGTGAAGTTAAATGGAGAGATCGCTAGTACGAAACCGTCTAATGCACGGTATTCCAGGCGATTCCAAATGTTTTTCATGCTATCCGGCTGCATTTGATAGATTTGGTTCGCATAATCAACGCCAAAGCGTAAGAAATCAGCTAATTCTTGCGCAGCATCGATTTCCGTTTGGTACGCTGTTTTGGATTGACCTAACATCGTTGCAGCATTGATGACGTCACGGTATGGACCAGAAATTAAGTCAGCCGCTTTCAAGAAGATGGATGCTCTGTGTTGCCATGGCATATTGGACCATGATTCTTTCGCAGCCATTGCCGCTTCTACTGCATCGCGAAGTTCTTTTTCTCCAGCTTGTGAATAGGTAGCCAACACATGTTTGTGATCATGTGGCATTACCACTTGCTTCACTGTATCTGTCTTGATTTCCTCACCATTGATGATGACCGGGATCTCAACCTCGAGACCAGCTTGGCGCTCTAACTCAGCTTTTAACGTTTCTCTTTCTTTCGTACCTGGGGCATATGTATTGCCAGGCTCATTTGTAGGTGTTGGGATGTTGTAAATTCCGTTACTCATTCTCTTCACATTCCTTTCTGATTACATTCTGTCTGGATGTTTTTTTATTACTTGCTGAAGATTCCCTTTAATGCAAATGCGATGTTCGCAGGCCGTTCCGCCAAACGTCGCATGAAATACCCGAACCAGTCCTCGCCATATGGCAGGTAAATGCGGACGGTATATCCTTTTTTTAATAATTCGGACTGCAGTTGGTTCCGCATTCCGTAAAGCATTTGAAACTCGAAGCGGTCATTCGGGATATTGTGTTCTTTCACTAATCCGATGGTGTAATCGATGATCGCTTCGTCATGGCTTGCAACCGCTGTATAATGGCCGTTCAAGAGCTGCTTCTTGATGAGATGCTTCAGATTCTCATCCACCTTTTTCTTCTCCTGGAACGCCACTTTACCCGGTTCATTATATGCACCCTTCACAAGCCTCAAATAAGGGGAGAACTGATTGAGATCATCCACATCCTTGTCTGATACATAGAGATAGGATTGGATCACCGTCCCCACATTGTCGTACTTTTGACGGAGCTTCTTGTAAACGTCAAGGATGGCATGGCACCTCGAGGAATCCTCCATATCGAGAGTGACCGTGATTCCGCTTTCATTTGCCTTGGACAGAATCAACTCCATGTTTTCCATGACAAGATCTTGACTGATATCCAATCCCAGGGAAGTCAGTTTGACAGAGATTTCAGTTTCCAGCCCATGATAGGCGATGGCACTGATACTCTGAATACATCCTTGGACATTCTCCCGTACCACATCTGTGGAATCGACGAACTCACCAAGATGATCGACCGTTACCTGGAATCCCTCCTCGTTCAATTGCGTAATCAATGGAATCGCTTGTAAAAAGGTTTCTCCACCCACAAGCTTGTTAGCCCCAAATTTCGATCCCCACCGTTTGGCCATCTTATCCAATGCCTTATTGTGAGAAAGAAACAGGAAAAAACGCTTACTGATTGCTTCCATGATTACAACACCTCCTTATACTTCTTATAGTGACTGTTACCTCAAGCACGGGGTGATTAAACGAAGAAATGTAAATCTTAAGAAAATTATAACGGGAATAGTGGCTCGGAAACAACGTGTTCGGGACACAAATATTTGTGGGTTGAGTTATGGTGGGGACACAAAAAGAGGGGGGTGGGGATGGGGGGTTTGAGGATGGTTATATGCCATATCCAGGATTTACATGCCATTCTGACGATTTACATGCCGTATTTTCGTTATATCTGCCATTCTGCAAAATTCGACAATGATTTTCCCAGAGTGGGGACACAAAAAGAAAAGGCAGATGGAATAATTTGAAACTTCATGTAATGGGTTTCCGTCTAATTAATAAACATATGATAAGGAGAGTTTAAAATGAAAAAGAAAAGTGGCATGATACCTTCCATCATCTTCGGTTCTATTATTTTGTTGTCTATTCTGGCATTAGCCTTCTTTATCTATAATGGCGAATCCATCCTTGAGGGTATTAAAGACGGATTCACTGACGATGGGTACGCAGTCAATATAAATAAGAATAATTAGATGCCTAAGGGAGAATAAAATGACAAATTTCTTACTCATACTTATGGGTTTTTTTATTGTAACTTCAAATTTCCTTGGATTTATTTCATATAAGAAAAAGAAAAGTTTATATTCTGCTGCCTTTACTATACTTCTTTTAGCAGCTTTATTTGCGTCCATCGGAGGAATATTAGCACTGTTCATCATTCGAGATCCTTTTGCCATATTTTATGGTCTGCAAGTTGGATACTATTTACTTATAAATAGCCTGATAGTTTTATTAATTGCAATTGTTGTAAGTGTCGTAAAAAAATACAACATTGAAAATTGAGGTATAGGCTAATAATGAGTCTGCGGGACAGATTGGGGACGGTTTCGCCTCTACCATTTCCCCCTAAAAGTAGAGTAAGTACCTTCCCCGCTTTGCTTGCTTTGCAATTTATAACTTCTTTTCCGACAACAATCCCTTAACCGACCCCAACACATAATCCGGCATCCAAACCGTCCCCCTCAAATCCTCCTCCGTTGTGATCCCGCTCAGCACAAGGGCCGTTCTCATCCCGGCTTCGATGCCCATCCGGATATCCGTCTCCAGGCGATCACCGATCATGACGCATTCTTCCGGCTTCAGTTGTAATATCTTCAGTGCTGCTTTGATGGTCAGGATAGATGGCTTTCCAATTTGGACATCAATCTTTCTTCCGACAACTGCTTCCACCGCCCCGATCATCCCTGCACAGTCCGGCACATCGCCCATCTCTACTGGACAGGTTCTGTCTGGATTAGTCGCAATCATCTTCGCACCGAGCTTGATAGACTGGTAGGCAAAATTCAAATGGTCATAGTGAAAATCCCTATCCCATGACAACACGACAATATCAACCTCGGCAGGTGTCATTCCTTCCTGGAATCCCGCCAGTGTCAACTCATCCTTGATGGGCTGCTCACCAATCACATACAACTTCGCTTTGGGATGATGTTCCCGTAAATAGTCAATCAGCGTAACCGTTGGATTCAAAATGTTCTCCAGGTTAGCCTGAATATTGAATCCATGCAACTTTTCCACATAGCGTTGACGGGACTCAATGGTCTTATTGGTCAGGAACAGCACCTTTTTCCCTTCAGCGAGAAGTGAGTTGATTGTAGAGTCTGCTCCCTCAATCAGTTGCTTACCGAGATACACGGTCCCGTCCAAGTCGAAAATATACCCCTTTAGATCCTTCATCTGTACCCCCTCCATCCAATTAGAAAAGCGCAAGCGCCCAGCCCCGCAATGTCACGTGAGGCTATGCACTGAAGCTGGACATTTCTCAAATTCAAGTTAAACTCTCTTTTACAATAAAAAATTCCTTGAGCATAACGAATACTCCAATTGAACAATTGGATTTTCGCCATACCCAAGGAATCTCCTGATCTCTATCCTTGTACCTTTTCATTTATACTCGTTGTGTCATCAAGTCCTCGCCGATGATGACTTTAGCAGTGCTTAGCTTTTCCACCACTTCTTCATACGGTTCTTGGTCGGATAAGTGAACGAAAACGATTTTTTCGATCTTATCCATGTCATATTTTTCTACAACTTCTACGAGACTGCTGTGATTGCCTGCCACTTTACGGGCAGAAGTCGCTTCATGGATTAACAGATCTATATGGTCATACTGTCCGATTCGTGCGTTGACCTCTGTATCGCTCGAATAAACGACGATCCGGCCGGCACATTGTACTTCCAACCCGACAGTAGGAACAGAATGAAGTGCCTTAAAGCAGGAAAACGTCATTCCGCCGCCAGACAGAAGTTCATTTTCCCGATCACCTTCAAATGTCTCGATCTCGATGGTAAAGGCAATCGGCCACTGTTCTGCT
Organism: Rossellomorea aquimaris; assembly: GCF_035590735.1. NCBI lineage: Bacteria > Bacillati > Bacillota > Bacilli > Caryophanales > Bacillaceae > Rossellomorea > Rossellomorea aquimaris. The sequence continues at coordinate 3,422,414 of NZ_CP141595.1, forward strand.
TCCATCGTCGAGAGCCATTCCTGAAGCTTTCTCTCATTACGCTCATCACATAGAATCCTTAAAGGCTTTTTCCTGTTCTCCAGCCACATCCCCCAAAGCAAGGATGGCAATCCATAAATATGGTCAATATGAAAATGGGTAAACACCACTGCATCGAGCTCCCCTAAATCCACCTGAAATTGCTTCAGCTTCCTGCAAGGATTGCCGCTGACATCGACCAGCACATGATAGTCTTCATTGGAAAAGCAGATCGATGTATTGTCCCGTTCGGAACCAGGATACGCACTCCCCGTTCCTAAGAAATGAATGTCCATCTCATCACCACCTATTTAATTCCTGAGTGCATAAAGCTTGATACAAATTGTTTCTGAAAAAGGAAGAAGGCGAGCACTAAAGGCATGATCACCATTACCGTACCGGCAGCTACCATCCCCCACTGCGCTCCCGTTTCATATGATTGTGCAAATAGTGCAAGTCCGACGGTCAACGGCCTGGACTCCACAGAATCCGTGATGATCAACGGCCACATGAAGTTGCTCCAATGGTGGCTGACCGATACAAGGGCAAATGCGATATAGGTCGGTTTTGCCGATGGGATATATACATGCCACAGCGTTTGATACCATTTACAGCCGTCCATTCTTGCTGCTTCATCAAGATCGTACGGGACCTGCTTGAACGTCTGGCGCATCAGGAACACCCCGAATGCTGAAGCCCAATACGGCATCATGACGGCAAGTTTTGTATTGACGAGCCCGAGCTGGCTGATCACCTGGTAGTTCGGGAACAACAGGATTTCAGGCTGAATCATCAGCTGCAGCAGAAACAGGATGAACAGGACGTTTTTCCCTTTGAAATTCACCCGTGCAAACGCATATGCCGCCAGCGTAACGGTGACTAACTGAACAATCAATACTCCAGAAACGATGACGAACGTATTGAAGTAATACTGCAAAAATGGTGCAGTCTTCCACGCGTTGACATAGTTTTCAACCGTTGGATTCGAGACCCAGAACGGAAAGCCTCCATTGATCACTTGATTCCCGGGAGAGAAAGAGGTGATGATGACCCATAGGAGGGGGATGAATGAAATAATTCCTAAAACAATAATGATGCCATAGTTCAATTTTTTCATGGAATCTTCCCCTCCTTAATAATGGATTTTCCGATCAAGGTACAAATAGTTGAATGCTGTGATACCCAGCATGATGACAATCAGAATCACGGTCAGAACCGCGGCTTTGCCAAGATCCCAGTTCGTGAATGCCGCTTCATAGATATGGTAGAGTAATAGATTGCTGGCATTATCCGGTCCACCCTTGGTCATTATGTACAGGTGGTCGACGTTTTTGAATGAGTTCGTAATCGCCACGATCATGACGAACAGAGTCGTCGGCATCAGCAGTGGGAATGTGATATGACGGAACATCTGGAACGGTTTCGCCCCTTCCATCTCACCAGCTTCGTACACATCCCTCGGTAGATTCTGTAAACCTGCCAGATAAAAAATCATGAAAAAACCGGCATCTTTCCATATGATCATGACAATCATCGCGATCATGACGGTATTTGGATCCCCCAGCCAGTTCGTGTCATCCCGTCCGAACATATGCAGAAAGTTATCGAGCAATCCATACTGCGGAGTGTAGATGAAAAGCCAAATATTTGCCACCGCAATCAACGGAACGATGGTCGGATAGAAAAATGACGTACGAAGCAAAGAGCTTCCAGCCATTTTTTTATTCAACCAGATGGCAAGATACATCGCCAGGAACAAACTTGTCGGCACAGTACCAATCATAAAGATGATGTTATTCAGGATGACCTTCCTGAATATCTCATCCTCCAAAACCCCTTTATACTGTTCAAGTCCCGAAAATTGCAGCCTGGTCATCGGGCCGCTGTAGAAGCTTAACTGGATCGATTTAAGCGTCGGGTAAAACGTAAACAAACTCAAAAATATGAATGAAGGAAACAGCAGCCCGTAGGCAAACAAATTATTTCTTGCCCCGGAACTGAGCTTTCTTTGCTTCGTTGTCATCTATCGGACCCACCTTTCTTGTGAAGTAGAAGCTCAAGTCAGCAAAATGCCAACTTGAGCCTCACTCCCTTCATTCTTCAGCTGTAACCTTATTCCTGAAAAGGCTCCAACACTTTTTCTGCTTTCTCTTGTGCGTTTTCCAACCCTTCATCGACTGGGCTTTGACCCGTTAAGATGGATTGAATATGATCATTGAAGATTTTCTGCACCTCACCGTTTTGATAGGTTGCGAGTTCACTTTCTGCATACTCGAGCTGCTCGCGGGCAACCAGTGCAGGAGGGAATTCCTCTACATACTTCTTCAACAGGTCAGTCTCATAAGCTGATTCGGTCGTAGCTACATATCCTGTATCGATTGACCACTGGGCTACACGCTCAGGTTCTGTAAGAAACTTCATGAACTTGATGGCTGCCTCCTTATTCTCTTTGGGTAGATCTTTGAACAAGTAGATGTTTCCTCCTCCAGTAGGGGAACCATACTCATTGTTCGCCGGCAGGAAGGACACACCGAAATCAAAGTCCGCATTGTTCTTCACATTCGTCAGGTTACCTGTCGTATGATACATCATCGCCGTTTTTCCACTCAGGAAGTCAGAAGGAACCGTCGCCCATTCAATGACACCCTCCGGCATGATTTTATGTTCCTTTCCAAGGGATAACCAAAATTCCATTGCTTCTTTTGAGTATGGTGCGTTGAAATGTACTTCCTTCCCATCTTCAGACATGATGTTGTCTCCAGTCTGAAGCGCTAAAGCCTGGAACATCCAGTACTGGTAACCGGTGCTCGGAATTTCAAGTCCCCACTGATCCTTGCCTCCATTTTTCGTCAGCTTCTTCCCGTATTCCACCAGCTGATCCCAGTTTTCGGGTGGTGCTTCCGGATCCAGCCCTGCTTCTTTGAACGCGTCCTTATTGTAGTAAAGAACGATCGTGCTCCGCTGGAATGGCAGGCTGTACACCTTATCACCGATGGAAGAGTTCGCCATGAATCCATCATAGAAATCATTCAAGTACTCTTTCTCGAACATTGGCGTCAATTCCTCAATCAGGTCGTTCTCAAGCAATGTGAACAGATCGATGGAGAATAATACAGCGAGCTCAGGAGAATTTCCTGCCTGGGCCGATGCCATGACCTGTGTCATCGTTTCAGCATAACTGCCGCCATATTTCGCATTCACCTTGATGTCAGGGTTCTCTTTTTCAAAATCCGCCACAAACCCATCAACGATCTTCGCTACATCCCCGCCAACCGCAACCGGAAACCAGAAATCGATTTCAGTCGTTTCATCCCCCCCGGTTTCACTGCTGCTGCATCCGGCAAGAACGACCATCAACACTAAAACGAATGATAAAACCTTGAATTTCATGCCATTTCCTCCCCTTTTTTTCATAAAAAAACCCATGAACAATAAACTGCATCACAAATAAGTGTCATGCATTTCATTGGTCACAGGGATTCTCCGCATCTCTACCCTTAGACGATAACCTGTCTAATATATATGTCTGATTATTCACAATAATACAATATTAACTAAAAGTTGGCAATGAGATTTCTTTTTTTTACAAAACAATAATATCCGAAACCCCTTTGACGATTGAAATTTCCATAAAAAATACAGCTGCGATAGCTATATTGAGAATGGACGTATGCTAAAAGTTACCCTTTAAAAATTCCTGATATTCTACTGACTGCAGGATGGTCTTTATCCTTTCCTTCAATTGCAACTTGGATATTATAGTTTAATTGCAATTGATCAATCACCATCTTTAGTATAAGCATGCTTGCTATTAGTAAGCTTTTGTAAATCTTCTCGATAAAATGTATCCTTCAATTCCTGCATCTTAAATGGAATGATGGGTGAAAGATAAGGAACACCGACCGATTTCAGACTCACCATGTACATAATTAAAATGGTTGTCCCGATAACGATGCCATTAAACCCAAAAAAATTAGCCGTTATCAAAAATAGTATTCTTAAGGTGGCATCAGGTCCCACCAGTCCTCTGTTAGCTCCCAAGAAACTGGAAAGAGCGGTTATCCCTATGACGATAAGACTGACAGGGTGGATTAATTTGGCAGTGACCGCTGTTTCGCCAATGACGATTGTCCCGATTAAAGACACCAATATGACCGCGCTTTGCGGAAGACGGAACGAAACATCTACTAAAATCCTTACCAAGAATAAAAGAATGGCGATTTCCCAAAAGGTTGGCAATAGCTCATCGTCAGATATGAGTGCTTTGGAAATCTTGTTTGGTAAGTCATCTTTATGAAAATTTGCTAACGCTATGTAAACGGCTGGCAGGTACACTCCTAATAGAGGCGATAAAACGGATGATGCGGCTCGTGAATCTGCCCATTGATATGTGATAATCATCAGGTGCTTGAATAAAATCGATAAATAAAGCAGGTGCTATGATGGCGAAAGGGTACCCGTCAACAATCACTACCACTCTTCCTTCAAATAAGGATGAGACTGCCCCGTCAATTCGTTCTGAATGTCTTACCCGGGAAAAAATAGACCTTGGCTTTCCTTCTAATACATCCTCCAATACTCTTTCACTAAGGACATACTTTAAGGTAAGACTATTTAGCCTGTTCTTAACTTCTTTTAAAATGCCTTTATCGACAGTACCTTCAATATATAAGATTGAAACAGATGTTGGTGAAGTGGAACCAATTTCTACTGTTTCCACACACAAATCCGGGGTCTTTAATGAACCTCTTATCAGATTGATATTTGTTTTCATCTTTTCTGTCAATCCAATTTGCGGACCTCTTACCGAACGTTCTCCAATTGACGCTTCGACGCTTCTTTCTGCCCACTTGGGAGTTGGTATAATGATGCCTTCTCGAAAACCGTTAACCAGTAACACGGTACTTCCTTGTACAATCGCATCGATCAATTCTTGATACTGAGAAGTGGTTTTCACATCTGCAGATTCAACTATTCTTCCAATGATTTGATCGATGAGTGTTTCATTAAAATCTTCTGCCTTGAATGATTCTAATAACGGATCTACCACATAATCCTGAATATGATCTGTATCGATAATTCCGTCTAAGTAGACAATATTCATTTCGTGGGTACCTTCGCAGCCAGACTTTATATTTCTTACGATAAGGTCAGATGTCTCGTGAAAGGTATTTTTTATATTTTCTATATTTTCTTTTAAGCACATTTCTATTTTAGGCATCCTTCATCCTCCCTAAAGTTAGTATGAGGAGTTGCCAAGATACTATACTTTCCAAGAAAATCACTTTCACAACTTAAGTTCGTCATTCAACATCTGCCTGAAACAATAATCAATGATTTCTCTTCTTCTGATGATCCCTATAAAGTGATCCTGATCATCGACTACCGGGACAAAATTCTGTTCCATAGATTTGGAAATGATATCTTCCATCTCAGCATCTATATGAATAGGTTGTTGCTGCCTGTGCAAAGGAATGTCAGAGAGCATTACTTTACTGGTATTTTGAAACGTGAGTCCGGGGGTGTTTTTTATTTTCCATAGAAGATCCCCTTCTGTCAGGGTACCTGCATATTTCCCATCCTCACTGATCAATGGGACTGAAGTATATCGATGATACTCCATCTTCTCGAGTGCCTGCCTCATAGTCGATTCATATTTAATATAGGCAACGTCCCTTTTGGGAACTAAGAAAAAAGCGATATTCAAATTCCGTCCTCCTCTTTATCTTCCATCTGCAACGATGTGTATATCGATATTCGTTGTTTCCCTCATGATCATGTTGACGATAGACCCTTTTCTTATTTCCTCCCATCTGGTTCTGGCAGACTGCCCTAGTAAGATTTGGGTGACGTTATATTTTTTGGCGACTTCGATGATGACAGCAGCAGGCTTCCTGTTTTGTTGTTCTTCGAATATCAATGTGGCATTAAACTGTTCGGCAAGCATTTTCCATTCTTTTATTTTTTGCTCTCTAACATGATCTGCATGGGATAATCTCTCTGCAGTAATGTTCAAAATATATAATTCTGCCTTCAGGCGATGTGCCATCCTCCAACCTCTTCTTATCAGCTTTTCCGCCGTGGGTCCGTAATGGATACAAACCAGGATTTTCTCGTTCACTCCGATGGGCCCATGCTGGAGATCACCGCTTATTTGTTCAATTCTCTCATCAACATCATTTGCAATCTCCCTTAATGCCAGTTCACGAAGTGCTGATAAATTTGTTGTGGTGAAGAAATGGGTTAAACTTTGTTCAATCTTCACGGGAGCATAAATTTTGCCTTCCCTCAGCCTCTTTCTTAAGGCTTCAGGTGTCACATCTATCAGTTGGATTTCAGCGGCCTTTTGGACAAATGTATCCGGCACTCTTTCTCTTACTTTCACTCCTGTTATGTGCTGGACGATATCGTTCACGCTTTCCAAGTGTTGAATATTCACAGCTGACAGGACATCGATTCCAGCCTCGAGGATCAAAGCTACATCTTCATATCTCTTTGAATTGACGGAACCTGTTATATTCGTATGGGCAAGTTCGTCAACAAGGACAATATCCGGTTTTCTCTCAATGATTCCTTCAACATTCAGTTCGTAAAATTTCTTTCCTTTATAATTCATGATCTTTAACGGTACCTGCTCAAGATCTTTCAGCTGAGCCTCCGTTTCTGCACGTCCGTGGGTCTCGATGAATCCAATCACCACGTCTTTTCCTTCCTTTTTTAAATCAGCAGCGTCCTGAAGCATTTTATAAGACTTTCCCACTCCAGGTGCAGCACCGATATATAATTTCAATTTCCCTCGTGTGGATTCTGTGATTGTCTGGAGAATTTCTTCAGGGGTCCTTCTCCTGAAGTAAGGGTGATCCTTTTCCACTCCTGTTCACCTCCAAGCAGGACGAGACCCCGACCACCAAAATTGTCAGGGCATCTTCCATTTATAATATCTCCTGCAGGTCGAGATTAAGCATGAGCACATTGACACGCTCTTCTCCGAAAATCCCCCATTCCTTCCCTTTGGTGTTCTCTTCAATCAATTCCTTCAGCTTCTCCTTCGAAACACCAGTCAGCTCAGATATTCTGTTCACCTGCGCTAGTGCACCTTGAACCGAAATATGAGGATCAAGACCTGAGCCTGAATCTGTCACGAGATCGACCGGAACTTCACTGATCGGTGTGTCCGGATTAGCTTTTTTCCACACTTCCAATGATTCCTCTGTTCGGTTGATCATATCCTCATTGGATGGGGCATAGTTATTGGATCCAGAACCTGAAGCATCGTATTCGATGGCGGACACCCTTCCATGAAAGAAGGTTGGATCACTAACGTTTTGCCCGATCAATTCCGATCCCACCACTTCATTTCGATCATTATAAACTAAACTCCCATCCGCCTTATCCGGCATGATGGCCTGTGCTATCCCTGTTGATGCCAGTGGGTAAACCAGTCCCGCGAGCACCATGATGGTAAAGCTTGATCTGATAATCGGACCGGCAAGTTGGCTATGCTTCATTTTAATCTCCCTTTCTCTCATTTATATAAATAATGAAATCGTCATATCGATCAGTTTAATTCCTATGAAAGGCACCAGGACCCCGCCAAGACCATAGATCGTCAAGTTCCTTCCTAATAATGCATTGGAACTCATCGGCTTATATGCGACTCCTTTCATGGCAAGTGGAATCAACAATGGAATGATGATGGCATTAAAGATCAGTGCTGAAAGGATAGCCGATATCGGCGTTGACAGCCCCATTACATTCAATGCTGTCATCTCTGGGATGGCGAGCATGAACATGGCAGGGATGATCGCAAAGTATTTCGCGATATCGTTGGCGATACTGAACGTAGTAAGCGCCCCCCTGGTCATAAGCAATTGCTTCCCGATTGAAACCACTTCGATGATCTTTGTCGGATCCGAGTCCAAATCAACCATATTCGCCGCTTCTTTTGCGGCTGTGGTCCCGCTGTTCATAGCAAGCCCCACATCTGCCTGGGCGAGTGCAGGGGCATCATTCGTACCGTCACCTGTCATCGCCACCAATTTCCCTTGTGACTGTTCATATTTGATCACTTCAATTTTGTCTTCTGGTTTACATTCAGCGATAAATTCATCAACCCCTGCTTCCCGTGCAATCGTCGCAGCCGTCAATGGGTTATCCCCTGTTGCCATGATGGTTTTGATCCCCATTTGACGGAGTTTAGCAAACCGTTCTTTCATTCCCGGTTTCACGGTATCTTTCAGGTAGATCAATCCATAGATTCGCCCTTCCACCGCTACGGCCAATGGGGTACCGCCTTCACGTGCGATTTCTTTCGCCCCTTCATCCAGACTTGCCGGGATTGTACCACCTTGCGCTTTCACCCACGCCTTTACGGAATCGACAGCCCCTTTACGCACCTGGCGACCGTCTGTCAGATCCATTCCGCTCATCCTCGTCTCTGCTTTAAATTCGATGAACTGGGCGTCTACTGCTACAGAAGCATCAAACTTGCTTCCTTTCTCTTTCAGCAGTTCGATGATGGAACGTCCTTCTGGTGTTTCATCTTGTAACGAACTGATTCCCGTCCAGTAGAAGAGCTCTTCTTTAGATACATCCCCAACCGGTATGAAGTCACTCGCCATACGGTTACCGAATGTGATGGTACCGGTCTTATCCAGAATGATGGTGTTGATATCACCCGCTGCTTCCACTGCCTTCCCTGACATGGCGAGTACATTGAACTGAGTCACACGGTCCATGCCCGCAATCCCGATTGCTGACAACAGTCCCCCGATGGTCGTGGGGACCAAACAAACAAGGAGCGAAATCAATACGGGGATCTCAAGGGAGAATCCCAGATAGTTCGTAAAGAACGGAAGAGTGACGACAACAATCATGAAAATCAGCGTCAAGCTTGTTAACACCGTATTCAAGGCTATTTCGTTCGGGGTCTTTTGACGCTCTGCCCCTTCCACCAATGAAATCATCCGGTCCAGGAACGATTCACCCGGATTGCTGGTGATTCGGACTTTAATCTGGTCACTGACAACTCTTGTTCCACCGGTGACGGAATTGAAATCGCCGCCGGCTTCCTTGATGACAGGAGCAGATTCCCCCGTGATGGCGGACTCATCCACCGAGGCGAGCCCTTCAATGACTTCACCGTCACCGGGAATCATTTCACCTTGTGAAACAACGACAACGTCTCCTTTTTTAAGAGAGGTAGAAGCCATTCTTTCTGTTTTCCCATTCCCTTTAAGAAGATTGGCCGACATTTCCTGTTTTGACTTTTTCAACGAATCCGCCTGTGCTTTACCGCGTCCTTCTGCCAATGCTTCAGCAAAATTTGCAAACAGCACTGTAAATAAAAGAATCAGGCTGACTGTCATATTGAACCATGGTGCCACATCACTGTTGCCGAATGCATCAGGTGCAAAACACAGGATCAATGTAATGATGAATCCAATCTCCACTACAAACATGATCGGGTTCTTCACCATGATTCTAGGGTCGAGCTTGATGAATGAATCTTTCAGGGCCTTCATGACCATCGCTTTATCCTTCATGTTGTTTCCATCCTTCTGTTCATTTTGATTGGGCTGCTGAGGAGAAAGACGTTTTTGCTCTTTCCCTGGAAATCCTGCAACCTTATGTGTCTCTTTCAGTAATTGGTTAGCCATTTCTTCCACTCCCATCTACAATGTCAGATATTCTGCTATCGGACCCAATACAAGTGTCGGGAAGAATGTTAGCGCTCCGACTATAAAGAACGTTCCAATCAGGATCATACCGAATAACGACGTATCCGTTCGGAAGGTTCCTATGGTCTCGGGTACCATTTTCTTGGATGCAAGCGACCCGGCAACAGCAAGCATCGTGACAAGTCCAAAGAATCTTCCGATATACATGACGATCCCTGTCGAGATGTTCCAGAATGGAGTAGCATCTCCAAGTCCTTCAAAGCCCGAACCATTATTGGCAGCGGATGACGTATACTCATACACCACTTGGGAAATCCCATGAAAACCGTTGTTTGAAATGCCTTCAACCCCAAGTGGAGCATAAAGGGCTAGAGCAGATGCTCCTAATATTAAGAGAGGATGCATGAGCATCGTAATGGCAATCAGTTTCATTTCCTTGCCTTCGATTTTTTTGCCTAAGAATTCCGGTGTCCGGCCAACCATCAATCCTGAAAGGAACACAGCGATCATGGCGTACATGACCACATTGATGAAGCCGGCACCCACCCCTCCGAATACTGTGTTCAACAACATATTCGTAAGGGCCAGCATCCCTCCGATCGGGGTTAACGTATCGTGCATTGTATTGACGGCACCTGTTTCCGTCGCCGTCGTGACCATGGCATAAAGAATCGATTGACCGGTACCGAACCTTACTTCTTTCCCTTCCATACTCCCTTGATCGGTCTGGATCCCCATGGCATTCAGTGCCGGGTTTCCTTGAGATTCATAGAACAGGGCCGTTGAAAGGAATACAACGAAAACCATAACCATCGATACAAACAGGACACGTCCTTGCTTTGGATTCCCGACCATCTTTCCATACGTAAAAGGCAGTGCGGATGGAAGAAGGAACATTAACAGGATTTGAATGAAATTACTGATGGCATTCGGATTCTCAAAGGGATGCGCCGAATTGACACCAAAGAATCCTCCCCCGTTATTCCCAAGTTCTTTAATGGACAGGAACGTTCCGACAGGGCCACGAGCGATTTCCTGGCTACCACCTTCAATCGTGTTCACTGTCACCGATGGCTCCAACGTTTGTGGAGTCCCTAACGCTATGAAAATAAAGCCAGTGACAAAGGCGATCGGCATGAGAACACGAGTAATGGCCCTGAATAAATCGACAAAGAAGTTACCGATTTCAGCACCTGTCAGCCCTCTTACAAAGGCGATGGCTACCGCCAAAGCCGTCCCCGGTGCGGCGAACATCATGAACAGAATACCGATCATCTGTCCAAGGTAGGAAAGACCTGATTCCCCGCTGTAATGCTGAAGATTTGTATTGGTCATAAAGCTGATCGCTGTATTAAAGGCAAGGGTGGGATCCATTCCCGGATTGCCACTGGGATTCAATGGCAGGACCCCTTGCATTCTGAAAACAAGATAAACAATGAAAATCATGAAACCGTTCGTGAAGACAAGCGCCAATGCGTATTGCTTCCAGGTTTGATTTACTTTTTTTATTCCACTGACCTTGAAAAGGAAATGTTCAAATGGACCAAAAATATTGTCTAAAGGCGTTTGATTATAATCGAACGCCTTTGCCAAATAGGCCCCGGCCGGCTTTGCAATCAGAATCATGGCCGCCAATGTAATGATGATGGATAGAATGGTCGTCATCACCTGTGATACCCCCAATAATTAGAATTTTTCAGGATTGAATAATACATAGAGTAAATAAAGTGTAATAACTGCCGTTACACCAAGTAAGAGCATCATGAGTCCTTACCTCCTTGATCCACTACAGTGGAGGACCAATTGGCAACCCCCGACATCAAAACCGGGAGAAGGAAGAAAAAACCGATCATTATGAAATCCAACATGTCTAAAACCTCCTGATTTTATCTTAGAAAACACGAAACATTCCTGCTTTTTGTATAAACGACATATCTTGCACCGATTGACTGATAAAGGCGCACTGGATAACCATGGACACCCGTGACCACTATGATTGGTGCGGATGTACTGTTTTGAATGATTTTCATCATCGATAACGTATCTGAAAAGTGACTTTCAAAAACGATGACCTTATTGAAATGATTTCGATGATCGAGAAATTCTTCATATTGACCTAGCCCCATGACATCTTGAAACCCTCGCCCCTTCAGAACTTCGACAACTTGTGGAATGGGTGAAACAAAACAGCAAGCATGGGACATATCTAAGCAATCCTCTATTTCTTGCAGCATTTCACAAGTGGGGATATAAACAAGCGTTGTACCCTTTTGCCGTTCTTGAATGAACACATTAATCCTCCTTCCAAATGCAGTCATCACACCTCTACCATTCCTTACTACAGAGATCATTGAGGCACACCTTAGAAAAAGACATGGACGGTCATCCAAAAGATCCCCTTACAGGAAGAAAGATCCACCTACAGAAAACAAAAATAGACCAATGCTCACTTTTCCCCCAGTATGACAGGCAAGAGCAAAGATGAATCAGCATCCTGAAAGAATGCGATCCTCTGACATCTCTTGTTCATCTGAAGAAAAAGTACACATTGGTCTACTTAACGCCTAGCCGGCTGTTATAGCCTTCTATGCATTCTGTCTTCCATGTTCACTTTTTCAAAATAGGCATAATAAAAAGACCTACTTATTAGTCAAGCTGCCCCTTTTGCCATTATGAAAACAACAAAAAAAGCCTCCTGAAAAAGGTGGTCTTTATGACCTCCTTCGCTTTAGCCGACGAAGTTAGCTGACGGGTAGGATGGCGAAAGAGTTTTAATCTCATCCCTTCTACATACGTAGAATTAACCCCACTTGATTGGGTCCTCCGTTCTCGTTTCCGAGACTAGGCCGAAATATTGAGCTGTGCTTTACAAGGAATATATTACTCCCGGCTTATTGAATTTGTAAATTATTAAAAATCTCTAAATCTAGCTAATTAGGTTTATTTTTCTAACGAAAATCATCAAATGCTCTAAATCTCTAACTGATTCGAATTATTTCAGCTATTTTATTCTATGAAAATTAATGATTGACAACTTTTAACACGTCTGAGTAAGATAATCCTTGAAATTGATCTGATAGTGGCAAGGGGGAGAAAACGTGAAAATCTCTAAACGACGATTAGAAGCTGAATTAAGCGAAGCCTTCATAAAAATGCAAAGAGAACTGATCGGCCGCGGTCCACAGGAAACCCGAACATACATCTTAGAGGACATGGTCATTGCAAGATTCAAGGGTGTGTTAACGGTTGAAGAAAAACACCTTGTCGAACACGATAAAGGTAGAGTCCTCGTGAAACAAATGCGGCAGGTATTGCGGGAAATGTACAGCCAAAACATCGAAGAAATAGTAGAACAGCATACAAAATGCAAAGTCCTGTCGAGCCATAGCGACATCAGTACGAAAATGGGAGAGCGTATGGAGGTATTCGTACTCGATAAGAATTTGGAAAAGCAGTTAGAAAATTAAACAACTGAATGTATATTTATAAGAAAATCCGAAAGATTCCTATCATCCTTTTATAAATATAGGAAGCCCTGAATCTATCGAGCCGCATCCTCAAAGATTCAGGGCATTAAAGATTGTTACCCTTACACCGGTGACTGAAGAAGCTAGGGAACTCCAACCCCTTACTGTTGAATCTGATTCCACTATCCTTACATGCCACCTTCGCTCAGAGGGTCTGATCTCAATTTCAGCTTGTGATTTCCACAAATGATTCTCCATTCTTTAATAAGAATTGAATGGTATACTCGTCATTACGAATTTGCTCTTTCGTTTCTGGTAAAGCTAAATATTCTTGTATTGCTTTTTCAATTTCTTCAGTATGTTCTTGAGAAAGTGGTTCATCCAAATCCGTTTTTATCCATACATAAGAGTGTCCTTTCTTCACATTGTACGATAGTCCTGCCAATTGATAAGTCGATTTTCCTGCCATTGCGTCATATATATCAGATGAAATAAAGGACCAACGATTATCTTGCTGACGATGTTCTAAGTTGAAAGTATCCACCTCAATACCTTTCACATCTAAATTTTGTAATTCTATTTCTTTTTCAATATCTGCAATAATTTCCTTTGACTCTTCAATATGGTCGGGCATATCAATTGTGACGATTGTTGTAGCGTCAGTTCCCTTAATTCCCGCTAACTCATACTCTGCCTCTTCGGCATATCCATAGGAAGCGAATACTTCCTTCACAATCTCCCGTACTTGGTCATAAAGTTTTTTAGAATCTTCGCCTCGCACATTATTGGGAACTTCAGGTGCTTCGATAATCTTTAATTCGTACTCGTCATACCCATTTTCATATAGATAATTTGTGATCTTAGATTCAAGGTCTTCTTTTGCTTGCTTTAATGTTGAATCCTTCAAAATGAGTGAGATTTCAATCGTGAATGGAGATGTTATTGTCCCTACAGAATTAACAGTGTATCCTTCCTTTTCGACTAATTTAAAGAGCTTAGATGTTAAATCAGGATTCTGTTGGCCATCTGACACATTAGGAGTGATAGAAATTGGTAACACTTTCGCTACAATACTTGCCATCGTCGTTGAGTAGAATGGGGATATGACAATAAAGAGCATACACGCTGCAGCTATCCAACCATATTTTTTTAAATGGCTCTTTTTATTTTTAAAGGTACTCTGCATTATTTTACTTCTAAGTTGTTCTTTCGATTTGTCTGTTATCTTTAATTGGTCTTGTAATTCCTTAAATTGATCATTTGAGTATTTCATCGATCATCCCTCCTCTACTCAATACCTTCTTCAGTTCAACTAGCGCTCTCCTTAACGTCATTTTCACTTTACTTTCTGACCAGTTTAAAACAAGAGCTGTTTCTGATGTTGAAAATTCTTTTAACTTCCTTAAAATGATGACATGCCTATAAGAAGTTTTTAATTGTTGAATGGCTCTATATAATTGTTCAGATTCGAAATTCATTTCTACGATTTGTTCAGGTAGCGGCTTGCAGTCTTTCTCTTCCATTGTTAAGCCCAGATAGTGTTTTAACGGATTTTTCTTTCTAAAATAGTCCTTTGTTACATTATGAGCAATGGCAAATAGCCACGTTTTCACAGATGATTTCCCTTCAAATTGCTGTTGACGCCTATATGCTTTAAGAAAGGTCTCCTGTGTTAAATCCTCTGCTTGTTGATAGTCTCGTACCATTAAAAGTATGTAAGTCAGGATTGACTCTCCATATTGATTAAACCATTCATTTAATTCTTGTTGCTCCAAAACTGTTCCCCCTTTTCTTATACACTTAGACGCAAATGAAAATAAATCGGTCACGTTTTAAATAAATTTATAAAATGAAATAGAATCCATTAGGAACATCACTGCATAAAAAAAGCATTTATCCCAAGCTGGAACAATGCTAGTTCATCTTAATAAATCATGGGTCAGTCACCAATCCTTTAATCCATCACCGTGCAGACAGAGTGGGGACGGTTCCGTCTTAACCTTTCCCTTACGACCGTCCCCGGTTTGCATGAGTTGCATTTAAAGAGCCTATTTAACCATAGTTGTTCGGAACACGCTCTTTCTATTCTCCTAATATGTAACACAGAACCCGCTGCCTACACTTACTCTTTATTTGTAGTAAGGTTTTCTAACTTGTTAATGGTTTGATCAATTTCATTTTTAGATTCTGTAACAATTCTTTGTAAGTCTTCTGAAATTTGATTAACTTTTATTAGTTCATTTGTAATATTTTCAATGTTAGCATTAACCTCTTTAATGGCATTATCAGCATTCACAGAGAGCTTCCTCACTTCCTGGGCTACTACATTGAATCCTCTTCCGTGTTCACCCGCTCTGGCTGCTTCAATCGCCGCATTTAAAGAAAGCAAGTTTGTTTGAGAAGAAATATTTTTTATCGATTTCGACGTTTCATCAATTAATTTAATTTGTTCCCTTAAAGACTCTAATGCTTCTACTTTTTCATTAGAATTGTCCATAACTGAGTTAACTAGATTATTCGGCATGCTCTTTAATTTGGAAATGATCTCTATCGTTGTAGTTTCCCTTTTTGTAATGTCTGTGGCAATTTTCAGGACTGCATGGACAGAACCCTTTCCATCTAAAATAGGAATATATGTTGCTTCCAGCCAAAGTTTGTTTCCCTGTCTATCAACTCTTTCAATTTTTTCTTGAGATTTTTTCCCTTGCCGGAGGTTGTCCCACAACTCTGTATATTCTTTGCTTTGGCTATATTCCCTCGTGCAGAACTGTTTGTGATCCATCCCTTGTATTTCCTGTACCCGGTAATTCATTGCATTGGCGAAGTTATCATTTACCCAAATTACCTTTCTGTCTAAGGAGAACTCTATCATAGCCAAATGTGTTTCAAGAGCTAATAGAACATCCTTTATATCCAAAACTTGGGTGCTTGCCTTACTAGTTAATTGGTTCATATACGTATCCCCTTCTTTTGAACATTTGCTTATGTACTTCATTATTCATTCATCTTTAGGTTTCTGGGCATAGAAAGTAACGTTCAATAATAAAAAAAGCTAATCAAACAGTAAAGTTCAATTAGCCGGTTGCGCTAGTTGCTCCCCGATTATCCAAGCGCCCACATACAGATAACCATTCATCGCTTCTAAATTAATATATTTAATATATCGACACATTCAAAAATATATTTAGACTACAAATAGGTGAAGAAATAGATGATGGTAATTATGGATACAGTGGGGACGGTTCCGTCTCTACTAGATTCCCGAAAAGTGGAGTAAGAACCGTCCCGGTTTGCGCATACACTCTAAGATGTCATTCCAAACGTGCCTCTTTTCCGGACAGTCTTGAATCCTAACCGTTCATAAAGCTTTATGGCTCCCGGATTGTTTTGATTCACGTGGAGGACGACGGATTGCATACCATCTTGTCGGAGGTCTTCTAAGCATTTACAAGTCAATACAGCAGCGATCCCTTTTCCCCTCCACTCCGGAATCACACCCACTTGAATGATATACCCGATTGTATCAGTCTCCTGATCGGTTGCAATGAAACCTACCGCCTGGTCATTGACAGTTACGATATAGGACCGTTCCGGTAGAAAATCAGAACCGGACGATATCCACTCCACCCACTTCTCCCTGGGCCACCCTGGAAAACCGGGACGGTCCTTGAATGAAGCCTCGTAAACTTCATAAAATGGCTCTTTCAATGATGGTGACCAACTTTTGAAAATAAATGAAAATGGTGTTTCGATTTTAGGGATGTCCGTTAAGGAGTGTTCCATCACATGTTCTTGGAATACCAACTCATAGCCCTTTTGTTGGTATTCCTGAATGATATCATCTGTTATGTTTTCACATTTAATGTTCGTCACGTCGTTCATCCATTTCGGCCACCGTTCCATTACATACCTTGATAATCTGAAGATACCACGCCCGTTGCATCTGGTCCAGACTGTGATTGGATTTTTGGGTAAGTCTGCTGATCGATCTATTTGGTGACTGTTAAATGGAGGAACATTAACATCCCATTTGACAAATAACAAACAATTTTATATTATGTTTATAAATTAACAAACATAATTTAAGTACGTTTATACAATAACAATTAATTCGTTAAAGATAAAAAGAATAGGACGTGTTAAGGAATGGAGCTTTCCGACTTGTTTTGGAGTGCCTCTTTGGAAGAAATGAAAAGAGGTTTTATAGAAGAAGAAGATTCATTTATTTGTCTTATGTGCGGAGAGATCATTGAAAAAGGCATGGTCTATCCTTACGAAGATAAATTTTACCTCGCTGAAAAATATATGGGTGTTCACATTGAACGTACGCACCTGTCTGTATTTGATTATTTAATTGGAATGGATAAAAAGCTCACGGGTCTTACCGATCACCAAAAACGTTTATTGACCCTCTTTTATCAAGGGAAAAATGACAAAGAAATCAAAGAAGAACTGGATATCGGAAGTGCGTCCACTATCCGGCATCACCGGTTTGCTTTAAAAGAAAAGGAGCGTCAAGCCAAGACCTTCCTGACCATGATGGAATTGCTTAAAGAAAAAGATGAAAATGCCCCGACGTTTGTCCCTGTTCATAAAACAGCCACCATGGTAGACGAACGGTACAATATTACACAGACCGAACAGGATCAAATCGTGAAGAAGTACTTCTCTGACGGGGCATTGACGAAATTCCCCCCAAAGGAAAAGCAAAGGCTGGTCATTCTTCGTGAGATTTCGAAACAGTTAAAGAAAGACGATATGTACGAGGAAAAAGAAATAAATCAAATATTAAAAGGCATTTATGACGATTATGTGCTCATCAGAAGATATCTCATTGAATATGGGTTTATAGACCGTAAATCAGACGGAAGCAAGTACTGGTTAAAGAAGTAAAGAACTAACGGGAGGCCAAAACATGGATCGAAAAAGAGAGTTAAAACAACAGTATAAAGAAACACCGGTTGAAGCAGGTGTCTTTCAAATCTTGAATCAGCAAAACAATAAAATCTATATCGGAAGGACGAAAAACCTGAAGACCCTGAACGGGATCAAGTTCATGCTCGAAAACAATGGATTCACCACCAGCAAAGCGTTACAAACCGAATGGAACCAGTACGGGAAAGACGCTTTTACATTCGAGCTGTTGGAAAAACTGAAAAAGAATGATGATCCATTTGTCACTGAAAAAGAAGCTCTGGATGAGTTGGAAGAAAAGTGGTTGGAGAAACTGCACCCTTATGGAGAACGGGGGTATAATCAGAAGTAGGTACATGATCACAATATAATCAGCCATGAAAAGCTCAGAATATTTGATTTATGAGCACTCAATATTCTCAAGACAAAATAAGGGCTTACCCAAACTCGGATAAGCCCTAAAATGGTTATGTTAATCACACTTCTACAAATATCCTTACGCAGTCACCATCAATCTCGACTGTCTTCATGCTTTCTCTTTTCTCAAACACCATGCTTTTAATTAAGAGACTGCTTTGCAGTAAATATTCGAATTGTTCCACAACTTCTTTCATTGATTTATCAACATCCAGCACAAGATTCACACGCTCTTCCACAGCAAGATTCAATTCTTTTCTGTATTGCTGTACGGCGCGAACAAGCTCCCGGGCTTTCCCTTCTTTCCGTAAATCCTCTGTGATGGTTGTATCCAGGAAAACACTGAAGGTTGAGTTTGAAGCCATTTCCAACCCTTGATGTGTTTTTTTATGAACGATGAGATCATCTTTCTCGACTGATACCTTTTCCCCGGTTGGAGACTCAAAGTCAAGATGCCCATGTTCTACAACCTTGCTTGCTTCTTCATGATCTAACGATTGTAAATGTTTCTGCACAAGGCCCACAAGCTTACCGAGTTTCGGGCCGGCAGTCGGGAAGTTCAGCTTTAATTCATATTGCACGGAATCTCCTGCTTGGTCCTGAAATTGTACATTCTTTACATTGATTTCATCTTGGATGATGTATTCATACTTCTTAAGTAATTCCGTATCACCCTTCGCTCCCACTACCGTAAGCTTGGATAGAGGCTGCTTTGTTTTGATATTCGTCGTATTACGGGCAGAGCGGGCAAGTTCGACTACTTGTAAGACGCGATCCATTTCCGCTTCCAATGCTGGATTGATGTCTTCTTGATTTACTTTAGGAAAATCAGCCAGATGGACGCTTTCATTGGTCAAGTTTATGTGGATATCCTCTGCAATGAACGGAGTGAATGGTGCCAGCAACCGGCTTACATTGACTAATACTCGATTTAATGTGTGGTATGCTGCCAATTTATCTTCATTCAACCCTTCGCTCCAGAAGCGTTCACGTGATCTGCGGATATACCAATTACTCACCTGATCAACCAGGATGGATAATTCTCTAGCTCCTGCGGTAAAGTCATATTGATCTAAATGGTCTGTTACGCTTTTGATAACCGAATTCAGTCGTGATAACATCCATTGATCGAGTAGAGACGGAGTTCCAGCCTCGTATTTATGAGGATCGAACCCATCGATCACTGCATACAGGGTGTAAAAGGAATGAACGTTATTCAGCGTGTCCACCAGTTTCGATTTTGCCTGGCTGACGACGTTTTCTGAGAAGCGCTTGTTATTCCAAGGGGCACTATCTGCAAGCAATGCCCATCTGAGAGCATCTGCCCCAAACTTCTCCACGAGATCCATTGGATTGATGACATTTCCTTTGCTTTTAGACATTTTACGTCCGTCTTCATCTAGTATGTGCCCGAGTGATAGAACACGCTTATATGAAGCTTTCCCTGTGAAGAGGGAGGAAACCGTCAACAGACTGTAGAACCAGCCCCTCGTTTGGTCCACTCCTTCGGCAATCACATCTGCCGGGAATTGTTGATCAAATAACTCTTTGTTTTCAAATGGATAATGATACTGTGCAAATGGCATCGAACCACTGTCAAACCAGACATCGATGACTTCTTTCGTCCTGTTCATTTCATGGGAACAGGACGGACATTCCACGATGACTTCATCGACATATGGTTTATGAAGTTCAAGATTGTCCTTCCAACCCCCGATCGCATGTTCTTTTAGATCCTGAATGCTTCCCGGGACATACTGATGATCACATTCCCCACAAACCCAAACGTTCAGTGGTGTTCCCCAATAACGGTTCCTTCCCAGGTTCCAATCCACCATATTTTCAAGGAATTTCCCAAATCTCCCTTCTTTCATATGATCCGGATACCACTCGACGGATTGGTTGTTCTTTAAGATGGTCTCTTTTATGGCCGTTGTCTTGATGAACCAGCCTTCCATTGCGTAATAGAGGAGTGGTGAGTCACAGCGCCAGCAGTGTGGATAGCTGTGTTCATACTTCTCCTTGGAAAAGAGAAGATTGCTATCCGCGAGCATCTTGATGATCTTCACATCGCTGTCCTTTGTAAATTCTCCTGCAAGAGGCGCGAATTCGTTGGTATAACAGCCTTTTTCATCGACAATATTGACAAAATCCAATCCGCTTTCTCTGATGGCATTATAATCATCTTCACCGTGAGCGGGAGCCAGATGAACAATCCCGGTTCCGCTGTCATCGGTCACAAACGATGCCGAAATCACTTCATGACCGCGGTCAAGCGTGAGATTGTTGAACGGCGGTTGATACGAAACCCCTACAAATTCGCGCCCTTTATGCTCACTGACCATTTCGAAGTCGTCTCCCAACACATCGTTCACAAGGTTCTTTGCCAGGATATACGTCTCTTCACCCCGTTTGGCTTTCACGTAATCCACGTCTTCATGGACGGCGAGGGCCACATTGGCAGGAATCGTCCAAGGTGTTGTCGTCCACCCTAGAAAGTATTCATGCTCTTTTCCTTCCACCTTGAATTTAGCTGTCGCGGATAAATCTTTTACATCCTTATATCCTTGAGCTACCTCATGAGAACTGAGGGAGGTTTGGCAGCTCGGGCAATAAGGAGCGACCCGATGCCCTTGATAGAGCAACCCTTTCTCATGGATCTTTGAAAGAATGTGCCAGACACTTTCGATATAATCATTCTGAAGGGTAACATAGGGATCATCCATATCGACCCAGTATCCAATCGCCTCCGTAAACGTACGCCACTGCCTCTCATAATCGAACACACTTTTTTTACAT
This sequence comes from Rossellomorea aquimaris, assembly GCF_035590735.1. NCBI lineage: Bacteria > Bacillati > Bacillota > Bacilli > Caryophanales > Bacillaceae > Rossellomorea > Rossellomorea aquimaris. The sequence goes on from NZ_CP141595.1 coordinate 3,443,709, forward strand.
TCATCAATGAATTTCTCTACACCATATTCCTCGATTTCCTGTTTACCGGACACGCCGATTTTCTTTTCGACGCCCAATTCCACCGGCAGGCCATGTGTGTCCCAACCCGCCTTACGTTTGACTTGATATCCACGCATCGTCTGATACCTGGCAACGAAATCTTTGATCACACGCCCGAGGACATGCCCTGCATGGGGAAGGCCGTTTGCTGTTGGCGGTCCTTCATAGAACACAAATTACTTCTGCCCTTCACGGTTGGCTACTGACTTTTCAAAAATATGATTCGAATTCCAGAAATCCTGGATCCGCTGCTCTCTTTCGACCGACTTTTCGTTTACATTCACCTTTTTCATGTCATCACACCTCTATTTTTTTGTAAATAAAAAAACCCGCCCCTAACCAATGTTAGGGACGAGTTTCAACCCGCGATACCACCCAGATTCTATCCATAAACTCTTTTCAAGTTTATTTGACAGCGCTCATGCAACGTACAATCATACGCGTTCCTTTTAACGGCGGAAATCCGTCAAAGCTTAAAGTACCTTCAGCTTTGCTTCTCGGAGAGGATATTCAATATGATCTGAACGTTGACTTCCACCAAATCGTCAACTCTCTGTAGAACAGATTCCATACCTACTCGTTCTCGTCATGGAATGTAAGTGATCCAATATATGTTAGAACAAATGTAAATGATACAGGTTAAATTTGTCAATATTTTTATTTTATTATAGACGGTGCTTCATCCATTTATTCACTATTCTTTACTAACGTATTAACTTATGTATATAATAAAAGTAGATAAGTACACTAAAAAAGGAGCCTGACGGCAATCAGGACTCCTCCACAACATAAACTGCATCGAAAGTGCAGCGGCTCACTTTAGAGTCAATCGAAACGAAGTAATCATCAATGATCCTCATGAGCGGTGGGGACGATGGTTACTTCTTTTTTTGTGTAACCGCGACAATTGCTACAATCAATGTTCCAAAGGCAATCATGATTTGTAATACATCTCCTACAGCAATCATTAGCGTATCACCTCCCTTCCCTCGGGAGAGTAAGCCGCTACCCCATCTTCCGTATTATGTTGTGTACTTCCATTATATCACAGGCATTCGATTGATTACGCTCTTCCGAATGGACCAGTCCGAAAATTCGGAGGGGGATCCGCTTCATACATTCTACATTCTTAGAAGAATAATTTTTGGTGAATTTCAGCGTACACCTGATGTTTCACTATGAAATTCAACCTGAATAGTCTCTAAATGATTACAATGAAATATTTTTAGTTCTAAAGTAATGGTAAAATATACACTGTTCACTGAGAATGGAGCGTTCTCCTTCAAGGAGCTAAAATGAAATATAATCTCGGCGATATTGTAGAATTTGAAGATGAGTTGTTCACCATATTCTGGATTTACGATTCTGAATATGTGGAATTGAGTTCGGAAGACAAGAAATGTGTGTTAGCGAAAGCGGAAGATATCAGGTTGGTTAAAGCGAAGTGAACATGAAGCTATTTGGATTTAAATAGCACTATTTACGGAGTACATCCATCTCAGTGCAACATTTTTTAGCGTAGCCTGTCGCAACCGGGACCCTATTTCTCATCAAGATCATCTATTCTTTGAAAAAGGCGATGTCCTTGCTTTGCCTGATGCACCGAAATGGCAGTTGAGTGACGTTCTTTTCGGATTTGGCTACCTGTTTCTCACGGTTCTTGCAGTACCGATCATCGGTGGGAATGCAGCCAACATTTCAACCGTAATCGGACAGCTCATTGCCGGTGTGGTCATTGATCACTTTGGCTGGTTCGTCGGTGTGGAAATCTCCTTGGACTGGAAACGATGGTTGGCATTGGGGAGCATGATGCTCGCCCTCTATTTTGTTTAGGAAAGGAAATAGGACAGAACGACAAAGAAATCGGTAGAGCCGAATGAGTTGAGATGCTGCAACAAGATATATGTTGATCCAACCTCATCATAAACAGCCGGGTCTGCCCCACAGTATTCCGCCGATGGGCTGTAGGGCAGACTCGTAACCATTTCCCCACTGGATTTTAGCTTTACCCCTGTATCGGTAACACCGTAGAATCCTTGATCTCCCTCAACGCCAAGCTCGTTTGAATCTTGGTAATCCCCATTTCATTCAGCCTTCTGATGAAGAGCTCCAGTCCCTTGCGATCCTTGCAGGCCACCTTTAAGAGATAATCATATTCCCCGGTCAAACAATGACATTCCAGGACTTCTTCCATAGATTCCAATGTCTCTTCCACTGCTTCCAACTTTTCTGTTCTATGTTCATTTGTGCTCATAAATACGAAGCATAATAAGTCAAATCCCAGTTTTTCATGGTTTAGAATGGCTACGTGCTTTTTGATATATCCTTCCATTTCCAACCGTTTGATTCTTGCGTGTACGGCAGGTGCTGATAAATTGACCCGCTTTGAGAGTTCCAGATTACTGAGTTGCCCATCCTTTTGAAGCAAATCCAATAGCTTGAGATCCATTTGGTCCAAAACCCTGCTTACAATCGTCTCCATGCTCTATCCACCCTTTTCAATTGTTCCAAAAACCACTGATAAAACTATGTAGAAATGAATTTTTATAATCTAAACAGCTATTAAACTTTCAATTTTTTCGATTAATCCTAATTATACAATATGTTCTTTTGTATTTTCAGTAAAATGTTAAAATTATTCTTATAGACAATGTCATTGTGCACAATGGCTCTTTGAAAAGGGGCTAAATGACGTGAAATATTATTATCTGTTGTTACTGACAAGTCTTCTCTGGGGAGGCAATTTCATAGTGGGGAAAGCCCTTGTGGAACATGCATCCCCGGGAACGTTGACCATATTAAGATGGGCCATCGCCGTCGTCTGTCTGTTCCCGATTGTCTGGTGGAAAGAAAAAAAGCTGGTTCCACCCATTCAATCGATCCTGCCGTTATTTTTCATGGGTTTGACAGGGGTAGCCCTTTTTCAGGCACTTCAATTCATGGCTTTGGAAAAGACATCTGCCACCAATGTGGGCCTGATCTCCACGTTAAATATGTTCTCCATTACCGGAATCTCTTTTATTTTTCTGAAGGAAAAGATGAACGCATTTCAACTGTCGTCCATGTTCATCTCGCTCTTTGGCGTGTTGCTCGTCCTGTCCAAAGGGAACGTGGAGATGGTATATTCCTTGCAATTTAATGAAGGGGATCTCTATATGCTGGCTGCGGTTGTGATGTGGGGGATCTATTCCGTTTGCAGTAAGTGGGCAATGAAGACCGTCACTCCCATGATGTCCATTTTATACTCTGGACTATTCGGCCTTCTCATCCTTCTTCCTTTTAATCTATCTACTTTCCGGGTGACCAATATTGACGCTTCTTTCGTGCAGTCAATCTTATATACCGGGGTTATTTCCACGGTTGTCTGCATGGTGTTATGGAATGTCGGAGTGAATAACCTGGGGCCAAGTACATCAGGATTGTTCTTGAACTTCAACCCCGTATTCACAGCCTTATTGGCCTTCGCTTTTCTCGGGGAAAAGATGAATGGGCTACAGGCTGTCGGCAGCATCATTGTCATAGCAGGATGTGTCTTGTTCTCTCTTTTCAAGTCCAAGCCTCGTATCATCAAAGAAAAGGGAATCGAGGTCCCTTCAAAGTTGATAACAAGTCAACCTGTCAAGACATCTTAAATAGAAGCAGCGCTGATTTGCACTTCTTCTTTTATATAATATTTAGATACCACTTAAGAATCATCAAGTCCCGTAAACACACATATTCCCCGCTTTTGGACTTATTGTTATTGTGAATGTGATTCTCTATCAACTAAAAAAAAAGAGGGAGAATAACGGAAGAAATCACCTCTGATCTTTTCCGTTATTTCCCCTCCTGCATAAGTCTTCTTCATGATGAACCAACTACATTGGCTATCATTTCACTGTTCGTTTTCAACAAACTCTCCGGAAGATCGTTTCGAATGCTTTTCAATCCAAAATAATATGTATCCGGTGTGTCTTGAAGCAAACGATAATGAAATTTTATCTCTTTGTCCGTAAGGCTGCTGACTAATTCTTCAATAAAAGTATCTTGTGTCATCATATCGACTGCACCCAGGTGAAAAACGCCTGAAAGTTTATGGAGGATGATGTATTTCAGCTGTTTCGCAAGGAATTCATCCGTTAGATGATTACACTCCAGATTACTGTATACATCGATTGAGTTATTCTCAATTCCACTTCTGATTTGATCCAATCTCGGAGACTTCTTCCCCCAAATTTGCGGTATTCGTATCATAACCGCACGTTTCTTTAAAACTTCCTGCAGCATATTTTCACACTCAATTTTGAACTGTCCATAAGGTGATGCAGCGTTAGGAATGTCTTCTTCTGAATGATGCTTCGTGAAATCCCCATCAAACACATTTGCCGTTGAAAAATAATAGAGTACGCTTTCTGTGTTTTCGATTTCCAATGCCAGCTCCCTATGAAATTCAAGCTGTTGGTCAAAATCACCTCTTAGACATGAAATGATGCTATCGGGCTTGATGGACTGAACGATTTCTTTCATCTTTTCCTTATCGCTGATTTCTAATTGAAATTGTTTGCCTTCAGGAAGATCTACGGGCCGGGTTGCATACGTCCCATATACATTAAAGGAACCTTTGCACTCTTCCACCAACGCTTTCCCCACAAATCCACTTGCGCCGAACACGAGCAGTTTCCTCAAGTAACATCCCTCCATTCACAGAAATTGTATTCTCACTTTTCATATTCTACTAAACTCCTGTGAAAACCCTTTAAATGTCCATTAAAAAAACGCAATCTTCTTAATTGCGTTTTCCTTGAGGGCCGTCACCTTTTAAAATATAGGAACATAATAAGGAAAATGATTAGTCCAATAAATAAAAGATATCCCATCCCCATGCTATACACGAAGTAAACCTTAACGTGAAGGATGATCCGGATGATATGAAAGATAAGGATGCAAAAGAGCAATACAATGACGATATTCACAATACGATCTCTGTTTCTATACATAGAATCAGCCCCAATCCAGAGCTCAGTACAAAATGGAACTTGTACCAACAGTCTTTCTATATACCTATTTTGCCTTCGTCCTCATTATTCATGGGATCTTCTATTTCACTTGGTTTGTTCGTTAGTCTTCTCATTATTTCCCACAATCCAAGCCAATGCGAGAACGGCACCTGTTATGATTATCGGTGTTAATAGAGTCATCGTGTTCCCTCCTTTTCAACTCACTTCTATAGCAAATTTGTAATTCAAATCCAAAAGGATTGTTCCTCATGTTGTCAACCAATCATGCGTTAGCAATTGATTTCACTTTTACTCTTAGGCACTATTTTCTTCAGTTCCATCAGATTATCTATGATGTAATCGGCCTGAGCCAGTTCTGCTTCTTGGGCAAAATCGAAGCGGCAGCCGATTGAAATCAGATGATTGTCTTTAGCGGCATTGATATCCGATAGACGATCTCCCACCACTGTGCCGTTGGTTATATCATACTTATCGATAATCGTCTTCACGAGATCACCTTTATCCAGCGTTGGAATCTGTTGGATACTGAAGGTTTCGGTGACCCAACGATCTAATTGATAATGGTTTACAATAGCCTGCAAATATTCTGTTAAGCCATTACTCGCTATGTAAATCGAAATATCATTCTCTTTTAAATAACTAAAAACCTCCTTTACGTTTGGATACAAACCACCTCTGCCCTTTTCAATGTTATGTATTAGACTTTCAAGAAAATAAGTATCTGTTTGTTCCCTCACCTCTTGAGAATGATCAGGCAGTAAAGCTTCCCATACTTTCGGGAGAGGCACCCCCATTATGTCACGGTATTGATCTATTGGCGTCAGAGTATCCCATAAATTTCGGAATCGTAAATGGTCAAATGTATCCTCAAGTGATACTTCCAAGATTCTGTCTGTTTGAAATAGAGTCCCATCCATATCAAAAATGATTGATTGTGTCATTGTCTTCTCTCCTTGTGCCTCTTCTCACTACCAATTATTTCAAATCACAACCATATACTCAAGGAACATTTGCAAAAAAAAGATACTCATCCAGTTCTGGATAAATCCCCTTCGTTTTTCCTGATTTTATACTATTGGTACATCATATTAATTGTTAGTATTAAAGAGAAATCATTTTATTCAGGGGAGAGCTTTATGTGGAATAAAAAAAGGATACTCACTCTATCCGTTATGTTGATAATCGTCGTCTTATTTATCTTTACTAAGGTGGTTGCTACAAGTTCAACAACAGCTATCGTTACAGTATTGAAGAAGAATTATGTAGAAGAACAAGAAGAAGCTTTTATTATCGTAATTCCTCCTGGTGGGGATCAGTCCAGCGAGTATTGGAAGGACGCAAAAACTAGAATACATATTAAAGATCCTATGGTATGGAATTTAATTGAAGAAGATCAAACTTACCTGGTTCACTATGATAACAAACAGAGTGGGGGGAGTATCTTAACACACATTGAAAATATTGATGATAAACATGCGATACAACTGCAATAACCTCGTAATTTCTTATACTGAAGGATTCGTAGTTAGTAAATGGCATGTGCAAGAATGCTAAACAAGGCAATAACCATAGAACCGCCTGGCTACTGCCTTGTTCGTTCAATAACATAATATTTCACTTTCTACCTGATTCTAGCTTTCCTATATCTTCAAACCATAAAAATATAAGGAAAATTGCAACTTATCATTAAGACACCTCAAAAAATAAACAGTTTCTTATCCAAGAGTAGTAAGAGGCAACTATATTAGACTTAAACCATCATATTCTAATCATTCAATCCCTTACCATCAAGAATATGCTCCATATATTTTTCAATCCTCGACTCGCGGGTTTTGGATTGTTTGGCTTTAGAGAAATAAAGAATGTATGCTCGTTGCCTTCCCGGCGTCAATTCTTCAAAAGCCGTCTTCAAGGCAGGGACATCGTCGAATTTAGTTTGAAGTTCTTCAGGGATGGTGTATTCTTCAGTCTTTTTTAATTCCACTTGCAAACCGGCCTTTTCCACTTCAATGGCTTCCTGGATATACGCTTTCAAGATTGGCTTCATTTCTATGATTTCTTGAACATTCGTGAACCGGATCTGGCGCGCAGCCTGTACATTCTCCGTTTGTTGGATGAGAATCCCGTCGGGGTCCTTCAACAAAGCCCCTTTGTGAAACAGAAGCGCACAATAGTCTTTAAATCCGTGCATTAATACAATGTTTTTACCCTCTAGCGTGTAACAGGGATGCATCCACTTGATTTCTTCGTCCAGCTCATCAAAGCCAAGAAGGATGCTTCTCAATCTCTCAAACTCTTCCTTCCACGTCTTGGTTTTTTTTATAAATCCATCAACCTTACGATTCGGCTTTATCATCATGGAACACTCCTTCTTATATGAACTCTAAGTGTTATCTACTTCCGCCAAAAGGCCGTGTATTCTGCTTTATCCTGAATATTATATGTAATCATATCCTCAAGCAATTTGTAATCCACCGGGTCTTTCCACTTAATTCGAAACAAGCCCTTAGTGGCACTGTAGCCGGCTTGTTCAATCCTTTCGGCAAACTCCGTCATGGTTACCGCCTCAGGTGCAACGCTTACATGATGCTTCGCTGCGTCAATACCGATGATAAATGTGCCGTGATCGGTAAACATAGGGGTATTCCATTTCATCACTGGTTCCATTTGCGGGAATTTCTCCGCAACCCACGTCAGGATTTCTTCCAATCGATTGCGGTGATCGGGATTATCGATACCTGCTAAATATGGTGCAAAAACATCCATCTTGTTCCCTCCTATCTTAAAATGATGCCGTTCAAGATAAACCTTATCTGATTTCTACTATATATTTTCAAGCCTGGATAGTCAAAAACTCCCCTAACCTCAGCGTTGACTTCGTAAAACCGTGATAAATCCGTCCAGGATATCATGAGAAATCGAGAACCCTTTCCGCTGATAGAATTCCAATGCCTCTTGATTCCCATTCGATGTAAACACAAAATAATCCGCCACATCCTCGTAGGTTTTCAACCAATCCATTGACATGTTAAAGAGCCTGGATCCCACACCGAATTGCCGATACCCCTCTTTAATATAAAATTGGGATAAACAACCTACGTTTTCTTTCTGAACTGATGAAAGATCGAAAAACGTGGCAAAATCATTTGAATACGATTCTTTAGGTGAAATATTGGTATACACATACGCGACAATTTCGTCATGTTTATGAGGATCCCTCACCACCACTATGTAATTATGTAAAGCACTTTGGATCGATGGCAGCATCCTGGTATCAAAATTCATGCTGTCAAATCGTTCAGGTGTAATGGATGCCTTTGACTGTTGAAAGTCCATCAGTTCATCGCACAGATTCCGGCAGTATTCTGCTTTTTCTTCTGGAATCACTTCATATTGTAGATTCATCATTACGTCCCCCATATAATCAATGAATGTCCCGCTGACCCTGGTCTGGAAACAATTAATACTACTCTATTACATTTTAGCTTGAACTTAGATTGTAAGGAAAGCTATTACAAAATAAAAACTTTTAAATTGACACACAAAAAATGACACAAAAGTAAGATTGGTTACTAAAACTAGCCACCTTTGTGTCATTCATCAAATCCGTTCAGTTTACTTAAACAAATCCATCAGCAGCTCCCAAAACCCTTTTTCTTTCTTCGGTTCTGCTTTCTTCGTATCTTGTTCTTCTTTTTCGATGCTTTCTGTCTTGATCACAAATTGCACGGAAGATACTTTTTCGTTTTTGGAGGAAACGAAGGATACCGGCTTGAAATCCGATTTATCGTATTCAGCCATCATCTTATTGATTTCTTCTTGCATTTTGTCAGGAAGGTTTTTCGTTTCCTGGTGCAGTTGGCTCGTTCCACTGTGAAGGTCTGTGACTCCACCTTCTAATTCGTTTGTTCCTCCAGCCAGTTCAGCAATGCCTGCATGAAGCTTACCGTAAGAAGTGGATAACTGACCTACGCCTTCTGTATAGCGGACCAATCCGGAGTGGAAGTCGCCGTAGTTGGCGGACAATTCACCCAGTCCTTTTTGCAGCTGAGCAAACCCGCTCATATCCGTTTCTTTCAATGATGCAGACAGATTATTCGAGATGGAAGTCAGCTGTCCGCTCATCTCGTTCACGGAACCACTCACCTGATTCAAGGTCGGTTCCACGGCCGCGAAGGCTTCCTTGACGCTTGCATAGGTCCCCTTCACTTTTTGCGCAGCTTGATGGGACTCCACCAGTTTATCCACTACCTGGGGATCCGCTCCGCTTCCATATAATGCGGTAATTTCTTCTTCCGAAAGCTCGGAAGAAGGGATTCCCGCCATAGCAGCGTCCAATGCTGCGTAGGCTGAAGAATAGTTTTTCTGCAGGGTCGATAACCCATTCGCGGCTTGTGTCAGGCCATCTGCCAATTGTGTCAAACCAGCCGGCAGCTCATTCAAAGCTGATAAATCCATTTCAGCAGGATTCGCAGCCAGTGACTGATTGATGGTTCGCAGTGCATCGCCGATAGAATTCGAGGCTCCGACAATTTGAGACGAAGAACCGTTCAATTCACTGATGCCATTTTTATATTGAGCCGAACCGTCACGCAGGCTCGATGCCCCATCGTTCAATTGGGACACACCATTTTTCAGGTCGGCCACCCCGGTATTTAACTTCCCGATGGCATCTGATAGTTCCGATATGTCATCCGTCATACCTTCTGTTCCCGTCGTATCGATTGGGAGTGTGGAAGGGACCGCCGCGATCTGAACACCCTCGAACTCAAAGTCCGCTACATCCGTTTCCACGCTTAGCTTTTTCTCTTTTCCAGGCATGACGGTAAAGGTGATTTGCTTATTCTTCCCAGCATTCGCCACCATTCCGTCTGCCGCTTCGATGTTTTCATACGTATTCGGCAGGTTCAGGGAAACCTGCAATAAATAATTCTCATAAAATACAGTACCTGCATTCTTATTTTCAGCAGTATCGATGTTGATTTCGAGGTGTCCGCTTTTACCTGCAAGTTGTGATGGATCGATTTTCTTCCCATCCAAGCTATATGATACCGTCACATCCCAAGGTAACTTTGTATCTTCTTGCATGTTTCCTTGATATGTGAACTTTCCTTCCGGGGCGTCCATTTCAATCTTCTGCCCCTCCAGCTCAAGCTTCTTCAGATCCGTCAGATTCTTGACGCTGCTGAATTCCCCGTAATCGAGGATCTTTCCGGCACGAGCTACCTCGAAGGTATTCACGACATAGATAGAATCCAGGTCTCCAGCTGCGTCCAATGTCGCGTACACGACTTCATCCTTCGAAGTGACCTTTCCTTCCGTTGCCGCTTGGGCTGGTACACTAAGAAATGAAGGCAAGAATAGCATCAACGCGAGTGCAGAATAACGTAATTGTTTTTTTCTCATCATCATTTCTCCTCATAATAATTTGCTTTATAGGTTGTTTTCTTAATGACTTTATCGAATACCAGGAGCATCGCCGGCAGGACAAAGAGGACCATGATAAAGGCTAGCAGCGCCCCCCTGCCCATCAGTAGACCGATGGATCCAACAATCGGATTGGAAGAGGTAATCCACAGAATAAAGCCGACACTCGAAAGGATCGCTGCCGAAATCGAAATCGAGAATGTCTTCTCATCCAGGGTTCTCACCATTGCTTCTTTAGCAGGCATTTCCTTGCGATAATGGGTATAGGCCTCTGTGAATAAAATCCCATAATCGACCGTCGCCGCAAGCTGTACCGTACTGATGATCAAGTAGCCAACAAACACGAGTGGTGTATTCGTAAAGTATGGAATCGATAAGTTGATCCAGACGGCCGCCTCAATCGTGATGAGCAGCACCACCGGAATCGTAATCGATTTAAAGCTGAACAGAAGCACAAGGGCAATCGTCACGACCGTCAGCACATTCACGACCACATTATCCTTGTTGACGGTATTCTTGATATCATAGAGCGTCACGCTTTCCCCAAGCGCCAGAGCTTTATCCCCGTAATAATCCGTCGCGGCTTTTTCCACCTTCTCTACTATGGAAAAAGGGACCTCCCCTTCTGTACCCTGACTTGTGTTAATGACGATCCGGCTGTAATTTTCAGAGTAGAATTCATCCGTGATCGATTTATCCAGGTATTCAGGGGGGATCTCAGAACCAACCTGATTCACATACGCCATGACTCCTGTCACATAATCAAGGGATTCGATGTCCTCCACGAGCTCCATTTCTTTGGCTGTATCTCCTTTAGGAACTAATAGAACGATGGGTGTCGTTTCACCAAATGCTTCCTCAACCTTCTTGAAGTCACTCCCGACACGGGTATTTTCCGGCTGCTCACCTGACCCGTAAATGAATGACGTATTCGTTTGCCCGAGGAAGGCAGGGACCAGAATCGCAAATACAAAGATCAGGCTTGGAACCTTCAATTTCAATACCTTGTTCCCGATACCCGTGAAGCTCGGTACAAAGCTCTTATGTTTCGTCTTATCCATCCATTTATAGAAAACCAGCGTCAATGCAGGCAGGAACACCATCACACTGATAAAGCTCAGGACGATCCCCTTCACAAGGTTCAATCCGAGATCCGACCCGATCTGAAACTCCATGAACGTAAGGGCGATAAACCCGAAGAACGTCGTTGCCGCACTTGCCGTGATTGCCGGGAACGACTTCTTCATCGCAAGCTTCATCGCTTCTTCAGGATCATCCGTCACTTTCCGGTAATCGGAAAAGCTATGAAGCAGGAACACCGCGTAATCAAGCGACACAGCCAGCTGCAGGATCGGCGCTACCGATTGGGTGACGAAGGAAACCTCCCCAAGGAAGATGTTCGTCCCCAGGTTGATCAGAACCGACACCCCGATCGCCGTCAGGAAGAACAGTGGTTCAACCCACGAAGTCGTCGAGACGACCAGAATCAAAATAATGAGGGGTACCAGTAACATCCCTGCATACATCGATTCACTTCCGGCCATTTTCTGAGAACTTGCCGTATTGGCCGCTTCACCGGCAATCGCACCATCACTACCGATCAGCTCATAGATTTCATCGGTGATCCGGACCTCATCTCCGGTAGCGACACTGATGGAAAACAGCGCATTCTGATCACTATAGTAATTCTCGACCGTCTCCTTGTCCGCCACTTCCAAAGGCGTTTTCAGGTCGACCATATCATCCAGCCATATCACATCAGATACTCCGTCTATGGCTTCCAGCTTTTCTTTAAATTCGAGTGCCTCCTGAATCGTCACACCCGTAACCATGACCCGCGTATCGGGAACGTCACCCGTGAACTCCTTTTCCATGATGTCCATGGCCTGTGTCGACTGGGCATCATCGGGCAAATAATCGACCATATTATAATTGACCTTCACAAAAAACTGCGCCGCCGTTGACATCACCGTCACCAGCATAAACGCAATCAGAACAGCTTTCTTATGCTTTATGATCCAAGATGCAATATTTATCATCTTTCACCTCTCTTGTCTCTTTCACATTTTCACATTATCATTATAATAAACACCGTGTTGGATATTCAACGGACAGTTGCATAAGGAATGTTCAATACTCAACACATCACTCACGTGTGTTGGGTAACTCAGAAAAAGCAGGAAAGGAACGTTGATTTTTGAACTCAAAAATGGACCGACGAAAAAAATATACACGCATGGTTTTAAAAGACAGTCTCTTGAAACTATTGCAGGATAAATCAATCTCTAGCATCACCATCAAAGAAATCTGTGAAACGGCAGACATCAACCGATCCACCTATTATGCCCACTACTCAAACCAATACGAACTGCTCGAAGCAATCGAAGAAGAATTCATTGAGGACTTGACCATCACACTGGGTAAGTATAACTTCTCAAAAGAAGAAGAAGCCCTGCAAATGACCGAAAAACTATTCGAATACATCGCCGAAAAAAGCGATATATGCGAGGCTCTTCTCAGCGAGAACACCGACATGTACTTTCTAAAGAAAGGCATGATCATCACCCACGAATTCATCTTCAAAAACTGGATCACCGAAAGCCGGATGGATCAAGAAACCTATGAGTACATCAATATGTTTATGGTGAGCGGAAGTATTCATGTCATCAAAAATTGGGTGGAAAACGGGATGGATAAAACGCCTGGGGAGATGGCAGGGATCTTGCATCGGTTTATTAATCGGGGGTTGTCGGGTGTGAGGTAAGGATATGTTCACAAAGAAAGCCTATCCGTAGACGTTATTAGATAACGTTTTTGGTAGGCTCTTTTATCTTTATATATTTATTAATGCCGATGCAAATATTCAATCCAGCGTTCATAGAAACATGTACCCTTTCATTCAAGTACCGCTATTTCAAGGGCAAAGGTGTTCTCTTAATTTGAGAAATCGTTCTCAGAAAAGATTTATACCTTAATCAACACTTTTCCCTTATAATCACGACTCTCTATCAATTCATGTGCTTTTGCTGCATCTCTCAAATCAAAGATCTGTGCGACGGGCAGGATGACTTTCTTGGAGGCAAATAACTTTATAACCTGATCAGCAACAGGAGCTAAAAGTTCCGGTCGATGTTTCCTGGTCGTCCCTAAGCTGAAACCTTTTACATTTCTGCAGGAACTATGAACATCGCTTGTTTTAAAGGTACCTGCTTTTCCACTGCTGTTGCCGAATTGAACAAGGGTCCCATATAGACCCAAACACTCGAGACTCCTGGAAGTGACTTCACCTGCTACTGAATCGAAAATTACATTTGCTCCTTGAACATATGTGTTCTGAAGGACTTCCTCTGTAAACGAATCGTATGTACAAACGAGATCTGCCCCTAAGTTCTTCACATACTCTTCTTTCTGCATGCTTCCAACAGTTGCAATAACTTTCTTTACACCAGCCAGTTTTGCCAGTTGTACAAGCATTGAACCTACGCCACCAGCCGCACTATGGATGACGATCGTATCTCCCTTTTTTACTTGACCGACTTCATGTAAGAGAAGATAAGACAGGATGGATACGGTCGGCATTGCAGCAGCCTGTTCAAAAGTAAGACTGTCTGGGATCTTGAATACCAATTGTTTGTTTGCCTTTACTTTTTCTGCATATGAACCACCTATGGGAAAGGCGATGACACGGTCTCCGACGGAAAAAGGAGACGATTTCCCCACTTTTACAATGGTTCCCGAAACATCCAGCCCAAGGGTAAAAGGGAAGTTACCCTTCACTTTATTCCCTTTCCGTGACTTAATATCTGCATAGTTCACACTGGTAAATGCGGTTTTTATCAACACTTCATCCTCAGTTATTTCCGGGCATTTCACATCCGTGAATACAAGTACATCTGAATTTCCGAACTCATTTTGAATAACTGCTTTCATTATTGTAGCTCCCTTATAGAACAAAGTAGAATCTCCTGCATAACATATTTTCCCAGCAATTACTTCTCATTCTACTGTAAAAAGGGGTTTTCGAATAATATTAAAACTGAAAGGACAATCATAACATTCTCTTATTGATATAGGAAAAATCAGTCCATGACATCCAATAAAAAGCAAGCAGGAAAATATCCTGCTTGCTCTCAACTGCCTTTATTCAGCTCCACATATTTTTAACTAAGCATGGAAGCTTGTAGAAAATAGGTATCTTTACTACCTACTTCTCATTCTCTTCATTCTCATACGTGCCATATTGACCATTCTCCGTATCAATGACTCCGCTCGTATAAGAATCCATGATCTGCTGGCTCACCTGCTCGTTTGCCTGTTCGTCATACGAAAACTGCTCTTTCGGATCCCTCTTCTTCATGTCTATTCCCCTTTATAAAATAAGTAGTCTATTCCTTTATATTGTTCGAAAATCGGCTACAGATATGAGTGGAAAAATATAGTATGATAAAGGTAAGGAGGGGATAACAATGAGTTTAAAATATCAGAACATATTAGTAGCTGTCGATGGATCCAAAGAAGCAGAATGGGCGTTCAAAAAAGGGATTGCCATCGCCAAACGGAATGATGCTATTCTTTCATTGATACACGTGATCGATACCCGTTCCTTCGCCGCAATCGAATCCTATGATCGTACAGTAGGAGAAAGAGCTATCAAGTATGCTGAAGAATTGTTAGAAGAGTACAAAGCAGAAGCTGCAGAAGCAGGGTTAACAAAAGTGAAAACCTATGTCGAGTACGGCTCCCCGAAAGTGATCATCCCAAGAGAAGCAACGAAGAACGTAGGAGCAGACCTTGTCATATGCGGCGCAACCGGACTCAACGCCGTCGAACGATTCCTCATCGGAAGTGTGTCAGAGCATATCACACGTGCTGCCCATTGTGATGTTCTCGTTGTCCGGACGGAAGAAGTCGAAGAATAAATTCATACTAAACAAAAGAGCCGTTGAATGAAGATTGACTCTACGTTCAACGGCTCTTTTTTGCTAGACAGATTGAGCAGCAAAGGTCTTCAAATGAATTTTACCCTTCTCAATCTGCACCTTCACTTGCTCAAATCCCGTACCACCATAAGACTTTCTTCTTTCAACCGCAGAATACGGAGTCAAAATCGAATAAATATCTCCTTCAATCAATGAAGAAAACTCACCGTACTCCTCTAAAGAAACATCCTTCAGATAGCAGCCTTTTTCAATACAATAAAGCACCAGCTTTCCGACGATTTCATGGGCTTGTCTGAACGGAATCCCTTTCGTCGCCAAGTAATCGGCAAGTTCCGTCGCATTGGAGAAATCATTCCCTACCGCTTCCTCCATTTGTTTCGTGTTCACTTTCATCGTAGAAATCATTCCCGTGAAAATCTTCAGGGATCCCACCACCGTTTTAACGGTATCAAACATGCCTTCCTTGTCTTCCTGCATATCCTTGTTGTACGCAAGAGGCAAGCCTTTTAAAACGGTAAGTAGAGAAATGAGATTTCCATTCACTCTTCCGGTCTTCCCTCTGACAAGCTCAGCCATATCAGGGTTCTTCTTTTGCGGCATGATGCTGCTGCCTGTCGTGAAGCTGTCATCAAGCTCGATGAATCGAAACTCTTCCGTGGACCACAGAATCATTTCTTCCGCTAAACGGGAAAGATGCGTCATCATAAACGAACTGTTGCTCAGGAATTCCAGGATGAAATCACGATCACTTACGGCATCGAGACTGTTTTCATAGCATGAACCGAAGCCGAGAAGATCAGCTGAATATTCCCTGTCGATCGGGAATGTCGTCCCAGCCAGTGCACCTGCGCCTAATGGAGATATGTCGATTCTTTTAAGAGAGTCAACGAGACGCTCCTTATCCCGATTGATCATCCAGAAATAACACATCAGATGATGAGCGAAAGAGATCGGCTGGGCACGTTGAAGATGAGTATATCCAGGAATGATCGTTTCTACATTTTTTTCCGCCTGAAAGATGATCGCCTCCTGAAGGTCCTCAACGAGTTTCACGATCTCTTTCACTCGTCTCTTTAGAAACAGATGCATGTCAGTCGCAATCTGGTCATTTCGGCTTCTGCCTGTATGAAGTTTACCGCCGACCTCGCCGATTAAATCAATCAGCTGCTTCTCCAAATTCAGGTGGATATCTTCATACTCGACAGAAAACTGAAGTTCATTCTTTTCGGCTTTTCCGTAAAGCACATGAAGACCATCAAGGATTTGATCTGCTTCACCTGCAGTGAGAATCCCGCATTTTTTTAACATTGTTACATGGGCGATGCTGCCTTCAATATCTTCTAGAACGAGCTCCTGATCGAAGGAGATGGATGCGTTGAATTCATCCACCCACTCTTCCGGCTTCTTGGTGAAACGTCCTCCCCAGAGCTTGCTCATAGAGTCACTTTCTCCTTCTTTTCAGCGTTGACCATAGCTGAAACCTTTGTCGGCAGACCCCATAATTGAATGAATCCAACGGCTGCATCATGATCGAATTCATCTGCTTTTGTATACGTCGCAAGTTTTTCATCATATAAGGAATTCGGTGATTTTCTTCCTTCCACGATCGCATGGCCCTTGAATAACTTCACGCGTACGACACCATTCACAAACACCTGAGTTTGATCAAGGAACGCTTTCAGTGCTTTATTCAGTGGTGAAAACCATAATCCTTCATAAATCAATTCCGTCATTTTCTTCTCGATCACAGGTTTGTAATGAGCAAGCTCTTTCACAAGCGTGAGGTCTTCCAGTTCTTTATGAGCCTTTAACAACGTGACGGCAGCTGGACACTCATACACTTCACGGGACTTGATCCCGACCAGGCGATTCTCCACGTGATCGATACGTCCGACCCCATGCTTACCAGCGATGACATTCAGTTTAGAGATGATCTCATCGAGTGGATATGAGACGTGATCCAATTCAACAGGTACTCCATGAGAGAATGTAATCTCGACCACATCAGGTTCGTTTGGTGACTCTTCAATACTGGACGTTAAATCGTATGCATCCTCGGGTGGAGCAGCCCACGGATCTTCAAGTACACCACATTCATTGCTTCTTCCCCATAAATTCTGGTCGATGCTATAAGGGGAATCCAGGTTGATGGGGATAGGGATCCCTTTATTTTTCGCATATTCAATTTCTTCTTCACGTGACCATTTCCATTCGCGAACCGGCGCAATCACTTCTAGGGAAGGATTGAGTGCCGCGATGGATACTTCAAATCTCACTTGGTCATTCCCTTTTCCCGTACATCCATGTGCGACCGCCGTAGCATTTTCCTGTTCAGCGATTTCCACAAGTTTTTTGGCGATCAAAGGTCTTGATAGAGCAGATACCAGTGGATATTTCCCTTCGTACAAGGCATGACTTTGTAAGGCAAGAAGGGCATATTCATTCGCAAATTCTTCTTTCGCATCGATTACAAAACTTTTTGTAGCTCCGACCTTCAACGCCTTTGCTTGAACGAAATCCAGATCCTTTCCTTCTCCCACATCCAAACAACAGGCAATCACTTCATATCCTTTTTCCTTTAACCATTGAACCGCAACCGACGTATCTAAACCACCTGAGTAGGCTAATACCACTTTTTTATTCATCCGTATCTCCTCCTGTTGATTTTATATATTAATGAATATTTATTCTTTAAGATGAATTTATATTAGCAGTTAATGAGAAATACATCAATACTTATTCATGAATTTGTATAAATATTTTATTGGAGGATTGTGAGATTGCCTTTCGCACTGGGCTTGTCGGTTAATTTATTGTAGGATGAAAGAAGAATGAAACGTAAGGAGCATCCAGATAGATGAAGAACGAATTTTTTTCATATAATTCAAGACTCGGAATCCATCTTCCCCGGTTGTCGCAGGATTGGCACTCTTATTCTTCTTTAGAACAAGAAATGGTTCTTCTTGAATGGGAGTGGGTGAGAGGGATGATCCCTGACCGGATCCAGGAAATCGAAGTGGAAATTGAGCGACTGCAGGCGGAATTGGCTCAGGAAGACAATTTCGATAAATCCTGCATGATCAATGGAGAGATTTCCGAGAGAGCTTCAGAGATCAATGATTTATGGATCTGGTATCGGACCACTCCGGATAAAACACAAAGGGGAATGATGTGAGCACATCATTCCCCGTCGTTTATTGGTCATTTTTCTTTTCGCGTAAATAGCGGTACTGATAATATTTTTCCGCAAAATCGGTAATTTTTCTGGAAAGCTGATAATTCGAACCCGCTCCGATGGCGATGCTTACAAGGGGGAGACCGGACCACTTCTTCCCTTTGAACATAGTGATGGCCATGGCTTTAAGCGCCTGCTTCATGGATCCTTCCAGCCACGTGTAGTCCGTCAGCTGCTCCGATCCATCATAGAAGTAATTGGAATCCTTCTTATTCAAGTCCTCCATCAGATCTTCCCACGCAAGGGCACGGAGCCTTGCCGGAAGGGTCGCTGCATGAAACACCTTCAGTGACGTCATCATTTCAAATGGGGTCTGAACATCAAATCCATAGGTGATGGCGATGAGCTGCACCGAACGAAGATTGATGACGAGCATGGCAGGCAGATCCGAACCGATTGCCACCAGGCCGCCGGTCCCCGTCACCCCTCCTTGTAACAGAGAGTAGATACGATGGCGTCCAGCATGCTGTTCCGCTATGTAATGAAGCTGATCAATTGTTAAATAATGAAGATCCTCCACCGTCTGAATGTCTTGATTAAAGGCTCGTGCCGTCACAAGAATACGCTCACGGGCGTCATTTTGCATCTGTGAACCTTGAATAAGAGAGTGCATGTGGAACAACCAGCCATCCAGGCGCTGGAAAAATTGAGCCTGAACATCTTCAGGGATGGATTCAAATGCGTAATCCAACCATTTCACATATGTATGCTCCAAATCATTCGCTTCGTATTCAAATAATTCTTCTCTCCACGCTTTGATCGACTGCCATACCTGATTATCTCGTTCTGACCAATTCACTTCTCCCACTCCCTTTACAATCCTTATATTACGTATAGTATACCATATATGTGGTGGACAATCCTTTTGTTACGGGTGAGTGTTTGGAATAGTCAGTAAAGTTCATCACTGAGTGAAATGCTTGTGGGAAGGCGCATAGAAAATTCGACAATGTGGCACGATTATTTAGAATGTCGCTTGAAAAATCAGAATGTCGCATGAAAAACCGGTTACCCGCACGATAATCGCTAATCCGGCATGATTGCCAACATAGCTCGCATGATTTCTCGTTGAAGGTTATCCAATCAAAAAAATCCGCCACCTTGTTCGCCACAATCTCCCTATCAGAAAAGCAATCCTAAAAAAAAGTAATGAAATAGAGAAATTCTCGCTACAATTTGAGCTATAACGGTTTATCGAATTCATTTGAAGCATTCACACCTTCAACCAGCATGATCCAATCCATTATTGCCCCACTTTTTAAATATATGAACCGGTTTTGACAATTTTTGATCCGGAATTCTGATATATGATCCGGTTTCGACAACTTATGTTCCTGTATTCCGATATATGAACCACTTTTCAATTTTATGATCCTTTTGTCGAAAAATATCACTACCTACTAATAGAGTAAAAAAAACAGGACCACCATCAATGGCGATCCCGTTCAATTATTAGATATTCCCTTTTTCCACTACATCACGTGCAATCATGACTTCTTCGTTTGTCGGAATGATCATGACTTTTACAGGTGAATGCGGGTAGTTAACGAATGCTTCTTTCCCACGGACCTGATTACGTGCCGGATCCCAGTATACGCCCATGAATTCCAAGCCTTGAAGGACTCTTTCACGGATTAGCGTACTGTTTTCACCGATACCTGCTGTGAAGACAATTGCGTCTACACCGTACATGCGGGATGCATAAGAACCGATGTATTTATGGATACGGTTGGCGAACACTTCAAGAGCCAGTTCCGCACGCTCGTTACCTTCTGAAGCCTGTTGTTCGATATCACGAAGGTCACTTGAGAACCCGGATACACCAAGCATACCGGATTTCTTGTTCAGGATGTTCAATACTTCATCAGCCGTTGATCCTGTTTTCTCCATGATGAACGGGATAAGGGCCGGGTCGATGTTACCTGAACGAGTACCCATGGCAACACCAGCTAAAGGAGTGAAGCCCATTGACGTATCGATTGATTTACCGCCTTCGATCGCTGCGATACTCGCACCATTACCTAGGTGACAAGAAATTAAGCGGACTTGCTCTTTCGGACGACCAAGCATTTCCGCTGCACGCTCAGAAACATACTTATGGGAAGTACCGTGGAAACCATACTTACGGATTCCGTAATCTTCATAGTACTCATAAGGAAGGCTGTATAAGAATGAGCTTTCCGGCATGGATTGGTGGAACGCTGTATCAAAAACAGCAACCGCTGGCACATTAGGCAGTACATTATGGAATGCCTTGATACCCGTCAGGTTTGCCGGGTTATGAAGTGGAGCCAGATCAGAAAGTTCTTCGATCTTAGACACTACTTCGTCCGTAATCAGAACGGATTCATTAAAGACCTCGCCACCATGTACGACACGATGTCCGATCCCATCGATTTCATCAAGTGAATCGATGATGCCAAAGCCTGTCAGCTTTTCAAGCAGCATCTTGACCGCTACTTCATGGTTCGGGATATCTGTCACTTCTTCACGTTTCTCATCGTTCACCGTTATATTAAATACCGCATCATTCAGTCCGATACGTTCAATAAGACCTTTAGTAATAACCGTTTCTTCAGGCATATCAAAAAGCTGAAACTTTAAAGAAGAGCTTCCAGCATTAATTGCAATCACTTTTTTTGCCACGTTGTATCGCTCCTTTTGTTTTCGATCTCTTGACTCTTATTTATTCTGTTCATTGAATCATTTTTTATCTCTCAATTCCCCATTAAATCACTGACTCCCCTCCATTTCAAGAAAAAGCTTGAAATGACATCGTTTTCATGTTAAATTAAATATTTTCGCAAAAAACAGAATTCGTAGTTATAAGAGATAGTAGAGTGAAAGTGGGAGCTTGGAGGTCGTCGCGAATTTTGTCGGATCGTGCAGAACGGTTGATATGTTGAAAATACGGTTGATAAAATGAAAATACGGTTTATATATTTTTCAAACGGTCGATATATCTGGATTAAGGTCGATAAATCCGATTAACGGTTGATAAATCGAATGCCTCGTTTCCTTCATACCCGAAACAGAAGGGCAATAAAACAAAAAAAACAAGACCGCCATAGGGCAGTCCTGTCAAATGCTATTGTTTATTCTGAGCAAGCCACTGATCGATCTTGGACATGATGTCCTGCAGGGCACGTTGATTCGATAGGCTTGGCAGCTGGGCAAGCAATACTTCTTTAGGTGGCTTCAGGCCATCTTTTTTCTTTTGAAGGATCAGGATGCTTTTCGCTGAGTTTTTGTTTTTGAATAGGGACAGAGGCAGTTGTAAGAAGCCTTGGATGTCTGCCTTCTCTTTCAAATACGTTTGCAGCTGTGCGCTGTATGGAGATTCGAAAAGTCCATTTGGCACGATGAAGAAAAGGTATCCCCCGTCTTTTGTGTGCTTCAGGCTTTGTTCTATAAACAGATGATGGGCATATGAATGGCCTTCTTCTGCTTTCAACTCATAATCCTGTGCCCGTAAATCGTTAGGGTAATAGCCGATTGGCAGGTCACATAACACAAGGTCTACGGGATCGATGAACAGCGGTTCGATTGAATCCTGATTGAAGAGCTGTAATGGATGTTTTTGAAGATCTGCCCCAACGTATGCGAGTTTGATCAATACTTCATCAATTTCGACACCGGTGGATTGTGTTTCTTTTCCTGGCATTTGATTTAATACCGTCGTCAGGAGGTTTCCTGTTCCGATCGCCGGGTCCAGGATGGTGAGTTTGTCCATACCCCGGGTGAATTTATTGACTAAATAGCTGATAAATAAACCAAGAGAGTCCGGTGTCATTTGATGGTTGGGCTGTACGTTTTCTTTCATCCCTTTTAAAATAGCGAACTGAAAGGCTTTACGGATATTTTCATTCTCAAGCTGAGAAAGACTTACTTCATCGTACTTTTTGTTCAGGCGTTTCTTGGTCAGTTCACTTACTTCCTCTTGCAGGACGTCACCCTGAAAAAGGTTTTCTCCCGTTTCGGCAACGGCTTCTAAATAACTGCATGCTAATTCCTCTTGCAGCAGTGTAGCAGTTTCATCGATTATTCCAAATAATGATTCGACTGGCGAATTAATCATCGGCACTCATTCCTTTATCACAATTTCATTCATCTATTTTACCTCTGTCCACATCGTTTGTAAAAAAAACAATGCTGACCTTCGGAGAATGAGGTCAGCATGTCTAAGAAATGTGTAGTTAAAACAGATTTATTTAGCGTTCTTCACTGCTTCAACGGCAGCGTCATAATCCGGGTGGTTCGTTGCTTCGCTTACATATTCCACATATGTCACTTCATCGTTGCTGTTTACTACGAACACAGCACGTGCAAGCAGACGAAGCTCTTGAATGTGTACGCCGAATGCTTCACCGAAAGAAAGATCGCGGTGATCGGAAAGCGTTTGAACGTTCTCGATACCATTTGCTCCACACCAGCGCTTTTGAGCGAATGGAAGATCCACGGAAATCGTCAATACTTCTACATTATCAAACTTAGTTGCTTCTTCATTGAATTTTCTTGTTTGTGCATCACAAACACCTGTATCGATGGAAGGAACGACACTGATCAAACGCACCTTGCCTTTGGAATCATTCAGTGTGACTTCCGATAAATCATTAGCTAATACTGTGAAGTTAGGAGCTTTGTCCCCCACTTTTACCTCATTACCTAATAGAGTGACAGGGTTATTCTTAAATGTAATGTTTGCCATTATTTGTTCCTCCTCCATAATTATATGTACATGTTTATAGTACAGAAAAACGATACGGTAAAGCAAATCATAGGGGTTCTTTTCAAAAAAAAGATGAGCTCACTCATACTCGAGTAAGCTCTCCATCTTTTACAGATCAAGTTTTTGATTGTGATTACCCTGACTATTATTGTCCTGCTTGTTATCATTCTTTTTCATCATACCCTGGATTTTATCAATGGCACCGGGAGCGAGATCCAGAAGGCGATCGATCAGGTGAGTGCTTTCATCCAAGTGAAGCATCTTGATTCCTTTTGAGCTGACGATCAAAAAAGCGATCGGGGTGATGGAGACACCGCCCCCGCTACCTCCACCGAATGGCTGTTGTTTAGGGGATGACTTGTCGCTTCCTCCGTCTCCGCCTTTTCCGCCACCATCATCTTTTCCTTTACCACCATCAATGATGAATTCACTTCCGCCTGCAGCAAATCCAAAGCCAACCTTTGATACTGTCAGGATGACACTTCCATCGGGTGTTTCAACGGGATCACCGATAATCGTATTCACATCGATCATTTCTTTTAAATTTTCCATTGCCGTGGTCATCAGACCTTCAATAGGATGTTCTGACATGTAAAGACCTCCTTATTAAACTGAATGTTTTTCTCCAGAAATTGTGGAAAGGGGTTTTGTCTTGAATTTAGCCATACCGCCTCTCCAGTACCGAAGTATCTTGAAACCTACTAGGATAGCATTCCCTATGCGAAACTGGATAATACATGAAAATTGCGTTTGGATCACAGCGTGCTGGAACGTCGGAGTCACCTCTATGACGGGCATGGATTGAAGGCGCATATATCCACTCAGTATGCCGATGATACTCCCTTTCATCCCCCAGATCGTTCCTGTTAACGTACCTGTTGAAGCCGCATCACCAGTGCCGAATAACGTTTTCCATTGCACATGATCCAATTTTACTTTTTTGAGAAACGACCTGATGATTCTGTGAAGTGATTGAACATGTATGATGATTTCCTTCGTATCATTCAAACTATCTATAAAATCATTTGGAGTGATTTTCTTTTTAGAAACCTTTTTATTTGATGGATTGCTTTCATTACCTTTTTT
Source organism: Rossellomorea aquimaris (assembly GCF_035590735.1). Classification (NCBI taxonomy): domain Bacteria; kingdom Bacillati; phylum Bacillota; class Bacilli; order Caryophanales; family Bacillaceae; genus Rossellomorea; species Rossellomorea aquimaris. The sequence goes on from NZ_CP141595.1 coordinate 3,468,183, forward strand.
CTTCTCTTCCTCAAACACGACATTCGGACCATCGTCATCGAGTTTGACTAAGGGAATATCGATTGTATATTTTAGCAAGCCAAACCATGCCCTAAGCTTCACCTTGAAATGGTCATTATCATTCCCGTGGTACAGCGAGAGAGTAACCGTCAGCTTCGTTATAATAAGAAGAATTAATATCAACAAGATTAGTGCCATAACGATTAGTAATGCCCAAATCCACCAGCTCATATTTTCACACCCTTCAACCTCTTATTATGGCCTTTGCCAGGGAAAATAAACTAGGAAGGAGAGATTTTGTGTGGGGATCGGGCTTGGTTTATGGTGAAAAGAGTATTATTTACTTGCGATATTGTATTTTTTCCGGTCACAGAAGGATTCCAGGGTCATTCGGGGGCTATCTGGACGAGTCCTTTTAAATAATTGCGTCGGTTCCCTCTGGAATTGCGTCGTTATTTCATTTATTGCGTCTTTTCTAACGTTTTTGCGTCGTTTTTCAATTATTTGCGTCATTTTTAACGGTTATTGCGCTATTTTACATTAAATGTAAAACCCGAACACTTATCTCAATAAAAAAACCAAACCCATATAAACAGGTTTGGTTTTCAAAACAACAATTATTTAAATCGCAGGATTAAACTCCAGCTTCTTCTTTTCCTGAACCACCGTCGTATCAGCAAATAAATCATGTATCCCTTGTTTTTTATTCGTAAAGGCTACAACCACGTAGAGAATAAAGATCGTGGCAGAGATAAACCGGCCGATCAGCTCTCTAAATATAATCGTTCCCCACGAAGGCTTCATCCCTTTTAAATCGATGACCTTAATGCCGAACACCATTTTACCGATGGTTTGGCTGAAGTATTTGGTCATCAGAATGAAGTAGCCATAGAAGACGATACTTGTTAATATCGAAATCGGCGCAAACATTGAGCCTTCTGACAGTGAAATATCCAATAGTTTAAAGACTGGATTCACTACTAATCGTGTAATGCTGCCAATCACGATTAGGTCCAGTAAGTACGCCCAGAACCTTATCCAAAATCCTGCTAAGAAATATCCATCGTGATTCACGAGCCTTGATTGATCAGGAGAAGGGAAATCGATTTCGATCCGCTCCCGCTCTTCATCATGTAGTACAGAACGATCTTGTGTGTCACTCACTTCATTCACCTTCCTTATTCAGAGTAAAGATACATTAATCGCGGAGAATTCGGCTTAGATAGCAGCTTCATTAATGCGGCTGCTTCCATGTCCTGACCTATCATTTTCTTTGCACCCATACTGAAGAATTCGGAGAAAGGATCACCTGCAGTATATTCAAATACTTGAGCACCTTTTAACTTATAATCTTTTTTCATGGCTTCAATGGTATCTTCTACATAGCCGAATTCGTCAATCAGATTGACTTCTTTGGCCTGGATTCCATCATATACTCTTCCGTCTGCAATTTTCTTGACCTCTGCTTCTGACATTTCACGGCCACTCGCAATGACATCGACAAAGCCTTCATAGGAATTGTCGATCATGGATTGAAGAATCGTTCTCTCTTCTTCCGTCATTTCACGTGTCGGGCTCATGATGTCTTTATACGGCCCGCTTTTAATGGTAACGAAATCGACCCCATATTTTTCTGCGAGTTCCGAGTAGTTGATGCTTTGCATGATCACACCGAGTGAGCCGGTCAGTGTTTCTTTGCTGGCGAATATTTTCGTAGCCGGTGCAGATATGTAGTAACCTCCGGAAGCTGCAGTGCCCCCCATTGATACATAAATCGGCTTTTTCGCTTTATCCATGATTTCGACAAGCTTTGAATGGATCTGAGCACTCTCCACTACGCCGCCACCAGGGGAATTGACTTTTAAAATAATCCCTTTGACAGATTTATCTTTTTGAACCGCGTCAAGCTTATCCATAAAGAGTTCATGGTTGTATCCCGGGCTTTCAAATAGAGAATTAGCGCCTCCCGTATCCTGAATGACACCTTCAACTTCTAAAACAGCGATTCGTTTTTGGGCATTCCCCTCATCAATCACTTCTTCTGAAAAAGGGTTATCTGTTCCGCCAAGCATGTCTTCAAATGCTTTATCAAAATCACTGGTCACCGCAGATGTAGCGAAATTGACTACGACAGAAACAAAAAATAACCCAACAGCAATACCTAATGCCGTCCATCTTTTTGCATTCATCTTGTATATTCCTCCCTTGTTTACCCTATCTTATGTAAGGATATAAATATCATTCTCATGTGAAAACATGATAGAATATTCACTAAGTTAGATTCTAGCAAAATTTTAAGTAAATGGGAAAAATTATCTTATATTTTATTCCTGGGAGGGTACATACGATGAATAACCGTCGAAATATTTATTTCTATGCCTTACATGAAGAAGGGATGCAGGCAAAGCTGGAACGATTATACGAGCTTGCCAACCGTTATGATTTCAATATTGTCGATTCTCCAAAGACAGCGAATATCATCGTCAGTATCGGAGGGGATGGAACGTTTCTACAAGCTGTCCGCCAAACCGGCTTCAGACAGGATTGCTTGTATGCAGGTGTTTCTACTGGTGGCACTCTGAGTATGTATTGCGACTTCCATATTGATGAGACATCCAAAATGATTGAAGCGATGACAACCGAGCAAATCGAGGTACGCAAATATCCGACCATTGAAATTACCGTCGATAACCAGACCTCCTTCCATTGCCTGAATGAATTCAGCATCCGCTCCGGCATCATCAAAACCTTCGTCATGGACGTATTCATCGATGATAACCATTTTGAAACGTTCCGTGGAGATGGAATGATCATCGCGACGCCGACGGGAAGTACCGCTTATAATAAATCGGTCAGCGGAGCAGTCGTGGATCCGATGCTGCCTTGTATTCAAGTAAGTGAGATGGCGTCCTTGAATAATAATCGCTACCGTACGCTCGGATCTTCCTTCATTCTAAGCGATAAGCGCCGCTTGGTTCTTAAGATTGTTCAGGACGGTAATGACTACCCTGCAATGGGGATGGACAATGAGGCTCTTAGTATTCAACACGTGGAAAAAGTCGAAGCGAAATTAAGCGATAAAATCATTAAAACGGTAAAATTAAAGGATAATTCGTTCTGGGAGAAAGTGAAGCGTTCGTTTTTATAAAATAATGGTGTTCTGAATGGGTATCAGAAACCGTTTTCCTCTCTGTTGTGGCACAATCTGGCCAACTTGTGCCACATACGGGTAAACTCGTGCCACTTTCCCCGTTTGTTGCGCCAAATTGTGAACAAAACAAAGGTCCGTCCCTATACAAAAAGCTCCAGCACATGCTGGAGCTTTTCGCATTTTATCAAGCGGATAATCTCGCTTCCCGTCTTCGCTTTCGGGCGTATTGCACTCTTGAAGCTGTGAAGATGGTTAAGGCGAGCCATATGAACATAAACGAAATGAGATGGGTGAATGAGAATGTTTCGTTATAGACCCATATGCCGAGAATCAATGTGAGGGTCGGTGCAATGTATTGCAGGAATCCGACCATATAAAGCGGGATTTGTTGAGCACCCTTTGAAAAGAACAATAAAGGGATGGCGGTTACCGCTCCGGCACCCATCAATAAGAGGTCCGTCCCTAACGATACATGGAAAAGGGACATGGACCCTTCATTGTACATGTAGCCTAGGTAGAGTAAGGACACTGGAGCGATGGTCAGGGTTTCCAGGGTCAGGCCGATGGATGATTCGACCTGGATGAGCTTTTTGGCTAATCCGTATAACCCGAAAGAGAATGCAAGACCGATAGCGATCCATGGGAAATCACCGTAGGAAATCGTGAGGATCAGAACCCCGATCGCGGCCAATCCAAATGAGACCATTTGAGCTTTTGACAAGCTTTCCTTCAGGATAAATACCCCTAACAATACGCTCACCAGGGGATTAATATAATACCCCAGGCTCGCTTCCACCATTTGATTTGTATTCACGGCCCAAATATATATGAACCAGTTCGTACTGATCAATAAAGAAGCAAGCAATAAGGCAAACAGCTGCTTCTTTTTCGTAAGAGATGTTTTTAAATATAAGGAAAAGTCCTTCCAGCGTTTACTTAGGAATAAAAATAACAGCATAAACCAAAAGGACCAAAAAATGCGGTTAGCGAGAATCTCATATGCGGTTACATGATTTAACCATTTCCAATAGATCGGGAGAATTCCCCATAAAAAATATGAAAAAGCTGTGTAGATGATTCCAGCTTGATCTTGCCTCATATAAACACCCCCAAAAACTATTTCTGTTTCCGAAATATCTCCATTATATCGGTGAAAAGTTTTGGGGGCAATGATTATTTATTTTTTTTATAAACGATGGTCTCGTCTACAATCGTCATATCTACTATTTTGTTTAACAATTGGTCGGCATCTACTTTGAACGGATCGATGTCTAAAACGGTAAAGTCCGCCGTATACCCTTCACGAATCTGCCCTCTGTCACTTTCATGGTGACAAGCATAAGCACTTCCCTTTGTAAAAAGGGAGATGGCTTCATACATTGAAAGTTTTTCTTCGGGACGATACTCTATTTTGTCTGGATCCAATGGATTGGTTCTAGTAACCGCCGCATGAATTCCCCAAAGAGGATTAATCGGCTCGATTGGCGCATCAGATCCACCGGCACATGGAATGCCTTCCTCAAGAAGTGTTTTCCACGCATAGTTATACTGCATGTTTTCCTCTCCAAGTCTCTCAACTACCCAGGGAAAATCCGACGCAACAAACCTTGGTTGAATATCAAGAATTAACGGAAGATCTTTTATCTTATCAATCAGCTCTTTACGCAGGATTTGGGCATGAATGAGTCGATCCCGTCTTCCGAAGTGAGATGGCTCTTTGATGATGCTATTCAGTACATTTTCAAAAGCCTGATCACCAATCGTATGAACGGCAATCGGAAGATCATACTTTCTAGCCTTCTTCACAAGTTCTAGAAGTTTTTCGTTTGAATGGATGCTGACTCCGGTCGTACTAGGATCATCGGCATATGGATAGCTTAATAGAGCAGTCCTGCCGCCCAAAGCCCCATCAGCAAAGATCTTCATGGCGCCGAATTCAATAAATTGAGTGCCGCTGAGGAAATGATGGCCGTCTTCCTTCCAATCTTCAATCACTTCATGATGAACCAATAGATGAGCCCTGAATTTTTTCTTGCCTTCGGTGATTGTTTGTACAAATGCATCATACGTTTTCTTAAAGTTTCCATAGTAGCTTAAATCTTCTGTATGACCACCTACCAGTCCGTGCTCCCAGCAGCTTTCGATCCCTTTTGTCAGGGCACCTACAAGATACTCAGAGGAGATGGCAGGTAGTGCATCGATCATCAGATCCTGAGCCTTATCCTTTAACAATCCGTTTAATGCACCAGTTTCATCCCTCTCAATCAATCCACCGGAAGGATCGGAAGTCCCCTCATCGATACCTGCATTTTTTAAAGCGGGTGTATTGACCACCATGGCATGACGGCAAATGCGTTTCAGGAGTACAGGATGATCCGGTACGACTCCATCAATTTCCTGCTTGGTTAAAACCGCCGCATCACTCCAAAGGTTTTCGTTCCACCCTTCGCCAATGACCCATTCTCCTTTTTCAAGGCCCTTTGCTTTTTCTTTTATCGCTTCCAACACTTCCTGCTTACTATTCATACTTGAAAGGTCCAGCCTCATTAACGTTTCGCCATGACCGATCAGATGCATGTGACTATCGACAAACCCGGGAAACATCACTTTTTGCCCAAGATCCACTTCGGACTCTATCGTGAATTGTTCATTCTTCGCCAGGTCTTCAGATGAGCCGATTCCTTTGATAACCCCATCTTCCGTGTAGACCGCTTCAACGTGATGACCTTCTTCTTGCATTGTATAAATGATTCCGTTTTTCCATAAAGTGCCCATGATGTTTACCCCTTCTTTATAAAAAAATTCTGTTTTTCAAATGTACCATATTATAGGAAGAATCTGAAAGAGAAAGGTTTTTCATAAGGTTCTTTTCATAAAGATTGTTGTATCTAAAATAGTATCTGTGAGGGCTCTGTCAACCAGTTTATGCTGGATGGTGAGGGGAACTGCTCCGCTTGCAGCTAGCGTTCGGCCGAGCCTCCTCAGCTTCGCTTCCGGGGTCTCGGCACGTCCGTACTTCCGCAGGAGTCTACGCAGTTCCCCTCACCATCTTTAACAGAATTTTCTTGACAGAGCTTCAAGGTGTGCAAGAAAACAAAGTAACTAAAAAAATTCTTCTTCCTTAAAAGGTAAATCAATCTCTACATACCCTTAAATGAGATTGTTTACTAAAATTCTTGTTTTAATTGTTTTCCATTAAGGATTCATGCTCAGAAAGTTGATTGGAGCGGAAGGATGGTCGACTCCTGCGGGAATAGCTGGACAGGTGAGACCCCGCAGGCGCAGCCGAGGAGGCTCACCGCCAGCCCCGCGGAAAGCGAGCATCCTGTAGCGGAAATCAACTATTACTTTCTCCATCTACAATAAGCAACAAACTTTACAAAAAAATCCTTTTCATAAAAATAGAGAGCCCTAATGGCTCCCTATCCCTGATTAGTTTTTAATTGAACTCATTTCTTTTTGTCTCAGCTCAATTCTTCTAATCTTTCCTGAAGTTGTTTTCGGCAATTCTTTCACAAATTCGATTTTACGCGGGTATTTGTACGGTGCTGTTAAGTCTTTAACATGCTGCTGCAGGGCAGGAATCAAGTCGGGATCCTCTTGATTCACATCATTTCGCAGTACGACAAAGGCTTTCACGATCAGTCCCCTTACTTCATCCGGACTTCCTACAACGGCACATTCCTGAACCGATGGGTGCTTGACTAAGGCATCTTCCACTTCGAATGGCCCAATGGTATATCCGGAGCTGATGATGATATCGTCACCGCGCCCCTCGAACCAGAAGTAGCCATCTTCATCCTTTTTCGCTTTATCACCTGTAATGTAGTAATCCCCTCTGAATTGCATCGCCGTCCGCTCGGGATCTTTATAATATTTTTTGAATAGAGCAGGTGTCTCTACATGAACCGCGATATCCCCGACTTCTCCGACTTCACATGGATACCCTTCCTCGTTAATGATTTCGACTCTGTTCCCAGGAGTTGGTTTCCCCATTGAGCCTGGTTTGAGCTCCATGCCTTTCATGATGCCGACGAGGAGCGTATTTTCGGTTTGGCCATAACCATCACGGACTTCTATATTAAAATGTCTCTTAAAGGCGTCGATGACTTCCCTGTTTAATGGTTCTCCAGCCGATACTGCACTATGTAATTGATTTAGTTTATAAGATCCGAGATTATCCACTTTGGCCATCAGGCGATACTCTGTTGGTGTACAGCACAGAACATTGACCCCATTGTCCTGAAGCAATTGAAGATATTTATTAGGGTCGAATTTCCCTTGATACACAAGTCCAGTGGCTCCAGACCCCAGTACAGACAGGAACGGACTCCATATCCACTTCTGCCACCCCGGACCTGCAGTAGCCCAAACCGTGTCTCCCTCCTCAATGGATAGCCATTCACGGGCCGCTGTCTTCAAGTGAGCGTATGCCCAGCCATGAGTATGGACAACTCCTTTAGGGTTTCCAGTCGTACCTGAAGTATAAGAAAGGAACGCCATATCATCACGCTTTGTATCAGCGAAGGATAATTCTTCAGAAGCTGTTTTCATTTCATCCTCTAACGCAATCCAACCTTCTTGTTTTTTTCCCACAACGAACTTTTGGAGATTTTCCATCCCTCTTACGTTTTCAAACTGTTCAACAAATGGAGAGTAAGCTACAATTCCTTTCACGTCACCGTGGTCGATTCTGTATTCAAGATCCTTCGTCCTAAGCATTTCTGAACTTGGGATCACCACGAGCCCGGATTTAAGAGCAGCAAGGTACACAGCGTAAGCTTCAATTAATCGGGGAACCATCACAAGAAGGACATCGCCTTTTTCCAGGTTTGAATCCAAGAAAACGTTTCCAATTCTATTTACATTTTTCAATAATTCCTGGTAGGTGATTTCGGCTTTCTTTCCCTCTTCATTTTCCCATTTAATTGCAAGCTTCTGTTGATCACTTGAGTACTTCTCTACTTCCTCTACTAAATTGTACTTTTCTGGTGCAATAAGTTCTTCCCTCTTCATTCTGACTCCCCCTTGTTTGTCGATTCTTCTCTATTATACAAAATAATTCAAATTTTTTAAATTATTCGTTTATATTTTTCCTATATACAAATTATGAGGAACATTATCTTGCAAAGAAAAAGGCTCTTTTCATAAAGTTTGTTGCTACCTTAGTGAAGAAAGTAGAAGTTGATTTCTGCTAAAAAACATGGACCGTTCCTTTTCGCTCCAGGCACTTGCTTTCCGCGGGGAGGAAGTCAAGCCTCCTCGGGCTTTGCCCTGTGGGGTCTCGACCTTTCCTCTATCTCCCGCAGGAGTCAAGTGCCTTCCTCTACAATCCACTCTGTGCTTCTATTTTCTGGCTACCTAATGACGTATTGAAAACACCAATAAGCTCCTATTGTAGATATGTTGAGAGTTTATTCCGAAAACAATCTTACTTCAAAGCAACTAAAAAATCAGTTTTTAGTAAATATTTATCGTCGTTACCCACCCAGGATTCAGGTATTCTTAATCTAAGATAACTTCACATTTTCGATTTTAATTTGCTTTAGAGGAAGAATAATACTGTTTTCTAGTTATATTGTTTTTTGAAACCTTTTAGCTCTGTCACGAAAATTCTCTTAAAGATGGTGAGGGGAACTGCGTAGACTCCTGCGGAAGTACGGGCGTGCCGAGACCCCGTTCGGCTAAGCTGAGGAGGCTCGGCCGAACGTCCGCGGAAAGCGGAGCAGTTCCCCTCACCATCTAGCACACACTTATTGACAGAGCCTAGGAAGACCATATGTTAAAAAACAACAATCTCTGCGAAGGGAACTTTGTAGTATGACAAATTAAAAAGGAGCGAGAGAATCTCGCTCCTTGTAGCCATTGTATTTAATTATTTTGAGTATCCGCCACCGATTTGTTGTTCAGCCATTTGAACTAAACGTTTAGTGATTTCACCACCTACAGAACCGTTAGCGCGTGCTGTTGCATCTGGACCAAGTTGAACTCCGAATTCTGAAGCGATTTCGTATTTCATTTGGTCGATTGCTTGTTGAGCTCCTGGAGCTACTAATTGATTTGAACTTCTGTTTGCCATGTGTTTTCACCTCCTTGTGAGTATAGATTGTGTAAAAACACATGGCTTCATGCAAAGAAAATCGTTGGTAAATAATCCTAAATTTTTAGAGTAGTTCGTCAAAGGTTTTTTCAACATTTGAACCTGTTGATCCATCAATCGTGATGGTTTCAGTACCTTCGACGGCTTCTTTAATAAGAGTATCAAAATCAACAAAGCTTTCATAATACGTCACTTTATCTTTTTTAGGTCTTGTTTTTGGTGCGGGCGGCGTGAAAATGGTACAGCAGTCTTCATATGGAAGAATCGAGATATCATGTGTATCGATCTTTTGAGCGATATCAATGATTTCAAGTTTGTCCATGGCGATGAGCGGTCTGAGTACCGGTGTATTCGTCACATCATTAATGGCCTGCATGCTTTCTAACGTCTGACTCGCCACCTGTCCGAGACTTTCCCCGGTCACCAGGGCCAAACCTTCATTCTTTTCACGAATCTCATCAGCAATCCGGAGCATCATCCGTCTTGTTGAAGTCATCGTGTAATTTTCAGGAACCTGATCATGAATCGTTTGCTGAACTTTCGTGAACGGTACGATATGCAGTTTCACCTTTCCACTGAATGCAGACAGTTTCTTGGAAAGATCGATTACCTTTTGCTTTGCCCGCTCACTTGTAAAAGGTGGGCTGTGGAAATGGACCGCCTCTACCTCGACGCCTCTTTTCATCGTTAAATAACCGGCTACCGGACTATCGATTCCTCCTGATAGCATGAGCATGGCTTTTCCGCTTGCACCAACCGGCATCCCCGTTGACCCCTGATAGATTTCGGAGGAGAGATATACACCCTCTTTTCTTACTTCTACATTAAGGTTAATATCTGGCTTTTTCACATCCACTTTTAATCCGTCCATATTTCGGAGGATGTAGGATCCCACTTCATAATTCAATTCGTTTGTATCCATGGAAAACTTTTTATCCGCTCTGCGGGCAGATACCTTAAAGGTTTTCCCCGGTGCGAAACTCTTTTTTACGAGAGCCAATCCTGCCCGGCTGATTTCTTCGATATCCTGAGCCACTTTTACAACCGGACTGAAGGATTGGATTCCAAAGATTTTCTCCAATCTTGGAATGATCTCTTCCCCGTTCTCGTCACCTAACTGGATATGCAGTCGATCCCGGCTTGCTGAAACTGAAATCGTTGGGAAATCCTTCAATGCCTGCAAAATATTTTCCCGCAGCTTAGCCGTGAACATCTTTCGATTTCTGCCTTTTGTTGAAATTTCACCGTATCTTACTAGTATGCGATTATAATTCATCGTGATCTCCTCATTGTCTTTTGTAATAGTTCTATTTCTTCTTTTAGTAACTGTATGAACTGCCGGCACTCTTCCAACGTATTGTGAAAAGATAGACTGATTCGAATGGAGCTATTCGCCTGGCTTTTTGATACACCCATCGATAGAAGGGTTCGACTTGGCTTACTTTGCTTTGATGAACATGCACTTGTTGTAGACACAAACACCTCATGCCGGTCCAATGCATGAACGACGACCTCACCTTTGAAATCTTCTATAGAAAAATTCAGGATGTGAGGAGCGTGATGCTCCACTGGAGTATGAACGGTCACACCTTCCATTTTTTTCAGTTCTCTTCTTAAATATCGCTGGTTTTCCTCCATGATAGGAAGCTGTTGTTTACTTTCTGCCAGATGCATCCTTAATGCCTTTGCAAAGGACACGATACCGCCTGTATTTTCCGTACCGCTTCTGAGATTCCCTTCCTGCTCTCCCCCTGAAATGATAGGAGAAAGCTCAAGTCCGTCCCTCACGAATAGCATTCCTGTTCCTTTAATGCCATGAATTTTATGTGCGGAAATGCTGCATAAATCAATAAGCTTTTCGCGGAGAATAAGGGGGACCTTCCCGCACGCCTGAACAGCATCAACGTGAAAAAGGATCTTTGGATAGTCCATCAGCAGCATTCCTATTTCCCGGATAGGCTGGACACTCCCGATTTCGTTGTTTACTTGCATGACAGATACAAGAATCGTGTCATCCTGAATGGCGGCTTTTACCTGTTCGGGCTGAATCCTGCCTTTGGCATCGACATCGAGATAGGTCACTGAATACCCAAACACCTCTAATTGCTTAACGGCATTGAGTACGGAAGGGTGCTCTATTTTTGTCGTAATGATATGCTTCCCTCTATTCGCGTATTGTAAAGCCGAACCCTTTATCGCCAGGTTATTCGATTCAGTTCCGCCAGAGGTAAAGTACACTTCTTTCTTTTTTATATCTAATAAAGATGCCACTTGTTCCCTGGACTGCTGAATTAATTTCTCGATTTGCCCTCCAAAAGAATGAATGGATGAAGGATTGGCATAGTAACTTTCGTTTACTTTAATAAATGTATCCAGTACTTCCTTATATGGCTTGGTAGTTGCACCATTATCTAAATAAATCAAGATTTCACCTTCTTTTTCTGTGGTGACCTGCATGTTTCGCAGTAATATATTCAATCATTAATCTTACCATAAATCACCCCGAACCCAAATCTTATTCAACATGCAGGGCAAGATATTATTGTGGCAATACTAATTTTCTAAGATTTTTCGATAATTTTTAGCAATTTCCAAAAATAATCATTGAAAAATGACAGAATTTTTGCGAGAATCATAAAGGAAATAATCGCAAAAGTTATTTAAATATACTAAATTGTAAGACTATTTAGTTTTTCGACATTTTTCTACAATCTTATGATAAGATAATTTTGCTTATGATAACGATTACAAACGGAGGGGTATATATGAAAGAGAAAGCGCTGTCATTCAGCCAGATCTTTACGATAGGATTAATGCTCTTTGCTCTTTTCCTCGGAGCAGGTAATATGATTTTCCCACCATTTTTAGGTCAGCAGGCCGGGGAACATGTGTGGACGGGTATTATCGGTTTTCTCATTACAGGAGTAGGACTTCCTTTATTGGGCGTGATCGCCATTGCCAAATCTGGAGGAGATCTTCAGACACTTGCAAACCGTGTTCATCCTTTATATGGACTAATCTTCACGATTGTGATGTACTTGGCCATTGGACCATTTTTCGGGATTCCGAGAACGGGTACGGTTGCTTATGAAATCGGAGTGATCCCATTTTTACCTGAAGATGTTGCAAAATACGGAACTCCTCTATTCATTTATACGATCATCTTTTTTGGATTAACCGCATGGCTTGCGATGAATCCTTCAAAGCTCGTAGACAGAATCGGAAAGATTTTAACACCTTCCCTGATCGTGATCCTGACGATCCTAGTGGTTAAGAGTATTGTAACTCCAATGGGGAATTTCGGAGCACCTAACCCCGCTTATCAGGATGGAGCGCTATTCAAGGGATTCATCGAGGGGTATTTAACGATGGATACCATCGCCGCATTAGTATTCGGGATTGTAGTCATTAATTCCATTAAAGACCGTGGTGTGACGAGTAAAGCAAACCTGACGCGCATTACGATCATTGCAGGGGTCATCGCTGCCATCGGTTTAGCACTTGTGTATTTATCCTTAAGTTATATTGGAGCTACAAGTACAGATTCCATCGGTACACAAGCTAATGGTGGTGCCATACTATCTGCGGCGGCGAGTCATTTATTCGGCTCATCAGGAACAATCATCCTGGGACTGGCGATTACGTTTGCATGTATCACCACGTCAGTCGGACTTGTTTCTGCATGTTCACAATATTTCGCAAAGATTATTCCTGTATCTTATCCGAAGCTAGTGATCATCATGTCTCTATTTAGTATGATTATTGCCAATATTGGGTTGACTCAGCTGATTGCTGTATCATTACCGGTACTCATCTTCATCTATCCATTGGCCATCGTATTGATCTTACTGTCATTCATGCATAATGGATTTAACGGCTATTCTCTCGTCTACGTGGGAGCTTTAATTCCAACAGGATTGATCAGTTTAATCGATGGGATTAAAACCGCGGGAATCGACGTGACAGCCATCAGTCAATCACTTGAATTCCTTCCTTTCTATACACAAGGGATCGGCTGGTTAGTGCCTGCCATGATCGGTGCAATCATTGGATTCGTTATTGCCGCACTTGCGGGACAGACAAAGCGGACGATTGAAGCCGGTTGATTACATGAAAAAGGACTGATTTAGAAGTTCATTCTAAATCAGTCCTTTTTATTTGTGAGGAATATTATTTTTCCTCAAAATCCATCATTTTCTCGATTTTCTTAAGAGCACCCGGCTCTACTTTTTCAATCGTTGTTGCGGCTTCTTCCAATGCTTTGCGGTATTCATAATCACGGAAGGATTCTTCAGCAGACTGAAGACCTTCCCTGACAGAACTATACTTACTGCGATAGCGATTTCCGTACTGGATGATTTTCTCCGATAGAAGGACGTTTTCGATCAGATCTCCCGTCTTTGTGTAAAAATGATCGACGGTGTCTTCCGCTCCCAGCAGCGTTTCTTGAACAAATTTCATGTTTAAAGGCTTCTCGGTTAAGCTGGCATTCACTTGCTCGATCTTCCGGTGAACCTCATCGAGAAGATCTTTGTAATCAGCAGGTAAGCCCGGTACATTACTCTTTGAAATCATGCGGCTCGCTTCAGCCACCTTTTTCTTAAGCTCCTGGATTTTTTCCCTGGTTGCCAGTTCATCCTTACGCAAGTTTTGTAAGTAGATGGAGAATTCACTTTGTTCACGATTCAGTTCTTCCAGGCCGTTTCTGATTTCTTTCAGCTCATCACTTAGTGAGGAGTACGCGGTTTCATTCGATTCTTCTTTATTCATCAGCATTTCGTGACGCTTTGAAAGCTGAATGATCTTCGTCTCAATTTCGTACGGTGTACCAAGGTCCGCATCTTGAAGATGGTAGCCTTGTTTCACAAGCGTTACTTCAGATTGAATATCTTCATTATCTTCCTTGGCCTTGATCAATCCTTCAGTCGTTTGATCTTTATACTGTTGGACAAAATGTTTGGCATGTACTTCTTTTTCCAGCAAATCATAAAGGTTCTCGACCTTTACTTTAATTTCCTGAATTCCTTCTTCTACCTCTTCCACATTCAGCTCTTCAAGATTTTTATTAAAGTGGAGCATGGTGTCCTTCAGGGATGCAACCTCTTCCTCTACTTCAATATGATCCAACATGTATCCTTGACCTTTCATCTCCACGTATCCTGCTTCAAGCTCGGACAACTGTGAAGGCAAAAGATTTTCGCAATCGGTGATCAGTTTCGGAACCGTCTCCATTTTGTAGGAAACATCCTTCATTTCCTGTGCCAGACTAAGAACTATTTCTCTTGCATCCAGATAATTCCCCTGCTCTGTTAAGTCATTGAATTGAACCATTTGTTCAGAGAGCTTATCTAGAATGTTTTCTATGTGCTTAGCGGTTTGACCATATGTATGACGATACGCAAGTAACTGCTTTTTATTGTTCCGATATTCTTCTTGAAGAGATTGAATTCCTTCACGGTTCTTCTCTTCACTGCCGATCAGTTCATTTAACTCTGTCAGGATTTGCTCGATTTTCTGTTCTGTTTCAGTCAGAACCTTGTCGATTAGGGAGAGTGTCTCTTTTGTTTTCGTAAAACGAAATTTATCGGTGTACTCTTCTGCATCAAATAGGAGTTCTTCAACATCAGGAAGCTGCACAGCAACAATCTCATCCCATCCTTGTCTCCAACCGTCAAACAATTCTTCTGTTTGCCCCGTCATATTCAGTTGCTTCACTTTGGAGAGTTCATCTGAAACCGGCTTGTTCATAATATCTATTTTCCAAGCTTCATAGCGATCAATTTCAGCGTAATATTTTTTTCTAGAGATAAATCCGATAAGGAATACGATTAAGATTAGTATTATTCCAGCGATGACGTATTGCATCTTAAGCCCCCTGTTCAACTATTCAGTAGACATCTATATCAATTTGAATGTTTCATTGTTTCATTAATAAATTCTCATTGTTATAATGATACCATGTTAACGACAATTTTTGACTATTAATTTCTAATTTTTCAGTGATAAAAAGTCATTTTCAGCAATTCCAAGGGAAAATTGACTTTTTTATATGTATTTTTAATATTACTTTTAATTATCATGGCTATTTTCGTAAAGATTGGTGTTATTTAACCTGAAGCGAGTAGTAGTTGATTTCCGCTACAGGGTGCTCGCTTTCCGCGGGACGGGCGGTGAGCCTCCTCGGCTTCGCCTGTCCTGCTATTCCCGCAGGAATCGAGCACCCTTCCGCTCCAATCAACTTCATGTTTATCTTTTCACTCAAGATCTCAATTTAAGCACAATGATCATCGATAAATAGCGATTCATTATCATAATGTTAAGGAAGTGAAGACTTTTGGTGAAAGTGGACGGACATATTCATACCCCTTTTTGTCCCCATGGAAGTGACGATACATTTGAAATGTATATCGAGAGCGCGCTCTCCCTAAATTATTCTGCTATAACATTTACGGAGCATGCACCACTTCCCCAGGGCTTTGAAGATACAACACCGGACAAGGATAGCGGAATGGACCCATCGCATCTTTTGGAATACTTTCAAACCCTGGACATCCTTAAGGAGAAATATAAAGATAAAATCACGATTCGTTCAGGGTTAGAGATAGATTACATTGCAGGCTTTGAAAAAGAAACAGCCGAATTTTTAAATGCTTACGGACCTCGATTGGATGATAGTATTCTTTCCGTCCATTTTTTACAGCACGAGGGAAAATGGGACTGTTTGGACTTCAGTCCTGATGTATTCCAATCTATGATAGATTATTACGGATCCGTCGATGCGATTTATGAACGCTATTATGATACGGTATTAAAGTCGATCAGGGCTGATTTGGGCCCCTTTAAGCCTAAGCGTATCGGTCACATGACCCTCGTGAGGAAATTCCAGCAGCTGTATCCTGCCTCACATGCCTTTTCTGATAAAACCTCTTTGATTCTAAAAGAGATGGCTTCGAGGAATTTGGAGTTGGACTATAATGGGGCCGGCCTGGTGAAGCCCTACTGTGGTGAACCCTATCCGCCAATCGATATCATTCAACAAGCCATTTCCTTAGGAATCAAAACCGTTTATGGGTCCGATGCCCATACAGCTGCAGGTGTCGGTCAAGGCAGAAGAGAGATGCTGTGATAAAAACAAAGAACTCTTCTATTAACTGCGAAGAGTTCTTTTGTGGCTTTTCCCTGCTTAGATAATAAGTTCTTTCTTCATGATTTCCTTCGCTTCGGAAACGAGAAGTAAATCAATCCACTGATCAATATTCTTATAGTATTGATCGATAAAATAATATTCCTGGGGGAACATTTGCCACACTTCCCTTAATTGCTGGCTATTGAGAAACGGCATTGTCAGCATGGATTTGAGTTGAATCACCAAAAAGCTGACAGGCTGTTTCTTCAGAGCATGATCCTTCATCCCTTGTTCAAATAACCGCTTCATATAATGTCTTTCTTTCATTAGATAGGAAGAAATGATCTCACGCACAACCTGCGAATCAATCGAAACTTCCCTCCAGATAAACCTTGCTAATTGATGATGTTCACTTTGGAATTTCAAGATTTTGTACACTGCCCGCTTTAAGCATAAATCCGCACTAACATAGTTCAAGGCTTCCACTTCTTCCTGAAGAAAGCGCAGATACTGTTCAAAGAAATGAGTAAAGCACGCTTCCAGCACACCCTGCTTCCCTTTAAAATAGTAGGAAATGGTAGCAGGGTTGACATTCGCTCTTTTTGCTATATCCCGGACGGAGGTCCCATCAAAGCCATGATCATAAAACAAATACACGGCTGCTTGAAAAATGGCTTCTTTCGTCGTAATGGAAGTATCTAGTTTTTTCATATTTCCCCTTCTTTCAAATATGATAGGCGTATGAAAAAAACAGTGACGAGGATTCACTATATTAAAAATCTTTTGATAAAAAAATCTAAATCATTGAAGGTTTGAGTGAATTATGCTAAAAATGGTTCAATGGATGTTTCTATTATAGTTTGTTTACTCAAAGAATTCGTGTTTTCATGTGGATTTCCTTTAAGTATTTCTCGACAGTATTTGTTGTTTAGAGGGCTCGGAGGAACAACCGGACATGAAATAACGCACATTTTGTAGAATTGGGGGAGTTGTTGGTGTTTAAAGCAGAAAAATATCAAGGTACAAAGGAACAGGGCTTTGGTCTTGTAACGAAACAACTAAAAGCTCTATTAGAAGGCGAACCAAATCAAATTGCGAATTTAAGCAATGCTTCTGCCCTTTTAAATCAATTTATGGACCGTATTAACTGGGTAGGCTTTTATTTATATGAAGAAGAAAGCAATCAATTGGTATTAGGACCATTCCAGGGACTGCCTGCATGTGTAAGGATCCCATTGGGAAGAGGCGTTTGCGGTACATCTGCAAGTGAGAAAAAAACACTATTGATCGATGATGTTCATCAATTCCCCGGGCACATCGCTTGTGATGCAGCCTCTCAATCAGAGATTGTCATTCCACTTGTAAAAGAGGGAAAACTGATCGGTGTTCTGGATATTGATAGTCCGGAAAAAGCCAGATTTGACGAAGAGGATCAGAAGTATTTGGAGATTTTTGTGGAAGAACTAATGCGCCACTTATAAACTACTCACTTAAAAAGGAAGGAACCGACAAATAGGTCCCTTCCTTTTTCCTTATGCCTTATCCAACGCCTGCGATAAATCATTCCATATATCCTCCGGTGCTTCCAATCCTACGGAAAGCCTCAGGAGCGTGTCACTGATTCCCATGCTTTTTCTCGACTCCTCGGGTACGACTGCATGAGTCATGGTCGCCGGATGCTGGATCAATGTTTCTGCATCCCCCAGGCTTACGGCAATCTTGATCATCTCCAGATTATCCATAAGCTTCTGGGCTTCTTCTTTCGAACCTTTTATCGTAAAGGAAATCATTCCTCCGGCTTTCTTCATTTGTTTCTTCATGACCTTATGCTGTGGGTGATTGGAATGTCCCGGGTAGATGACGTTTTCTACTGCCGGATGTTGTGCTAATAGACCTGCAATCTTCTCAGCACTCTCACAGTGACGATCCATTCGAACCGCCAACGTTTTTAACCCTCTTAACAATAACCATGCATCAAAGGGAGAAATGATTCCTCCAATATCCTTCTGTGTCGTCATTCGAATTTCAGCCATTTTCTCTTCTGATCCCACAACGAGCCCCGCGACCACATCTCCATGACCTCCGATATACTTCGTCGCGCTATGGATGACAATATCGCATCCCAGTTCCAATGGCCGTTGTAAGTATGGAGAGCAGAATGTATTATCTACCACTACAGGAATTCCTTTTTCACGTGCGACCTTCACGACAAGCTCAAGATCAATGAGCTGCATCGTCGGATTGATGGGTGTTTCTACATAAATACAGCTCGTTTGTTCCGTGATT
This sequence comes from Rossellomorea aquimaris, assembly GCF_035590735.1. NCBI lineage: Bacteria > Bacillati > Bacillota > Bacilli > Caryophanales > Bacillaceae > Rossellomorea > Rossellomorea aquimaris. The sequence goes on from NZ_CP141595.1 coordinate 3,486,846, forward strand.
TTTTCCCGGATTTCCTCTTCTGTACTCATGGAAGAAAAGTCATGTTGAATCGCAAATTTCTCTTGAAGCAGCTGAAGTAAACCGAACGTACAGCCATAAACCCCTTGAGAGCAAAGGATATGATCTCCTGATTTAGTCAAGGAGAATAACACGGCGGATACAGCAGCCATCCCGGAACCAAAGGCAAGGGCAGACCCGCCCCCCTCTAACGATGCCATTCTGTCTTCCAGAATCGATACTGTCGGATTTCCCAATCTTGAATATATATATCCTTCCTCTTCACCGGCAAAGCGATTTTCCCCTTGTTTCGCATTTGCAAAGGTATAAGTAGAAGTTTGATATAAAGGCGGCGCTAAACTATCAAAATGCTGAGATGATGCATATCCCTCATGAATCACCCTTGTTTCAAAACGCTTCTCTTCTTTCATATAGTATTCCTCCCAGTATCCCCTTTAAGTCTAAGTAACTACTATTCTAGAATATGATAACCACGACAAAAAAGAAAGCGGTTACACTAAAGTGATAAAGGGAAATGGCCAAAAAATAAGAACCCGGAAGAGTCATGTCGACTCCGGGTTCCTGAACGATTTTATTCCATGATGATTCCATCACAATCTTTCACAACCTGATTTTTACCATTATTTTTCGCATGATAGAGTGCTTCATCTGCTTTCTTTACTAATTCCTTTACAGACTTGGGACACTGTTCATCCCTTACTCTCCATGTGGATAAGCCACAGGACAGAGTCACTGAAGGATCTGTGTTCTGAGGAATCTCCTCGACAATGCGTTGAGCAATGTCAGAACCGGCCTCATGATCAAGAGAAGGCAGATAGACCGCTAGTTCTTCTCCTCCCCATCTGGCAACGAATCCATGATGACTGACAATTCCTTTAATCAGGTTCGCCACCCCTATAATGACTTCATCACCAATTTGATGACCGTAATTATCATTAATCGCCTTGAAATCATCTATATCGATTAACAGCAAGGTTCCCAATGAATCCTTATTCATCGAAGATTCCATTTCTTCATCGAGATAATTCCGTGCGAATAATTTGGTCATATGATCGGTAATGACCATATGCTCGAGTTTCTCACGAAGGGTTGCATTGGTTATCGCCAGGGTCGAGTGATGGATAAACGACTGAAGCAACTTGTACATATCAAATGAAAACATGTACGGTTCTTTATGTAACACTACGCAAAACCCTAAAAGGGCTTCATCTTGAATCATTGGTACAGCCATGACGGAAGGAAAGACCACTCCCTCATCGAATCGATCGCTTACATCACCTAAAAAGATGGCATCCCGTTCCTTCTCGATTCTCGCCTTTACATAAGAGATATACTTTTCACCTTCTTGTTCAAAAAAAACAGAAGTGCTTTCTTCCAGGATTCTGTATTCACCTTTTTGAAGAAGAACAAATCCGATGGCTGATGCTTGAAAGGATCGTTGAATCTGTTTCTTTAAAAACAGAACCGTATCCGTTAATCGTAAATTCAAATTCAACTGATGGGACGTCTCATTAATAAGCTGCAAATCGGTAATGAGCCTTTTGGATTGTTCATAGAGTTTGGCATTTTCAAGGGCATTCCCCGCCGTATAGGCAAGTAAGCGAATGAACTCGATCTTCTGTTCTGTAAAGGTGAAATGGGCCTTTGACCTCACTTCAAGAACGCCATAGATCCCCTGTTTTCCTTTTAAAGGAGCATAGAGGACATCCTGTTCCCTCATTTCGATACTACCGTTGACAAATGCCTGCATGGCAGACTCATTGGCACGATCAAAATCGAAGTTTTTAATGGGGAGTGTCCCGAATTCATACCGGTCGTTAGACAATAGCAAGTGGAATTCATCGATTGGAAACACCTGCTTCAACGTTTCAATGATCTGCACGAGAAGCGTATGGACATCCCTGGTCGAATGGAAGATCTCCGTTACTTTAAATAATTCCCTGTACCGTTTTTCATCTTCAAGTACCGTCTGGATTCCACCTGTATGCTGTAAAAATTGATTACTGGCTTCCCAAAAGGAATGAAACCAGCTATCGTCTGCCCCTTCTTTACGATCATCCCTCTTTACTAAAAGAATCGCCAGAGGACTGCCATCTTTATTCGTAAAGTGAAAACGGACGGTGAAATCATCCTCTTCCTCTACCATAACAGGACGAAAAATGTATTTCTCCCTTGTTTCAGCAAGCTTGAGAGGAACATCCTCATTGTCACTGGGGTGATATAAGAAATAGGCAGACTCGCTATAAAAATATAAAAATGCCCGATCAATATCAAGGCAGTCTTTAATAATGGTCAGCCACTTTTGCAAATGAGCAGAATGCCCCAATTCAACTGACATTTCTTCATAGATTAAATCAAACAGCTTTGACTTATATTCAAGCAAAGAATTATGAACAACGTACATTTTTCTCACCCACACCTAAAAGGTTTGTGAAACTATTAACATCATTGACCTTGAGCCAGCACCAGATCTTCTTGCAATACCACGAGCCATAAGGACTTATCTACCATTAAGGAATGGACTTCCACGGGTTCAGCTTTTTGATCTGACCAATCCAGTTGAATCGGGTCTTTGTTCTCTCTAAAGGAAAGGTCTATCAACTGATTATGCTCATCATATTTAAAAGGTTGTTTACTTGAGATCACCGTAGAAGGAGCATCCTTCTTCTCTTGTAAAACCTCTAAAGATTTCGAAAATAACACCCATTGCTTCTTATCTAATTGGACCCAAATTCTATCTTTATCTTTTGTGAGTCCTATCTTTTTCACGCTTTTCTGTAACGACACACTATGTAATACCTTAAAATAATACTGATTGCTTCTATCAAGTTCATATATAATAAGGACAGGCTGATCCTGAGCCATCTTTGCTACAGCGATGACGGGGTTCTGCTCTCTATTTCCTGCAGATAATACCTCCGCACGTATCGATTGTCCAGAATCATCTACTTGTAGTGAGGAATTGGAAGAATAAACAAACCCTCCGAAAACAACCAGGACGCACAGACCGATCAATAAAAATCGAAGGGTCTTTTCTCTTTTTGATTCTTTCAACGACATTCACCTATTCAACATATTTTCCAACTTTTATTATATCACAAGAAATGACTTTTGGACTATTTTGTTTAGAGAACAACAGTCGCAAGAATCTGTGAAATCTGTTCATCTTAAAATACTTCCTTGACTTCTATTCTCTCCCGTCATATAATATTCTTTGTGTAAAATAATGCAGCTTCAGTGAAGTCCTTTATGATCGTATTTTGTTCCTCTACACTTTGAGGTGTATCTTGTAACCCTCTGCTGCTAGGGCGAAGGTACATGAAAACAAAATGCACATAATTGTTTATTCACAGGTGTTTTTATTTTACAACAAAATAAAAACAATAAAGGAGGAGTCATTCATGGCTCGATATACTGGCCCAAGCTGGAAATTATCTCGTCGTCTTGGAATCTCTCTAAGCGGTACGGGTAAAGAATTAGAAAAGCGTCCTTACGCTCCTGGACAACATGGTCCTAACCAACGTAAAAAAATCTCTGAGTACGGTTTACAACTTCAAGAGAAGCAAAAACTTCGTCACATGTACGGAGTAACTGAGCGTCAATTCCGTAACCTATTTGACCAAGCTGGCAAATTACAAGGTAAACACGGTGAAAACTTCATGGCGCTACTTGAGTGCCGCCTGGATAACGTTGTTTATCGTTTAGGTTTAGCTCGTACTCGTCGTCAAGCACGTCAACTTGTTAACCACGGTCACGTTACAGTGAACGGATCTCGCGTAGACATCCCTTCATTCCGCGTACTTCCTGGTCAAACAATCTCAGTTCGTGAAAAATCACGTAACCTTGACATCATCAAAGAAGCGATGGAAGTGAACAGCTTTGTTCCTGAATTCCTAACTTTCGATGCTGACAAATTAGAAGGTACTTTCACACGCGTTCCTGAACGTTCTGAATTACCGGCTGAAATTAACGAAGCTCTTATCGTTGAGTTCTACTCTCGTTAATCTTTGTGAGAAAGACACTGTCCATTTTATGGGCAGTGTTTTTTTGTTTATAGTTTTTTCTTTTTTAATCGAATTGCAGGAATGTTTTCCCGTATACCCTGAAAAATTCTAAATCTATGTCCATGCCTGCACCTGAAAAATTTATGTTTTTTGGTGAAATAGATTCAATTCTACGATTTTAAGGTTGGGAGAGGATCTGGATGTTGTGATTGGATGGCATATGTAATTATGATTTTATACTCTCGTGCCCGTTTTTATCCATAACGATCTAATATTTAGGGTTATGTGTGAGGTTTATCTCTTTTTGAATGCCCGTAATTTGATTTATGAACGGATTTCAGCTCTTTAGGATTGAGCATCCCGATTTATGAACCGGTTTCTGCCATTTATTATCCGGAATCCCGTTTTATCCACCGGTTTCGTCTATTTATGAACCGAAATTCTGATATATGAGCCGTTTTACTCTATTTTTGACCCGAAATCCACATTTATGAACCTTTTGTCGAATAAACACGACTGATCCCTACTCACTCCCTCCTGTACATTCTTCCATACAGCGCACCTCCTAAGGAGCACTACTTAAAGATAAAAAAGTACGGTACCCGCTCCACAAAAGAGAAACGGATACCGCACTGTCAGATTCAATAATAGTATTATACGTACTGAATTCTAAAATATTTCTTCTTTCCGCGGCGAATGATGGTAAATTGTCCTTCAATCATATCTTTTTCATCAATTACATGTTGAAGGTCTGTTACACGTTCACCGTTAAGGTATACTGCACCATTTCCGACATCTTCACGGGCTTGTCGCTTAGATGGTGAGATTTTCGCATTTACGAGAAGGTCGATCAATCCGATCTCTTCTCCTTTAGATTGTTCGAATGAAGGAACATCTTTGAATCCTTCAAGAATTTCAGAAGCCGATAAAGATTTGATCTCACCACTGAATAATGCTTGTGTAATGCGGATGGCTTGATCAAGAGCTTCTTCACCATGAATCAGTTTTGTCATTTCTTCAGCAAGTGCCTTTTGCGCCTTGCGAAGATGAGGTTCTGTTTCAACAGACTGTGCCAGAGCATCGATTTCTTCGTGTGAAAGGAATGTAAAGTATTTCAAGTATTTCACGACATCTGCATCTGCCGCGTTGATCCAGAACTGGTAGAACTCGTAAGGAGATGTCTTCTTCGGGTCCAACCAAATCGCTCCACTTTCGGTTTTACCAAATTTACTTCCGTCCGCTTTCGTTACAAGTGGAATCGTGAAACCGAACGCCTTCGTTTCTTCTTCATGAGTACGTCTGATCAGTTCAAGTCCAGTCGTGATATTCCCCCACTGATCACTGCCACCGATTTGAAGCTTACAATTGTAGTTGTCGTATAGATGATTGAAGTCCAGGGCTTGCAGAATGGTATACGTAAATTCAGTGAACGAAATACCTGATTCCAGGCGCGATGCAATCGTATCTTTTGCCAGCATGTAATTCACACCCACATGCTTACCGAAATCACGAAGGAATGTGACAACATCCATCGCTCCGATCCAGTCATAGTTATTCACCATCACTGCACCATTTTCCCCTTCGAAATCAAAGATGCTTTCCAGCTGCACTTTAATGCTCGCTACATTCCCCTGAATCGCTTCAATTGTCTGCAGTTTACGCTCTTCATTTTTACCACTTGGGTCACCGATCAAACCCGTTGCCCCTCCCACTAGTACAAGTGGACGATGCCCTTGATTCTGGAAGCGTCGTAATGTTAAAAATGGGAGCAGATGCCCGATATGCATACTGTCTGCTGTCGGATCGATCCCACAGTAAATGGAGATACTTTCTTTATTCAACAGGTCCTTCAACCCTTCAGCGTCCGTTTGCTGATACGTGATTCCACGCCATTCCAAGTCCTTTATCAAATCCATGTTTTTTCCTCCTTTTTTGTAAAACAAGACAACAAAAAAGTCCCTGCATAAATGCAGGGACGCTGTCGCGCGGTACCACCCAAATTAAGGAATTACATCCTTCACTCATTAAAGATAACGGCTTTAACCGTTTGCTGCTACTAAAGGTTCACAGCAAAAGCTCCAGGATGTAATTCATCGGCCATTTGTGTCAGTTCACAGCAACCACTGACTCTCTTTATAACAGGGAAGGCAGACTACTTGTTCCTCTCATTGCGATCACACGTTCATATTTTTTTAAGTAAATCCGACTGTTAGTCAGATCGTCATTCATTTAGCTATATAAGGTTTTTACCATATTCTAAAATAATAGTCAACTAATTGCCTGATAAAAGACCCTTTTCTTTGACTTTTTACGACAGCCTTCCTGTAAATATGCTATAATGGGTATGTTCTGGGGGGAATGATTATATGAAAGAAAAATGGAACAAACTACTCGAAAAATTAGACCCTGCAATCAGGTTCTTTTCAAATACTGGAGTTCAAAAACGAGCAAGAATTACATACGGAGTATTTTGGAACCTATCCTTGATCCTTGTGGTTATATTTGTATTAGGTTTTGTATTTGCAGGAGGAGTCGGAGCGGGATATTTCGCTTCTCTCGTGAAGGAAGAACCGATACGTCCTTATGACCAAATGAAAAAGGACATTTACAACTACGAAGAAACGTCGCAGCTTTACTTCGCCGATGATGTATATTTGGGAAAACTTCGAACAGACTTAGAGCGCGAAGAAGTGAAGCTTGAAGATGTTTCAGAAGATCTGCGAAATGCTGTTATTGCCACGGAAGATGAATACTTCAAAGAACATAACGGTGTCGTACCGAAAGCGATCATGCGTGCCGTACTTCAGGAATTCACCAATTCCTCCACTCAATCAGGTGGAAGTACACTCACACAACAGCTAATCAAAAACCAGATATTGACGAATGAAGTATCATTTGAAAGAAAAGCAAAGGAAATACTTCTCGCCCTTCGCTTGGAACGTTTCTTTGAAAAGGACGAAATCCTGGAAGCGTACTTGAATGTAGCGACACTTGGACGTAATTCTTCCGGTCGGAATATCGCCGGGGTCCAATCTGCTGCCCAAGGGATATTCGGAGTGGACGCCAAGGACTTAACGTTGCCTCAATCTGCGTTCATTGCAGGACTTCCACAAGCTCCATTCTCTTACACTCCATTTACGAATAATGGAGAAATGAAAGAGAATCTGGAAGCTGGAATGAGCCGTAAGGACACTGTACTCTACAGAATGCACCGAGAAGGATATATTACGAAAAAAGAGTACGATGAAGCCGTTGCATATGACCTGTCGAAAGATTTCATCAAGCCTAAACCATCACCGAGTGAACAGTATCCTTGGCTCACTGCTGAACTTGAAAGCAGAGCGGTGGATATCATGACGGATGTACTTGCCGAAAAAGACGGCTATTCAAAACAGGATCTTGAAAATAATGATGAACTTGAAGAAAAATACCGAACGCTCGCGGACCGCAATGTTCGTCAAAGCGGTTATAAGATTCACTCAACCATCAATAAAAAAATCTATGATCAAATGCAAAAGACTAAAGATGCCTATGAAATGTATGGCCCTCCTAAATATGAAACGGTAACAGATCCTGAAACAGGTGAAGAAGTGGAAGTACAACAACCGGTTCAGGTTGGCGCGATGATGATCGAGAACAAAACTGGGCGCATCATCAGTTTCATCGGCGGCCGTGACTTTAAAACAGAACAAATCAATCACGCCACACAAGCTCTGAGGTCGAACGGGTCTACCATGAAGCCATTACTTGCTTATGCACCGGCACTGGAATACGGATACATTTCACCTGGATCGCCGATTCCTGACGTTGGTGTGAACATCAATGGCTGGACGCCTGAAAACTACTCGCTTAATGAACGTGGACTTTTCCCTGCAAGACATGCACTTGCAGAATCATTGAACTTACCTGCTGTAAGAACATATGCCAATATCTATAACCGAAATCCATTTAAAGAATTCCTTCTTAAAATGGGCTTTTCATCTCTAACCAGCAGATATGATAATAACCTGTCCCTTTCACTCGGAGCCACTACAAGCGGTGTAACGGTGGAGGAAAATGTAAATGCCTATACTACTTTTGCAAATGGCGGGAAATTCATAGATGCATATATGATTGATAAAATTGTCGATCAAGATGGCAATGTGGTATTCGAACATAAAGTAGAACCGGTGGATGTATTCAGTCCACAAACGGCTTACCTTGCCATCGACATGATGAGGGATACCCTGGATCATTCACTTGGGACAGGACGTTATGCAAAAACCTTCTTGAACTTCGGTTCAGACTGGGCCGGGAAATCCGGAACGAGTCAGGAATACAAGGATCACTGGTTTGTCGCATCCAATCCGAGCATTACATTCGGAACCTGGTTCGGATATGACACACCTTCTTCATTAAATACACCGGGATCCCGGGCACAGTATGGACATTATGGATTACGTAATATCCGCTTATGGTCATACCTATTGAATGATACGAGAGACCTGGCTCCTGAACTGATTGATCCCGATGCACAATTCCAGCAGCCTGAAGGTGTTGTAAGAAGATCCTTCTGCTCGATTTCGGGATTGCTGCCATCAGAAGCATGCAGTCAGGCCGGGTTAGTGAAAAGTGATTTATTCAACGCTAAATATGTACCGACCAAAACCGATGACAGCTTACTCATGAGCCGCTATGTCATGGTAAACGGAAAGAAATATTTAGCTCTGCCTAATACACCGGAAGAATTTTCACAGCCGGGAGTGATCTTAAATCCTGACTTTGTGAAGAATGTATTTGGTTCTGTACCTGGAGATCCAAACAAACTCATCCCTGAAGGTGACAATCGATTTAAAAATGTTCTGATTGCAGAAAACAAAATTTCAGACGATGGAGCTGCTCCTGGGACGGTAAGAGCAAGTGGTAATGGAAATACCATCACTTGGACGTCGTCCGCAAGCGGTGATGTCGTTGGATACCGTGTATATAGTAAATCTGGCGGCAAGGTCGGCAGTGTCAAGTCTGGCGGGAGTTATTCAGTTTCCGTTGGAAATGGTGATTTCTATGTGGTTGCCGTTGATGTAGCAGGAAAACAATCTGCACCTTCCAACACTGTACAAATCGGTAAACCAGAGCCAAAACCGGAACCGAAGCCTGAGAAGCCGGCACCGGATCCGAAACCGCCTGGTGATAAACCGGCCGATCCTCCTCCTAAACCAGACAAGCCTGAGCCACCACCACCAGCTGATGATGGAGGCGGTGATGGCGGCGGTGACGATGGAGGAACCGAGCCACCGACTGAACCTGAACCACCAGCTGAGCAGAACTAGATCGCAATATAAAGAACGAGCAAAAGTATTTACTTTTTGCTCGTTTTTTTGTGTTGTGGTTGATGGGTGAAAGACTGGATTGGGACTGCCTTTCATGCCAATTTGGAAATTTATCTGCCATATATTAATTTTATCTTCCGGTTATTCAGTTTATCTGCCATTTCTCATAAATCGACAAGTTTCCCCATCCTCTCCTCCTTCTCCCCCAACCACAAAAAAACCCCACTCACCAAGAGCAGGGGTTCTTTCATCTATTAATCTTCCATTGTACTTAAATCACCGGTAGGAAGGTCTAATTCCCACGCCTTCAACACGCGACGCATGATTTTCCCGCTTCGTGTTTTCGGCAGCTTGTCTCTGAATTCGATTTCTCTTGGAGCAGCATGGGCAGCCAATCCTTTTTTCACGAATTGACGAATCTCTTCTTTCAGCTCATCTGTAACCTCATAGCCATCGCGAAGAGCGATAAACGCTTTAATGATTTCACCGCGAACCGGATCAGGTTTCCCTATAACGCCAGCTTCGGCAACCGCCGGATGTTCTACGAGCTTACTTTCTACCTCAAACGGACCTACTCGTTCTCCAGACGTCATGATGACATCATCAATCCGGCCCTGGAACCAGAAATATCCGTCTTCATCCATATAAGCTGAATCTCCTGAAACATACCAGTCACCAGGCATAAAGTACGATTCATACTTCTGTGGGTTATTCCAGATCTGGTTCATCATGGACGGCCAGCCTTTTTTAATCGCTAAGTTCCCCATGCGGTAAGGAGGCACTTCGTTTCCTTGATCATCCACAATTGCCGCTTTCACTCCCGGGAATGGTTTCCCCATGGATCCAGGCTTGATTTCCATGCTTGGGTAGTTACAGATCAATTGACCGCCTGTTTCAGTCATCCACCAAGTATCATGGATGCGCAGGTTGAATACTTTCATTCCCCAGCGGACAACCTCAGGGTTCAAAGGCTCTCCCACGCTCAGGATATGACGAAGCGAACTTAAGTCAAATTGTTTCACCACTTCATCACCGGCACCCATCAACATCCTGAAGGCCGTTGGAGCACTGTACCAGACCGTCACGCCATAATCTTCGATCGTTTGATACCAGTTCTCCGGCTTGAATCGACCCCCTACAATGACGTTGGCGGCACCTGTCAGCCACGGACCGAAGATTCCATATGAAGTTCCTGTGACCCAGCCCGGATCTGCTGTGCACCAATACACATCCTCTTCCTGGAGATCGAGCACCCACTTGGAAGTTTGATAATGTTGGATCATAGCGTTATGGACATGCAGGACCCCTTTTGGTTTTCCAGTGGACCCTGATGTATAGTGAAGGATCAACCCATCGTTCCGGTCTACCCATTCTACTGCCAGTTTATTGCTCGCATCAGTAAATTTTGAAAGGAAGTCTATATGGACATCGTCCTCCTGTATATCTTCCCCAATTAAGAAAACATGCTTTAAGTTTGGAAGTTCACTTACCGGAACCCTCTTCAAAAGCTCAGGTGTTGTGATCAGTACCTTTGCTTCACTATCCTCTAAACGATCACGGACGGCTCCCTCCATGAATGCTTCAAACAGAGGACCTACGATGGCACCAAGTTTGATCGCACCCAATACGGAGAAATACAATTCCGGTGATCTCGGCATGAAGATGAAGACACGGTCACCTTTTTCAACATCCCCAAAACGCTTCAATACATTTCCTGCTTTGTTCGACATCTTCTTCATATCAGAGTACGTATATTTTTCATCACGTTCTGCATCTCGGTAATAAAGAGCGACTTTATTTTTCCTGAAAGATACTGCATGTCGGTCAATCGCTTCATGAGCCAGATTGACACGTCCTGTTTCCGCCCATGAAAATTCTTTTTCGACATCTTTCCAATCAAATGAATCATACGTATTTTCATAGCTTTCAAGATTGTAGTTTCCCTTCGTTACTGGTAACGCTTCCACTTTCATATACCGCATCCCCCTTATGTAAGAAATTACAATCTTATTATAGTATAAATTTAATATTTTCTCAATTTTTTAAAAAATCTGCCACAAAGTGCTCTTTGCTGTGTTTCGTATAAAAACTCTTCAAACCCTTGTTCCAGATAGGTATTGCAGAATAATTTCCCCGCTACAAACGTCTGAAAATTTTGTGAAAGCGCTATACATTTATTAATTTCATGTATAATGGACTTGAGGAATATCTTTAGGTGGTGTCCAGATGAAATTGAAAAAAACCTATAATGCAACAGAATTGAAAACAACAAAGGGAAATATTGTTATTGAAGGTCCGATTTCCGCTGAAGAATTAGCCAGGCTTGACTTTCACGAGGACTTGGTCGCGTTCAGACCTCCTGCCCAGCAGCATAAAGCCCTTGTAGAGATTGCCGGTTTACCGGAAGGCCGAATCCTGATCGCAAGAGATAATCATACGATTGTTGGATATGTTACATATTTATATCCTGATCCCCTTGAACGCTGGTCTCAAGGAAAAATGGATAATTTGATCGAGCTTGGAGCAATCGAAGTCATTCCCAAATTCCGCGGGGCTTCCGTCGGAAAGAATCTTTTAAAGGTCTCCATGATGGATGATCATATGGAAGACTACATCGTCATTACGACTGAATATTATTGGCATTGGGATTTAAAGGGGACTGGCCTGAACGTTTGGGAATATCGTAAGGTGATGGAAAAAATGATGAACGCCGGCGGATTGGAATATTACGCAACGGATGACCCTGAAATCAGTTCCCATCCAGCTAATTGTTTGATGGCGAGAATCGGTACGAGAGTGGATCCGGATTCCATCCAACGATTTGATCAACTGAGGTTTATGAATCGTTTTATGTATTAATGGAATTCTGACAAGTTTTCTAAAGGGGTGGAGAACGTGATTGTAGAAGAAATTATGAAAACCAAAGTCGAAACATTAAGTGCAGACGATACAATTGAAACAGCCATAAAATTAATGCGGGAGAAGAAGATCAAGCATATCCCGATTACAAATCGTGATATGGAAGTAATCGGGATCGTGAGTGACCGTGATGTAAAAGACGGTACCCCATCTATTTTTCATGATGAGTCCCCAACCAGTGAATTGCAGAATCCGCTTAAATTGATCATGAAGAAAGATGTAATCACAGGTCACCCTCTGGATTTTGTAGAGGAGGTTGCGGCACTCTTTTATGAGCACCGCATCAGCTGCCTTCCTATCTTGAAGGAAAAGAAGCTCGTCGGAATCATTACCGAAACAGACCTGTTGTACACTCTCATTCAACTGACGGGAGCCCACCAACCCGGCTCTCAAATCGAAGTGAAAGTCCCCCATAAAGCGGGCATACTTTACGAGGTAGCCGGTATCATCAGAAGGAATAACTCCAATATTCAAAGTGTACTTGTGTATCCGGATAAAAAGGACGAACAGTATAAAATCCTTGTGTTCCGAGTAAGAACGATGAATCCGATGAATGTGATCAATGATCTGAAGAAAGAAGGATATGACGTGTTATGGCCAAACATGCCAGGAATCTCATCATGACCAAGGATGCTGTTTTCATCTATTCAGACGAACTCCTCGGGTATCGGTTCTCTGATGAGCATCCCTTCAATCAAACCCGATTGACCCTGACGATGGACTTACTCAAAGAAGCAAACGCTCTTCAATCAGATGAAATCGTTCCACCGCGAATGGCTACCGATGAAGAGTTGTTTCTTAATCACGATCCCAACTATGTAAGCGCGGTCAAACGAGCGAGTGTCGGCCAACTCTCTCAAGATCAGGCAGAAGGGTTTGGAATTGGTACAGAAGATACCCCGATGTTTCAAGGAATGCATGAAGCAAGCGCTTATTTGGTAGGCGGTACGTTAACTGCCGTTGATCTTGTCATGACGGGAAAAGCGAAGCATGCCCTCCATCTCGGCGGTGGTCTGCATCATGGTTTCAAAGGAAAAGCATCAGGCTTCTGTATTTATAACGACAGTTCGGTGGCGATCCGCTACTTGCAGGAAAAGTACGGTGCCCGGGTACTATACGTCGATACAGATGCTCATCACGGGGATGGCGTTCAGTGGTCCTTTTACGATGATCCAGACGTGTGTACCCTTTCCATCCATGAAACGGGTCGTTACCTCTTCCCAGGGACAGGCAATATTAATGAGCGCGGCCACGGAAAAGGATATGGGTATTCATTCAATATCCCCCTGGATGCTTTCACAGAGGATGAATCGTGGCTCGAAGCTTACGAAACGTCCTTTCGTGAAGTAATTGAGTTCTTCAAGCCGGACGTCATTTTGACTCAAAACGGGGCAGATGCCCATTATTATGATCCACTCACCCACCTTTCGGCTACCATGAATATATACCGGGAAATCCCACGTATCGCCCACGAATTGGCTCATGAGTACTGCGGAGGCAAATGGATTGCCGTTGGTGGCGGTGGCTACGACATTTGGAGAGTGGTTCCGAGAGCCTGGGCGCTGATTTGGATGCAAATGACCGATCGATTGGACCGCACCTCTTCATTCCCTGCTAAATGGACGGAACGCTGGCAAAGTAAAGCAGGGGTCAACCTGCCATCTGAATGGTGGGATAAACCTGACATTTACAAGCCTATCCCGAGAAAAGGCGAAATCACGGAGAAGAATAAGCAAACCGTAGAGAAAGCTCTCTACTCCATACGGCAGCAGCTAAGGCAAAAGCCCGGTAGTTAAACCGAAAAGCGGAGGCGGCTCGCTTAGGCCCGACAAGCATAAGGTGAGAACACCGGAAAGGCGTCCTTTGCCTTTTTGGTGTTCTCGCCTTATGACCTCGAGGGCCTAGCCGCCGGAGCTGGACATTCGAAAAGCGGAGGCCGCTCGCTTAGGCCCGACAAGCATAAGGCAAGAATACAAAAAAACCAAGGTCATCTCATCCCATTGAGAAGTCCTTGGTTTTTATCGTTCCTCATATGCAGGATCTGTTATGATCACTTCCACACGCCTGTTTTTTTGAAGATTTTCACTTGTGTCATTGGGTGCGATGGGTCGTGTGTCCCCATATCCGACGGCAATGAAGCGCTTCGGATCTAAGTTCTCGGTTTGAACGAGATACCGGATCACACTGCTTGCCCTTGCAGAGGATAGCTCCCAGTTTGATGGAAACCGATATGTACCGATGGGACGATTATCTGTATGTCCCTCCACTTTCACGAAGTTTGGGATCCTCGATAAAAGATCGCCCACCTTATTCAAGAACGGATAAGCGTCCTCAAGAACCGTTGCTTCACCTGAAGCGAACAGTGCTTGCTCCTGAAGGACCAGCACGACTCCACGCTCGGTTCTTGTGGCCACTACAACTTCACTAAGTTTATTTTCATTCAAGTAGCTCTGAATATCAGCCAAAAGCTGATTCAACTCATTATCGGTTCCCTCACTGCTCTGAGGCTGAGTTTTCTCCTCCTCCATTTCAGGTTCAGCTGAAGGATTCTCAAATGGAATGACAGAAGGGTAAAACTCCAGTATTTGACGCTGCTGAAAGGAATCAGCGATGGTCCTGAATTTCACGATATCGATTTGAGACATGGAAAATAGTAAAATAAAGAATACGAGAATAAGAGTAATGAGATCAGAAAAGGTTACCATCCATTTTGGTGCCCCCGTAGGCTGAGACGGTTGTCTTCGTCTACGCATCATGGAATGTTGCCTCCTCTTGCTTCCTGCCAGCAGAGTACATCTCCAGTTCCTCATTGGATAAGAACACTCTCAGTTTCTCTTCCAATATTTTCGGATTTTGACCGGATTGTACCCCTACGACACCTTCAATCACGATTTGCTTCATAAACACTTCTTTTTCTGTTTTCATCGCTAATTTGGATGCCATAGGCAGGAAGACAAGATTTGCAAGGATCGATCCATATAGAGTGGTTAATAAGGCGATGGCCATATTAGGTCCTAATGACGCAGGGTCATTTAAATTCTTTAACATCAGTACGAGACCAATCAAGGTCCCGATCATTCCCCAGGCAGGCGCATACTCCCCAGCCTTATCCAGTAAACTTTTATTTTTACGATGCCGCTCTTCTAAAGCAATGATCTCGGCATTCATGATATCCACAATCACGTCCTGCTCAATTCCATCCACAGCTAACAGGACTCCTTTTCGAATGAAAGGATCCTCAACCTCTTCCACTTCCGCTTCTAATGAGAGAAGGCCTTCACGCCTGGCTTTTTCTGAAAGTGTCACAAACGTGCGAATGAGGCCATGAAGATCGTATACCTCGTCACGAAAGGATTCTCTCATCACTTTCCCCAATTGCTTCAATTCCTTAATAGAGAAGCTGACCAGCATGGCAGCGATCAACCCGCCTATCACAACAAACATGGACGGCAGATCTACGAAGGAACTAAAGCCTGTAACACCAGCGTTCGTAATGATGGCGAAAGCGACGAATAGAAACCCAACTACAACCCCGATCGGTGTAAGAACATCAAGCTTTTTCATTTTGACTCTCCCTACAAAAATAAGTTCTGTTTGTCTTTATCTTTTATATCGACAAACTTCTTATTTTGTTGAGTTCCGATGTTCAATTCGATGAGGAAGAACAACTGTGGATTCTTCAACCGTTTCTTTGTTCATATATTTCGTTAATAATCTCATCGCCACAGCCCCGATATCATATAACGGCTGAACAACGGAGGTTAACTGTGGTCTAACCATAAGCGCCAGTCTTGTATTATCAAAGCTGATTACTTCAACTTCATCAGGAATGGACACGTTTTGATCCTGAGCACCGTGAACGACGCCAAGGGCCGTCTCATCATTTCCGACGAATATAGCGGTCGGCTTGTCCTCAAGCTCAGAAAACTTCTGCCAGGCTTCAAGTCCTGAGTCATATGTGTACTCACCTTCAACAACCAGGTCGTCACTATATTCAACTCCGGCTTTAGCTAGGGCTTCGCGATATCCTTCTAATTTAAACTTCATGTTGATTGTATCGTGGAAAGGACCACTGACAAATCCGATACGCTTATGCCCTTTTTCCAACAATTCCGTAACAGCATCGTAGGAAGCCGCTTTGTAGTCGATATTAACGGAAGGAACCTTGTTTGTTTCTTCCACTGCTCCAGCTAATACGATCGGAACCGGTGAACGTTCAAATTCCTGAACATGTTCCTCTGAAATGTGCCCGCCAAGGAACAGGATTCCGTCCACTTGTTTACCAAGCATCGTGTTGAGAAGATGAAGTTCCTTCTCCGCATTTTGATCAGAGTTACTTAAGATAATATTGTATTTGTACATCGTTGCGATATCTTCAATTCCACGTGCCAATTCAGCATAGAAAATATTAGAGATATCCGGAATGATGACTCCGACCGTTGTTGTTTTCTTACTTGCAAGTCCCCTTGCTACTGCATTCGGACGGTATCCAAGGCGGTCAATGACCTCCAGCACTTTCTTTCTTGTTGCCGGCTTTACATTGGGATTTCCGTTGACAACACGTGAAACGGTTGCCATGGAAACATTTGCTTCTCTTGCTACATCATATATCGTAACGTTCATAGCTAACTCTCCTTTACTCTTCTACTCATTTATTTATCTTATTTTACACTAAATAAACCTAAAGAAAAAAGCGATTACAATAGTTTGTTAAAAAAGGCACATATTTATATTCACGTTAGTGTTTTTTTCAATGTATATAGGTTATTTATCTGCAATTACCATGATAATCATACGATAGTCTCTATATTCGTGCAACGACTCCGCCTTAACTTGATAAAAAGTTGATTATAGCATGTAGAAAGAGCGACTACCAGAATACAGGCTTACTGGAGAAGAGGATGCGTTTCGCCGATATATTTGGTATTTCGCCGTTAAAATCAGGATTTCGCTGATAAAATAAGAATTTCGCCGATAAAATGAAAATTCCGCTGATATCCTCAATCAAGTTCGGATGATTCACCTGAAATTCATTCATTATTTGGTCCTTATACTGCTCATAGTAATAAAAAAGGCTTTTCTTATAAAAAAAACCCCCACAATGACAGCAGAAAATCAAAAATAAAGGGTTGAACCCCATATACAGGATCCAACCCTTCTCTTTAATATATTATACTTCGATCGTTCTTCCTTTTAGCAGCTCTTGATAGAAATGATCAAATTGATCTAAGTCCATTTGTTGGGCAGAATCGGATAAGGCAACGGCAGGATCAGGATGAACCTCAGCCATTACACCATCTGCACCGATGGCAAGTGCTGCTTTCGCCGTTGGAAGCAACAGATCTCGGCGTCCGGTTGAGTGCGTTACATCCACGAATACTGGCAGATGCGTTTCTTGCTTAAGAATTGGGACAGCTGAAATGTCCAATGTGTTTCGTGTCGCTTTTTCGTACGTGCGAATTCCACGCTCACAAAGGATGATGTCTCCATTTCCTTGTGAAATGATATATTCAGCAGCGTTGATGAACTCATCGATCGTTGCAGCTAAACCGCGTTTAAGTAATACGGGCTTCTTCACTGCTCCTGCTGCTTTTAACAGCTCGAAGTTTTGCATATTTCTCGCACCGATTTGAATCACGTCAATGTATTCCAATGCGGGTTCGATATCGGCTGGATTTACGATTTCACTTACGACAGCCAAATCATATTCATCCGCCACTTTTTTAAGAATTTTTAATCCTTCGATTCCGAGGCCCTGGAAGTCATAAGGTGACGTTCTAGGTTTGAACGCTCCGCCTCGAAGCAATTTAAGTCCTTTTGCTTTGACGGCTTTTGCCACTTCTGCTACTTGCTCGTAAGATTCAACCGCACATGGTCCGAAAATGAAGTGAGGCTTTCCGTCTCCAATTGAATCGCCGTTGATCGTTACAATCGTATCATCCGGTTTCTTTTTACGGGAAACAAGCAGTGCTTTACGGTGATCGTCTTTTTGAAGCTCCAAACCGGCTTTAAAGATTTCTTTAAAAATATGTTCAACGGTCGAATGTTCAAATGGACCATTATTATTTTCTTTGATCAGATCAAGCATTCCTCTTTCACGAACAGGATCATAGCGGTATACTCCTTGAGTCTCCTTGACACGCCCGATTTCCTGAACTAGTTTAGCACGTTCATTAATGGTGTCTAATAGTTTTAAGTTCATCTCGTCTACTTGTTTTCGTAATTGATCGAGCTCTTGATTACTCACAATACAGCACCCTTTCTTTTTTTATCCTGTTCATACGTAAAAACTGTTATAGTTTTAAGAAAGTATGATACATTTTTGATATTGAAACTTATTATAATAGAACATATCCAAAATGTCACGATAAAATTCTTTATTAATTAGACGCTTTTAAGCGCTAAAGTATTTTAGTATTGTATGAGAATAGGCTAAAGTGGGTGAACACTAATTGAAAAATACGCAAAAAATATTTGCATTGGACATCGGAACCCGATCGGTCGTCGGGATCATTTTAGAAGAAATAGACGGAATTTTTCAAGTTTCGGATATTTTAGTAGAAGAGCATAAAAAGAGAGCCATGCTGGATGGTCAGATCCATGACGTCCCAGCAGTTGCCGAGGTCATTTGCTCTATTAAAGCACAATTGGAGAAGAAACACGGCCACCTCCATAAAGTGTGTGTCGCAGCTGCCGGAAGAGCCCTGAAAACGGAAACCGCATCTTCCACATTAAATATTAAAGGGAAACCCCTTCTTCAAAAAAACGATATTCTTCATCTCGAGTTAAGTGCTGTCCAGCAGGCTCAAGCATTGGCTGCGGAAAATGAAAATGATACGAAGGGTTATCACTACTACTGTGTTGGTTATTCTGTCCTTTTTTACCGTTTGGATGGTGAGGAAATCGGAAGTCTCATCGATCAGCAGGGGGAAGAGGCCACCGTCGAGATTATCGCAACCTTCCTTCCGCGTGTCGTGGTTGAATCCCTGATTGCGGCATTGAACCGGGCGGGCCTTGAAATGGATGCCTTGACCTTGGAGCCTATCGCTGCGATTAATGTGCTGATTCCAGAATCCATGAGACGACTCAATGTAGCACTCGTTGATATCGGAGCAGGAACATCCGATATCGCGATTACAAATCTGGGCACAGTCATTGCCTATGGGATGGTTCCGACAGCCGGCGATGAAATAACAGAAGCCATCAGCAATGAACTATTGCTGGATTTTCCTTTAGCCGAGCAGGCAAAGAGGGAGCTTCAGGCCAGAGAGGAGATTACGGTTACCGATATTCTTGGTTTTGAAACGAGTTTCCCTGCTCTGGAGGTAGTGGAGAAAATTGGTCCAGCTGTAGATCGTTTAGCCGGGGAGATTTCTAGGGAGATTCTCCGTTTGAATAATGGGAAGCCTCCACAAGCTGTCATGCTTGTAGGAGGAGGCAGCTTAACACCTGTGCTGCCCGGCAAATTAGCCTCATCCTTAAACCTTCCACACAACCGCGTCGCTGTAAGAGGCGTGGAGGCGATTCAGAATGTTACCATATTGGATGAAGTAACGACAGGACCAGAGCTCGTTACACCTATCGGAATCGCCATTGCCGCTAAACAGACACCTGTTCAATACGTCACAGCCCACGTGAACAATCAACCGGTCCGGTTATTTGAAGTAAAGGACTTAACCGTCGGGGACTGTATATTGGCTGCGGGCTTAAAACTGAGTAAATGGCACGGGGTTCCAGGGAATGGTTTCTTTGTAACAGTCAATGGTCAAGATATATCCTTACCAGGAGGTCACGGTCAGGCACCTCTTATTGAAAAAAATGGTCAGCCCAGTGCACTGGACGAAAAAATAAACAATAACGATATGATCACTGTCCATAAAGGAGAGAACGGGACTTCACCACGTGTAACGATTGGAGATCTATTAGACACCTCTACTTCTAAGCAGATTGTGATAGATGAGAACCCTTATTCACTAGCTCCACTAGTCTACAGAAACAATCAACCTGCATCCCTTGAGGAGATCATTCAGGACCGTGATTGTATCCGGATCGGGTTGGTGGAATCACTACTCGACGTGTTAAAGCATTTTGGATATGAAGAGTGGTTAGAAAGCACTAAGCCCTATCGTATTTCCATCAATGGAAAAGACACCTTCTTTCCTGTTTATAGTGGAAAACTATTCATCAACGGTATTGATGCGAAGCTTTCATCAAAGGTTCAACAAGGCGATACCATTTCATATAAACCAGGCTTTACTCCAATGTTAAAGGAGCTGCTCGCCAAGAAACAGCTCACCACAGGGGCAACTATCATTATTACTTTTAACGGTAAGAATGTAGAGCTTATGAAAGAGAGCAACCGTGTTTATCGCAATGGTATTAGACTTGAAATGGATGATCATTTATTTGCGGGGGATACGATTGAAATAGAAGAACAACAAATAAGCCCATTTATTTTCCAGGACTTATTTAATTCTGTGGAGATCAACATGCCTTCTCATGCAAATGGGAATTTCATACTCTTGAAAAACGGAGAGGAAACCACCTTTTATGAAGAAATTCAACAGGGGGATGAACTCGAAATCGTCTGGCCTCTATCCACACGTTGAACGAAAGAATAGCAGACAGCAAAAAAACTGGCATTTACGCCAGTTTTTTTGTTTATGATCCAACTTGTCCAGGTACGTTGCTTGTACGATTAGTTGGATGGATATTGTTGTTATTGTTCGTAGCTGTTGAACTCGTTGAACTCTGTGAGCTGTTTACTGAAGAAGTTGTTTCGCCTGTCACTTCATCACTTGCTTCTTTCACTTTACCGCCTATATCCTTCAATTCCTCTGCCGCTTCCTTCGTTGTAGCGATAATTTCTGAAGAATCTTCCTTTACTTGATTCACTTGATCGATCACATCATCATTCACCTTTTCATAAAGGCTCTGTGCGTCGTTGATCGCATCCTTTAATACAGTGGAAGCCGTTTTAAGGCGATCCTGCCAGTCGTTCATAACTCCCGATGGATTCTCCCTTACCTTTGCCACCATCCCCATTGTGGAGTCCTTCACATTGGATGTTCTGGAAGAAACTCTTTTTCTCGTTGTTTTATCAAGCATAGCCAATGCACCGCCTACTACAGCTCCCACTACCATGCCTTTTAATAACTTACCATTCTTCTCACCGGAAGTGCCGTTCATTGCAGTCGTATTTGTCGTATTACTTGTTTGAGTATTATAAGGTACAGTCTGTGTCATGAATCGTTCCTCCTAATTTACTATCATTAAATTTTATTCTTATAGAGTAAGTTCCCTGTATTATGGAAAGTAAACACATGGGAGGGAATTACCAAATTTTTATATGAAAGCATGCAATCTTTCTTCACTCTTTAAAAAAAATGCATAACTTCCCTCGCCATAAAAAAATGCTCTTTTCGTAATTATTGTTGTTCTTTAACATGAGATCTGCTTGGGCTCTGTCAAATTAGTATTTCTTGGATGGTGTGGGGAACTGCTTCGCTTGCAGCTAGCGTTCGGCCGAGCCTCCTCAGGAGTCTACGCAGTTCCCCACACCATATATAAGAAAATGTCGTTACAGAGCTTAAAAGTTCACAAAAACAATCTAGAGAAAACGGAATTCGATCTCTTTACAAGAAGTTTTTAACGTGGGAGCATTGTTTGATTCATTTATTTGAAAGATAGTTCAATGATATCTTCTTGATAGTTTGTTTTAGGAACAACGCTCAACAAGGTCACAATAGGAACAATTTTATGATTAAGTATCTATATTTATAGCATTCACAATGTAGTACCACAGAGTGGATTGTAGCCGAAGGCACTTGACTCCTGCGGGAAATAGAGGAAAGGTCAAGACCCCACAGGGCAAAGCCCGAGGAGGCTTGTGCCTGGAGCGAAAAGGAACGGTCCATATCTTCACACAATCACTCGTTGAATCGCAACAAAATTTATGAAAAGAGCTTTTAAAAAAGGACCCTGTCTTAACAGAGTCCTTTCCCTACAACTTATTCAATTCAGTCTCGGTAATATTCCAATGTGAAGCATTCCAGCCCGGTTTTCCTTCAATAAACAAGAAGGCTTGGGGTGATTCATGCCTGATGCCGTATTTTTCGGCAATATGATTGGATAGCTCCCTTGACTCTTGAACGGCTAAATAGTAGCCGTCTTCCTCTTCATGCTTGTTCAGGAAGGCTTGGTATTCGTTGAAGGCATTTGAGCTCACCGGGCAGGTTAAGCTGTGCTTCATAAAAAAGAAGCGGGAATTCGTTTCGGAAAGCTGTTCAAACTCTTGAACGGTTTCAATCTTTTGCATATCATTCATACTCCTTTACATAAAATTGTGCATTATTAGATAGCCGGAGACAGACGTGCCTCTCAGCATTTTTATTCCAACAAAAAAACGGTGAAGTAATCATATCACTTCACCGCCCTTGGAATCAATTATTATTGATTGTATGTTTTTTCAGTTTCGTCAAATGCCTTTTTTGTTTCTTCGAGCTTTTGATTCACATCTTCTGTCTCTTCTACAGGTGTTGTTTCACCTACAGCAACAGCTTGAAGCTCATCATTTGTTTCTTGAAGCTCGTTATTATTTGAGCGGTATGTTTTCAGCTTTCCAACCACATTGTTGGATTGCTCCTGTACTGATTTTGAAAGTGCAGACGATTTTTCTTTTGCTACTGCAGCAAGCTCATTGCTCTTTTCTACAGCCGTGTCTTTCCACTGACCTGTCTTTTCTTTCAGCACGCCAGCCTGCTCATTGATATCATGACGAAGGTCTTTACCGGATTTAGGAGCCAGAAGAAGAGCTGATGCCGCCCCTACGATTCCCCCGATCAGTGTTCCGATCAAGAAGTCCTTTGAATTAATATTGTTGCTGTCGTTTGTTTGATTCTGGTTTTGGTTTTGATTTTGATTGTACTGTTGTGTCATGTAAAAATTCCCCTCTCTAATTGTTATAAGATCTTGCTCTTTTAATCAATTTTTCCCGAGATCGAACTTCTTTGGATGCTTGGTTTTGAACAGCTGCATCAGGTTGACTTGGCTGTTTTTCCTGTTTTTGTTTCCATTTGTCCTTTAACTCGATAAAGGCATTTCCCCACTGAACCACCTGTGAAATTTTCCCTTGGTTACGTTCAAGTTCAGTTGAAATGGAAGTACTTACTTTCTTAACTGAGTTATTAAGATTCTGGATGGAATGCCCTACATCTCTTACTGCATAAACAACAGTGTTCAGATCTTCAGATTTCTTCTGGATATCCTCAGCTAATAAATTTGTTTTATGTAGTAATTCAGTAGACTCTTTGGTTACTCCCTGAAGCTGACTCTCAAGACCCGTCAATGTAGTCGAAACACTGTCCAGGGTAGAGCCTAAAGACTTCAAGGTCTTCATGACACTCATTACTAAAATAAAAAATGCAACTGCTATTACAGCCACGCTTAGATAAAGAATGATTTCCATATGCGACACCTCCATGTATAGAGATTCTTTACCCTTAACATAAACAAATAAACATTATACTAGTATTTCTTCTTTTCTCATGAATTCTCCTGCATGAAAAAATAAAAAAATTTCTTGTTTTAGCATTTCTCATTTTGTTTCTTTCATCCATTAATAAATGTTTTAGGGTACAATAAAATGGACTATATAAAAGGGGGAAGATGACTTGAAAGATCCACGAATTGAAAAGCTCGCAAAAAATTTAATCCAATATTCCGTGCAATTACAGCCTGGAGAGAAAGTATTGATCGAAAACTTCGGTTTGCAGCGGGAACTGGTGACGGCACTCGTTAAAGAAGCATACGCTGCTGGCGGATATCCTTTCGTATCCATCAAAGATCACGCAGTCGACCGCGCATTATTGATGGGGGCTCAAGAAGAACAATACAATATGATCGCAAGCTTCGAGGCGAATGTCATGGGGCAGATGGATGCGTATATCGGTTTGCGCGCAGGTGATAATATCAGTGAACAATCGGATGTACCTGACGAAAAGATGAAGATCCATGGAAATACAATCGGTAAAAAAGTACATAGAGAAATTCGCGTCCCTAAGAAAAAATGGGTCGTGCTACGCTATCCCACTTCATCCATGGCACAACTTGCCAATATGAGTACAGAAGGCTTCGAAGACTTCTACTTCGATGTCTGCAATCTGGACTACAGTAAAATGGACAAAGCCATGGATAACCTGGTCGAGCTCATGAACAATACGGATAAAGTCCGCCTTGTCGGAGAAGGGACGGACCTTACATTCTCAATCAAGGACATTCCTGCAGTGAAATGTGCGGGACGCCTGAACATTCCTGATGGAGAAGTATACAGTGCACCTGTAAAAGATTCAGTAAATGGAATCATTTCCTACAATACACCGTCACCTTATAATGGATTTACCTTTGAAAATGTGAAATTGACATTCAAAGAAGGTAAGATTGTCGAAGCCACTGCAAACGATACAGACCGAATCAACAAAATCTTTGATACGGATGAAGGGGCAAGATACGTAGGTGAATTCGCCATTGGGGTGAACCCTTATATCCAGCATCCGATGCAGGATATCCTCTTTGACGAAAAGATTGATGGCAGCTTCCACTTTACACCGGGCGAATGCTACGAAGAAGCGTACAATGGAAACCACTCGAACATTCACTGGGACATGGTGATGATTCAGCGTCCTGAGTATGGCGGCGGAGAAATCTATTTTGATGATGTGTTGATTCGAAAAGATGGACGGTTTGTCATTGAAGAGCTGGAAGTGCTGAATCCTGAGAATTTGAAATAAATTTGATAAAACCACCGTCAAGATTTATGACGGTGGTTTCTTTATCCCGTGACTTGGCCTGTTGAATTCTTGCTCACATTCACCTGTTAAATTTCACGCTAATTTTAACTGCTGAACTTTCCTCATTTTTCAACAGGCAAAAAACCGGAATTTTTCTCCTGTCAAATCAACCTCAAAACAAAAAAACCGGTTCCCATAAGAACCGGTTTTTCCACATTAATTTTCTGCCACCTGTTCCTTCAAGGTTTTTTCATACGCTTGTTGGAACTTTTGTACATCTCCTGCTCCCATGAAGATCAGCACAGCGTCTTCATGTTTGAGTAAAGCAGTCGTATCTTGTTCATCTATAATTTCGCATCCTTCAATCTTGCTTCCAAGATCGTTGATCGAAAGTTTCCCATGATTTTCCCTTGCAGAACCGAAGATTTCACATAAGTACACTTTGTCTGCAAGACTTAGGGTTTCTGCAAACTCAGAAAGGAAGGTTTGCGTACGCGTAAATGTGTGAGGCTGGAAGACAGCGATAATTTCTTTTTCAGGATATTTCTGTCTCGCAGAGTCCACGGTTGCTTTAATTTCAGTGGGATGATGAGCGTAGTCATCGATCAGGATTTGATTGCCCACTTCTTTTTCAGAGAAACGGCGTTTAACCCCTTTGAATGAGCTTAATCTTTCCTGGACGATAGCTGTATCAAGCTCTTCGTAATGACAGATGGCAATGACGGATAAAGCATTCATGATGTTATGGTCACCGAATGTCGGGATTTTGAATGCCGCATAAAATTCATTACGGACAAACACATCGAATGAAGTGCCGGTTCTGTCCCTTGTTACGTTTCTCGCCTGGAAGTCATTCTCCTCAGCGAAGCCATAAAATACGACTGGCACTTGAGCCTGGATTTTCTGTAACTGTTCGTCATCTCCACATGCGATGATTCCCTTTTTCACTTGCATCGCCATCTCCTGGAAGGCAGAGAAAACATCATCCACATTGGCAAAATAATCGGGATGATCGAAGTCAATATTTGTCATGATGGCATAGTCAGGAAAATAAGACAGGAAGTGACGGCGATATTCGCACGCTTCAAAGACAAAGTATTGAGCATCCACTTCCCCTTTCCCTGTTCCATCCCCGATCAGGAAGGATGTTGGCTTTGCGCCACTGATGACATGTGCCAACAATCCGGTTGTAGACGTTTTTCCATGTGCACCGGTCACCGCTACACTTGTAAATTTCTGCATGAAGTCTCCCAGAAATTTATGATATCTAGTGAGGGGTAGACCTTGTTCTACAGCTGCCTGAATTTCTTCATGTGTATCAGGAAATGCATTTCCTGCGATCACATGCATTTCCCCTCCAATGTTTTCTTTTTGGAAAGGGAGAATTTTTATATTTGATTCATCCAGAGCTTTCTGAGTAAAGAAATATTTATCTACATCAGATCCTTGGACCTCGTAGCCCATATCGTGGAGTATTTGGGCTAATGCACTCATGCCCGACCCCTTAATTCCTACGAAATGATATATAGTCATAATAGAACCTCCAACAATCGTCTATCTAAAAGCATTATATGAAATGAATATTATTTTGCTATCTGTCTTAAGCTTTTGATATTGAGTATAGAAAAAAGCGAACTTTCTTCAACTTGAAACATTATATCATTTTTTAAAATCCCTGACCATGCACAAGCTACGAAAGACTGGGGATAATGAAGTTTGGCGCTTCTTCTTTTAAATACGTTCTCCATAATACCCCAGTTTTTTGATTCATTTGACCATAATGATTTTTCAAATCCATTAAAATCCCCTTCGATTTAACGGGAAAAACAGGACCTAATATCCACTGATGAGTTACTAACGGGACTTTTCTCACGAAATAGACCCCTCCCTCAACAATTCCCTTTTCTTTACAACTAAGGTTTGTTTTAACAGAAACTTCATCTTCCTGAATGACATTTTGACAGGTAAAGATCACTTGTTCATTCTGGGTATCGATTTTTCTAATGATGACGGGCTCCCAAGCTGCAGTCAGCACGATGGCACCAAGCAGTTTGACCGATTCATGCAGTGAATGGGATTGAAGAAATTGAAAGAACAGAGTTTGGCCCTTAATGGTCTTATAATCAAACAAAAACCATTCCCTAAACAGCTTATCGACTTCCTCATTCATTTGATGCCCATCAGGTAAAAGGAAACGTTTAGAGAAAATCATCTTGGCCCGTACCTTTTCTCTGATATTCGTTTCCTTCAAAGCGTACCCGGACGCTTTTCTAAGGAGATCTTTTATATGTTCCTCGGCCATTCCCTGCTTTTTTTGTCTATATTGCTCTAGATTTAAAAGGCTTTCTGGTTCTTGCATCCTCTCACCTATTCGAATTCTACTTTTTCCAGTCGGGGGTTGGGACGGAGTTTTCTCCCTGCCTTGGCTTCATGGGATCCGTCAATTACGACGTTATCTCCTGTAAAACCGACATGAATTTTCAGAAGACTGCTTCCCACTCCATACATATCGACCGGAACTTGATTTTCCTCAAACTGACGAATACGATCTTCGTTAAATCCTCCTGACACCACAATCTTGACGTGGCTGAACCCCTCTTCATCCAAGGCACTTCTTAATGCATTAATCAGTTGCATGTTAACTCCCCGCGGATCAAATGTTCCAAGCACATGTTGATTACGGAGGAAATATTTATCGATCATCATTCTTGATGTATCTACCCTTACCCCTTTTAATTCAGGGCCAAACTCCCGTGCTACCTTTAATGAGTCTGTAATGGCATCATTATTGTAGTCTACCAGGGCAATGAGCTCGTCTTCAGGAAATGTTTCCTGGTAAGCTTTAGTAGCTTCTACGATATCCCCATTGAATAATTGGATCAGGGCGTGGGGCATGGTTCCCATCCCTTTCTTTCCCCACCATTCGTTCATGGCATGGGTGGCCTGAGCTGTGGATCCCCCGATAAAGGCTGCATATCCATCCCCGGCCTGCTGGGTAAAGTGATCATCCCGGTCACCCATGAAGATGACAGGTTTTTGTTTACCTGAAATAGAAGCAGCTTTCATTACATTATAGACACTCGTCGCCACTGATGTTCTTCTTGCCAGGATGCCATCTATGATTCCTTCTAAATAGCCAAAATCCTGGTAACGACCCTTGATGGTCAGAACCGTTTCAAATGGTGAGATTTGATCTCCATCCTTTAAGGAATGGATTTCAAGATTTTCCGGATTATCAGCGAAACTATGCAGAAGTGCAATCACTTCATCCGTCCCACAAATAACGGCATGATTCTTTTGGAAGAATTGCATGGTGACAACGGCATCCGGTTTATACTTTTTGGCAATTTCCTTCGTTTTCAAAAAATAAACCGCTGAAAACCAGCCATCCTTGATTCTTTCGTCAAACTTAAATGTATGATTTGTCAATCTGTTGAGTTTTCCTTGAAGTTTCAATTCTATTTCTTTCATCACTAAAGCTCCTTATGGCTTTTCCTACACAAAAATAGGTATTCTGTTTACTGAATCCTAAAAGGACACATATAAACAGAATACCATGTATTAATTGATTCTACTAGTCTATGCCAGAGTCTCCAATTCACTTTCGGAAATCAGGACATCCCTTGGTTTACTGCCTCTGGACTCTGAAATAATTCCATTACTCTCCATCATTTCCATCAATCTTGCCGCACGGTTATAACCGATTCTGAATCTGCGCTGCAAGCCCGATGCAGAAGCCCCCCCCTGATCGACGACAAACTCACAGGCTTCTAAAAATAATTCATCTTCTTCCTCGGTAACCTGTGCTTTCTTGATCAATTCATCCTGTTGGAAGAGATAATCCGGCTCTCTTTGCCCTCTTACATGGTTGATGATGTCATCGATTTCGTCATCTGACACGAAGGTTCCCTGTAAACGGACCGGTTTTGATGAACCATTTTCCAAAAAGAGCATATCTCCCTTACCAAGAAGCCTTTCAGCACCGCTTCCATCAATGATCGTTCTTGAATCGACGCTTGATGATACGGAAAATGCCACTCGTGTCGGTACATTGGCTTTGATCAAGCCTGTAATGACATCGACTGAAGGCCGTTGAGTCGCAATGATCAAATGAATCCCACATGCACGGGCTTTCTGTGCAATTCGACATATCGCTTCTTCAACATCTGCAGGCGACATCATCATCAAGTCGGCTAACTCATCAATGACTATGACTAAATACGGCAGCATATCGCTGTATTGTTTATTCCGTTTGGCCAGTTCGTTGAAGCGTTTAATATCCCTTACACCTGTATGAGCGAATAATTCGTACCTTCTTTCCATTTCCTCAACTGCCCACTTAAGAGCTGCAGTAGCTGCCTTCACATCTGTTATGACCGGACTGACGAGATGTGGAATCCGGTTATAGGGAGCAAGCTCTACCATCTTCGGATCAATGAGGAGCATCTTCAATTCATCCGGTGATGCTTTGTACAAGAGACTCACAAGTATCGAGTTGATACACACACTTTTACCCGATCCGGTAGCCCCGGCAATGAGTCCATGTGGCATTTTACTTAAATCAGTCACGATCGGCTGACCCGAAATATCGAGACCAAGAGCTGCGGTTAAAGGGGAAGATGGCTCTTGAAACTCAGGACTTGCGATCACTTCACTAATGCAGACTGGACGGCTCTCCCTGTTAGGCACTTCAATACCAATCGTGTGCTTACCGGGAATAGGGGCTTCCATTCGAATATCCCTTGCAGCCAGGCTCAGCTTAATATCATCTGATAGATTGGTAATCTTATTAACTTTCACGCCAGGTTCCGGCTGAACCTCGAACCTCGTGACTGATGGACCTTGTGTGACATTCACTACCTTGGCCCTTACGTTAAAGTTATGAAGGGTTTCGTCCAGTAATATTCTTTGTGAATCGAGCCACTCTTCGCTCATTTCCTTTGATACAGGAGGCATTAGATAATCCATTTCAGGAAAGACATAGTCTCTTGTCCTTTTAGAAGATGAGCTTAATTCGCTGTAACTCTTTACCGCATCTTCTCCTTGAACAGAACTTTGTTGGGATGTTTTCTGTTCAGGATGATGAATGGATGTCACTTGTTCCACTTTTTCTTGCTTTACTTCCCTTACAGGTTGTTCCCTCTTCTCCGGTTCTGCTTCAGTCTGAGTTAATGTTTCGCCCTCACTTTCCTTGCGGATGGGAGTCGATTCATTAAGAGCCGATCGTTTTCGCGTATCTAACTGTCGCTTATCCTGTTTCAGCATCAATACGTTAAAAGGAAGGTGAGACCTCTTACGTCTCGGCGGTTCTTCCTCCCTCGGCGCTTGTTGGGGGCGTGCAGATTCTGATTTTCCCTCTACTCGTTTCTCCTCACTCGTGGACTCACTTTGTACAACAGGTTCTTGAACCGGTTCCTCTTGAACTGGTGTCTCTTGAACTGGTATCTCTTGAATCGGTGCCTCTTGAACTGGTGTCTCTTGAACAGGATGATCTGGTTCCTGGACTTGTTCTTCATTTTCCCGCGCAGAATGGACGGGTTGTTGTGGTGGCTCCTCTTGCACAGAGTCATTAATCTCTTTCTCTTCATGTGATGAATACTCTGGCACTTGGGGTGGTTGGTCCGTTTCAGATATAAGTGAAACACGTTCATTCGGCTTCTGGGAAACTTCTTCAGTGAGCTCCACTTTTTGATCTGGATTTTCAACCGGTATTGTTTCATTGATATCTTCAGCCTCAACCATTAAAGTATCTTCAATCAGCGATTCTTCACGTTTTTCTTCCGGGAAATTCATCATCATCTTAACAGGTTCATCGTTAATAGTTTTTTCGGATTCAGTTGTTTGAACTTCGACAATGGATGCCGATTCATTTTCCACGGGAATTGAATTCTCTACTACAGATAGAGCCTCATGATCAATCACAGCCGCTTTGTTCTCTTCTTCATTATGTAAAAATTTCTTAAGCTCGAACTCTACCTGGTCTTCTTTTTTTACCGGTCGTCCTCTAAAACCATAGATGGGTGAAGGGATTTCAGTAGGGGTGAACGGCCTGCTGTTTCCCTTTTCCACTTTAGGAGATTTCTTAGGTTGGACTTTAGCCGATGGTTTTTCTTCTTTCCACTTTCTATTTTTAGAAGCGTGTTCCTGACTCTTTTCCTTTTGTTCCTTAGGTGGTTCTTCCTTCTCCTGACTTCTTCGATTTCTATTCGTTCGTGGACGCTCTATATTTTCTCCATCGGATATGAGGGGGAAGCGAAAAGTCCCTTTAGGATATTGATACGTCATCCTTGCTTCTACATCACGTGAATGATTTGACCCTACTATATTTTTACGTTCAGTCTTTTTACGTTCAACATGCTGAACTTCATCATTGGTTTCGTCATAAAACTCTTCAAATTGATCATCATTATCTGATAATTTACCAAACATTTTTTTAATCCAGCTCACAAACATCACTCTTTCTTTCATACTTATTTATATTTTATCAGTTAAAGAGAAAAATTCGAGTCATTTCGATAGAATAAGAGAATTGTTAAAGGATTGTGTCGAAACAAACATAGGTGTAAAGAGAATGTAATACGAAAGCGGAGGCGGCTTGGTCAGAGGCGACAAGCAAAAGACGAGCATACCGGAAAGGCGCTTTTTGCCTTTTTGGTATGCTTGGCTTATGACCTCGAGCCTCTAGCCGCCGGAGCTAGACAATACCAAAAGCGGAGGCGGGCTCGACCAGCCCCGACAAGCACATAATAAAAATACCTGAGCCCATACTCCGGACCCAGGTATACATTTTTAAGCTGTAAATGGTTGACCTATTTGGTAAGTATCTTCAAGAACGAGGATCCCTTTTTCTTGAGGTGCATCTGGAAGTGCCAGTTCTTTGGCAGAACAAATCATTCCTGATGATGCCACTCCGCGAAGCTCTGCATCCTTGATGACCATTCCGCTGGGCATGACGGCGCCAACTTTCGCAACAACGACTTTTTGTCCTTTGTCAACGTTAGGAGCACCACACACAATTTGCAGGGTTTCATCCCCAACATCCACTGTACAAATGTTCAATTTATCTGCATTTGGATGCTTTTCTTTTTCAGACACATACCCTACCACGAATTTTGGTGAAAAGTCTGCTTCCAATACTTCCTCGAAACCGTTCTTCTTGATGGCTTCATTGATCAATTGGAGCTTCTCTTCATTCATTTCGACAGGTCCCACTTCACTTAAATCCATATACTTTGATGCATGGAATAGGTTATATCCAAGTGTTTTCCCTGTTTTCTCATCAAACAAACGTGCAGCATCTTCTTTTCTTTCGTGTAAAACTTCTCCCTCAAACCCCGGTTCCATTGTAACGATCAGGGTATCACCAATACCTTCTAAGTTATAAAATACGTTCATTATTCCTTCTCCCTTTCCTTTTTACGATTTTTTGCCAGAATGAAGATCGGCTCCAGTTCCCCTTCTTCGTACACAAAGGATAGTGCCGTAATCGGAACATTTCCTGTCGTAAAGAAGCTCATCGTCAGTTGGGCAAGAACATCATAGCCCGTTTCATTGCGAATATCCCCGATGACCAAAACATCCTGATGAGGTACGGATACAGTCATTTCACCTTGAACATCCTTGCTTACCTGCTTTAAGAAAGCATCATTCAAAATACGACTTGCATCATATCCATCATTATTATTTAGAAAATAGAAGATGTTTCCTGCAACTTCATCTTTCTTCATTTCAGTTGGTAAGCTTCTGACATTGAATAAGGCGGTCTCCTTCATTTGCTCGTGGGACCATCCTTCAGCCTTTAGCATATTTTCATCTAATAGGCGGTAGGTTTTCCCCAGATCAACAGCATAATAAATACGTGTTTCAGCTGTATGATCATCTGTAACGAGGGCAACCCCTTCATTGGATTCTGTAGCAAAAGAAGTGGAACGGATCACTGGAAACACTTTTTTCTCTTTATTCCCAAGGTCTGCTCCAGTACCCATTACGTTTAAAGCTTCTTCCACGTAATACACCACTTCATCGATAATGGATTTATTGTTTTCTTTCCACTTGGATACAATCGGTGGCAGGGCGACGTTGATGCCTTTTTTCGTATCAGTGTTCTCAATTCTAAGTGAATCCTTATCTCGATCATATGTAAACGTACGATTCGGTTTCTCTAATCGTTCATGGAGTATACCTTTTAGCTTTTTTATGTCCAAATCTGATCCTCCTTTGGTGGTACTATTATAATAGAAAGTATCGATCCATCGCTGATGCATTCACTTATAACATTTTACATCAAAATGCTTAGAATACAAAAGGAACCTGTTTCATTTCAGGCAAAAAGAAAGGGGATCCCCAAATAAGGTGATCCCTTTTCATCCTATTATGAAGATAATGTGTTCATGAAGTTCTCGATTTGTTCTTTTGTTTTACGGTCCTTATTAACAAATCGGCCAAGTTCACGGCCGTCTCCGTATGCAAGAAAGCTTGGGATTCCGAAGATATCCAATTCAATGCACAGATCAATGAATTGATCTCGATCTACGTATAGGAACGTGTACTCTGGGTATTGGCTCTCGATTTCCGGGAGGATCGGCTCGATGATCCTGCAATCCGGACACCAGTCCGCTGAAAACATAAATACATGCTTGCCGCTTTCTTTTAACTGGTGAAACTCTTCCACTGATTCAAGTTTGCGCATTTTATTTGCCCCCTGTTTCAATCGTCATTTGATTAGGTTTGATCCAACCTAGTTTACGCATATATTCAGATATTAACAGGCTAATGAATGCAGGTCCAACAAAATGCAACAGAAGGATTCTCAATGTTACATCCCAACTGAATCCCATCGTTTTAAATGTCATGATTTGACCGACAAATCCGCTGGTTCCCATTCCAGCTCCGGCAGCATTGTTTTCCATCAACCATATCGTGGTTCCGATGGGTGCCAATATCATGCCCGCAACGGTGGGAGGAATGAGAATGCGGGGATTTCGGACGATATTAGGCACTTGAAGCATGGAAGTACCTATTCCCTGAGCCAATAATCCACCTACTTTATTCTCCCTGTAACTGATGACTGCAAATCCTACCATTTGAGCAGCACATCCAATCGTTGCGGCTCCCGCAGCGACTCCATTCAATTCAAGCATAAGGGCAATGGCCGCACTCGAAATCGGTGCTGTCAAAGCAAGTCCCATGAGGGCAGCAACCAGTATCCCCATGATAATCGGGCGTTGCTCAGTCGCCCAGCTGATCCAGCTGCCAAACATGCTCATAAAGTCGGCAATTCCCGGCCCTATAAAGTAAGCTATCGTAAACCCTGAAAAGATTGTTACGAATGGAGTGACAATGATATCCACTTTCGTTGATTTGCTGACAAGCTTACCGATTTCCGTGGATATGACAGCTGCTACATAAGCTCCCGCCGGTCCACCTAAGCTTGCGCCTGCTGCTCCCGTAACAACCGCAGCAAACAGGACAAGTGGAGGCGCCCCAAGACCAAAGGCAATGGCTGCCCCGATCGCAGGACCCATCAAGCTGATTGCCAGCCCCCCCATCTCAATGAAAAATTCACTTAACCCAGGAGAAATTGGAAGCTGTTCCCCGATCGTCTTAATGATTAATCCGATGATCAACGAACTGAACAATCCTAAAGCCATATAACTTAACGCATCTATGAAATAAACCTTTGCAGATAATGTAATGCCTTTACTCTTTAAGAATTCTCTCACTTGATTTCTCTCCTCTGTGTTAACCTTCTTCCTTTTACTAGTGTAAAGACACTTGTTTATTTTGTCTATATATTTTACCTTTACCCGGCAATCAATTTCTTCTATTCTCCTTTTAATCAAACGTACTTATTCACGTATAATAAAATTGGCTCTTTTCGCAAAAATTTGTTTTTAACATTAAATCTACTTGGTCTCTGTCAATTAGTGTGTGCTGGATGGCGCGGGGAACTGCTCCGCTTGCAGCTAGCGTTCGGCCAAGCCTCCTCAGCTTCGCTTCCGGGGTCTTGGCACGCCCGTACTTCCGCAGGAGTCTACGCAGTTCCCCACACCATCTAAAAAAAATTTCGTGACAGAGCTTAAATGTAGAAAAAAAAACAAACTAAAGAAACAACATATCTTCTACACAAATAATTGGCTTTATAAGAGATGGTTTTTCAAAAATTTTATTATAAATTTTCAGTTTGTAATCCAAGGCAGTCGTATATTCTGCCCAAGTTCAATTGAAATAGACTTGAATATGCCTAGGAATGAATAACATGCGTTTGATAGATTTCGTTTTCAGCTTTCCATCAAAGTATATTTTCCAAAAGGAGCTATTTTGTGTTTGTATATCATTCATGAGGCAGTCAGAATATAGAAGCACAGAGTGGATTGAGCGGAAGGCACTTGACTCCTGCGGGAAATAGAGGAAAGGTCGAGACCCCACAGACGGGACGTCGAGGAGGCTCGACTTCCTCCCCGCGGAAAGCAAGTGCCTGGAGCGGAAAGGAACGGTTCCTGTTTTCACACTACCACTCATCTAAAACACAAATTCATTTTTCAGGAAGCCCAAATGTTTACGAAAATAGCCTAAAAAAACCGATTTTCCAACTAAGTGGAAAATCGGTTTCTATCGTTATGATTTATGTTTAACTGAAGCTGCGATTTTCATCATCATCTCTGCATGATCTGCTAAATCATTTAATTCCGCTTGCGTCGTTACCTTCGTTCCACCCACTCCAACAATAAGTTCGTATTCTTCCGTATCGGGCAGTTTCTTAATGACATAGTATCCTAAGCGCTTATCCTCTTTAAAAGTCCCATGTTTCAAGAGATTTTCATTGTCACTAATGGCCATTTGATATAGAAGTTCACTATCCTTATTTTCTTGAGGGTTTGTGAAAAGTATAAAAGTATCAGAGCTTTTTGAAATAATGATATTATTCGGCGATTCTTTCTCTATTTTTGCTCCAAATGGAAGATAAAAGTTAATGTTTCCAGCCTCTTCTTTAGCTGCTTCATTCGAGCTTAATGTGTTTTCCACCACTTTGGCTGTCTTTTCTTTTTCTTGATCGATTGTCGTGTTGCATCCGGCTAAAATAAGCACAAGAATAAAGAAAATGACTGTCTGTTTGATTTTCATCCTATACTTATCCTCCCTTTCATGCTTAGGACCTACGCTTATGATACCCTCACAAAGTCCCATTGACAACCCTTCCAATAAGAAATCCTGCCTTTTTAATGGGAAAACAGGTTATTTTTAACTTACATAGGGTATTTATGATAAAATGACTAAAACAGGAGGGTGAAAATCATGGAATTCACAGTGTATCTGGCAGGGGAAATACATAGTTCCTGGAGAAACGAGCTTAAAGAGAAAGCAGAAGAGATTCATCTCCCTCTATCTTTCGTCGGTCCAATGGAAAATCATGAACGTTCCGATGCAATCGGGGAAGAAATTCTTGGTGAACAACCAAATAAAATACTCCGCGATGAGGCAGCTTCCAGTATTAACAATCTTCGAACAGAGTTACTGATGAAGAAGGCCGATGTGGTGATTGCCTTGTTTGGAGAAAAATACAAACAGTGGAATACTGCTATGGATGCGACCACCGCCATCACTCTTGGAAAGCCTCTTATTCTTATTCGTCCTGAAGAACTGCATCATCCGTTAAAAGAACTTTCAAACAAGTCAAATGTCACCGTGACAAACATAGATCAGGCGATCAAGGCGTTATCATACGTTTTTGAAACAGAATAAAATCATGAAAATACGCATGCTGTCCTATTTGGACGGCATGCGTATTTTTTATGTTCATTACAAAACTCCCGGAACTATTTTACTATTTCAAAATAACTTAATATTGGCAATCTAAAGACATTTTATGTTATTATTAACAATTTATAAACTTTTTTTGACTTTATGAAAATATTAAAATATTATAGTAAAAGAATAAGGGAGGTAGTAACATGTCATCAATGAATAAACAGAAAATTGTGGATAGTGTCCCTCAAAAAGGTTTCTTTGGACATCCGAAGGGATTATTCACTTTATTCTTCACAGAATTTTGGGAGCGCTTTTCCTATTACGGAATGCGTGCCATCCTCGTATTCTACATGTACTATGAGGTTTCAAAAGGCGGTCTGGGCCTAGAGCAAAACACAGCTTTAGCAATCATGTCGATTTATGGTTCACTTGTATATATGTCCGGGGTAATCGGAGGCTGGTTGGCAGATAGAATATTCGGAACTTCGAAAGCCGTCTTCTACGGTGGAATATTCATCATGTTTGGTCATATTGCTTTATCATTTCCAGGAAGCTTAGCCATGTTCTTTGTTTCGATGGTATTGATCGTTGTCGGAACAGGTTTATTAAAGCCGAATGTTTCAACTGTTGTCGGTGAAATGTATAGCGAAAGTGACACTCGCCGCGATGCAGCTTTCAGTATTTTCTATATGGGTATCAACTTGGGTGCATTCATCGCTCCACTAATTGTCGGTAAACTTATGGAAACCAAAGGATTCCATTGGGGATTTGCGGTTGCAGCCATAGGAATGTTCTTAGGTCTTGTTGTGTTCATGGCAACAAAGAAAAAGAACCTTGGTCTTGCTGGTACTTATGTTCCAAACCCGCTTGCACCAGCTGAAAAGAAAAAGTACGGTTTAATCGCAGGATTAGTTGTTGTTGGACTTGCCATCATTTTAGGTATTACAATTCCTGCAGGTCTATTTACTTTAAACGTATTCATTAATTTAGTAGGAATCTTCGGTATCGTCGTTCCAACCATTTACTTTATCGTCATGTATTATAGCCCGAAAACAACAGAAACAGAACGTTCCAGAGTCATC
The DNA here is from genome assembly GCF_035590735.1 of Rossellomorea aquimaris. NCBI lineage: Bacteria > Bacillati > Bacillota > Bacilli > Caryophanales > Bacillaceae > Rossellomorea > Rossellomorea aquimaris. The sequence goes on from NZ_CP141595.1 coordinate 3,524,714, forward strand.
GCTTATATTCCATTATTCATTGCGGCGGTTATGTTCTGGGCAATTCAAGAACAGGGATCAACCATCCTTGCAGTTTACGCAGATAAGCGAACTGACCTGGAATTCATGGGAATCAGCATCTCACCAGCCTGGTTCCAATCGTTAAACCCATTATTCATCATCCTATTAGCTCCAGTATTTGCATGGATGTGGGTGAAACTTGGTGATCGTCAACCATCTATTCCGAAGAAGTTTTCATTCGGTCTATTGTTTGCCGGTTTATCCTTCTTAGTGATTCTATTACCTGCATACTTCGGGGGAGAAGATTCACTGGTAAGTCCACTATGGCTTGTGCTTAGCTATTTGATCGTTGTACTTGGTGAGCTATGTTTATCACCAGTCGGTCTTTCAGCGACAACCAAATTAGCTCCGGAAGCATTCTCTGCTCAAACGATGAGTCTTTGGTTCTTAGCTTCTGCTGCTGCACAGGCGCTGAATGCACAACTTGTCCGTTTCTACACACCAGAAACAGAAACGCTGTACTTTGGGGCAATCGGGGGAATGGCAATCGTATTGAGTATTGCACTATTCCTGCTTTCACCTAAGATTCAGGAGTTTATGAAAGGTGTAAAATAATTGACTTAACCCTCTGAAATTTTTTCAGAGGGTTTTTTATTTAACTGAAGGCATTTGCTTTCATCAACCCTTCAAAGTATAAAAAGAACTCCGTTTCAAAACGGAGTTCCATTCAAACTATTAGAAAAAGTCACAGCCACATTTTCTTTTACGTCTTCTTCTACGATTATCTTCCGTTCCTAAGACATTATTTCTTCTATGACAACCACATTTTCTACGGTTATCTTCAGCTCCCAGGACATCGTCATCTCTTCTTCTGCGACATTTTCTACGATTATCATCTAAGCCTAATACATCATCTCTGCGGTCACATCTTCTTCTGTCACCAAAAAGCAACTTATCCCAGTCACAGCATTTTCTGTCATCACGACGACCCCCAACTCGGTCATTACAATAATGGCATCCCATAAATTCTTACCTCCTTAGAAAGAATTTACCAGATAAAATAAAGTCTGATATACTCCATCCTATGAATATCAGGTAGAATTGGTATGGGCCAAGTACCCTCTAAAGGCAAAAGTCTATCGATTATTTGACCTGCTCTTTGTTTCTGAACTGCCACTGGCCGATTAATAGCCGAACAACGTGCAGGAACATAGCCTCTCTCGTAATGAGTCCATTCGTAAACACGCCCATTGCACCTTCTTTTTTTCTTACCCCGGTGGTTTGAGTGTACTCATCCATCAATGGTCCAAGCTCTTCCCCGGCTTTTAACCGACTGCTGATTTCTTTAGGAAGAGGGATTCTGGCACCTCCACCAATGATTTCGTTGCCGCTCCGATCCACAAGTGCCCCCCAGTTACAGACAAACATTCCATAAAGTGATTCCGTCACTCCTCCTTCAAGACCGATCCCAATATCGCTATCTGTTGCCCGCAGTACTCCCTTCGCTCGGTTTAACGCACCTTCAATCGTCTCTTGATCAGAGATTGGCTGCTCACCTACATGTGAATCTGTTTTGAAACACTCGAAAAGAACCTCCTCATAGAGTTCCTGAAATGCCTTTTGAATGGCTTGTACCTTTGCTGGATTTGTTGTTCCAATTGCTATTTTCAACAAATTAATACCTCATTTCTATGGGAGATTCACTCCCTTTTTGTCCTATAAAACGCTCTTTTCTCAAAGATTGTTGCTTTCTAACATAAGCTCTGCAAGACTCTGTCAATTAGCGTGAGCTAGATGGTGAGGGGAACTGCTCCGCTTGCAGCTAACGTTCGGCATAAATGAGATTATTTTCTAAAATTCTTTTTTTAATTGTTTTCAATTAAGGATTCATGCTCAGAAAGTTGATTCTCGCTGCAGGATGCCAGACTCCTGCGGGAATAGCTGGACAGTACGAAAAGCGGAGGGCCTTTGCCCAGGGGCGACAAGCATAAGACGAGTCTGCCGGAAAGGCGCTCTTTGCCTTTTTGGCAGACTTGGCTTATGACCTCGAGCCCCTAAGCCCCGTAGCTGGGCACGTGAGACCCCGGAGGCGCAGCCGAGGAGGCTCACCGCCAGCCCCGCGGAAAGCGAGCCTCCTGTAGCGGAAATCAACTATTACTTTCTCCTCCACAATAGCAAAAAAACTTTACGAAAAGAGTCCTATAAAAAAACTGTCTCAAGAAGTTCATAAATGAGACAGTCTTTTTAGTATATTTTTTTAGAAACGTGAATTATCCGTTTGATTTAATGGATTCAATTGTGGAACGGTCACATTGCTTCACTAATTTGACAATCAGTTCTTTCGCAGCCGCATAATCATCTACATGAATCATGGATGCATGTGTGTGAATATATCTTGAACAGATACCAACAACGGCACTTGGAACCCCTTCATTTGACATATGTACTCTTCCGGCATCTGTTCCGCCTTGAGAAACAAAATATTGATATGGAATGTCATTTGATTCAGCTGTATCAAGAACGAATTCCCTGATGCCTCTGTGGGTAACCATTGAACGATCGAGAATGCGAAGGAGAGCACCTTTCCCTAATTGGCCGAATTCATTTTTGTCCCCTGACATATCATTTGCCGGACTCGCATCGAGGGCAAAGAAGATATCGGGATCAATCATATTAGCTGCTGTTTGGGCACCCCTTAATCCTACTTCCTCCTGAACCGTGGCTCCGGAATATAGAGTGTTTGGAAGGGTCACCCCTTGAAGTTCTTTTAGCAGCTCAATGGACAATCCGCACCCATAGCGGTTATCCCAAGCCTTCGCAAGTATTTTTTTCTCATTCGCCATAGGTGTAAACGGACAAATCGGTACGATCTGCTGTCCTGGTTTAATTCCGATTTCAAGTGCATTGTCCCGATCATCAGCACCGATATCAATAAGCATATTCTTGATCTCCATCGGCTTTCTACGCTGTTCTTCTCCGAGCAGATGAGGGGGGATGCTTCCGATCACACCCGTAATCGGGCCGTTATCCGTAATGATTTGAACACGCTGGGCAAGCATAACCTGACTCCACCAGCCTCCAAGTGTTTGAAAACGAATCATTCCATTATCCGTAACAGACGTGACCATAAACCCTACTTCATCCATGTGACCTGCAACCATCACAACAGGATCCTGTTCATTGCCTTTTTTCACTCCAAACACCCCGCCGAGGCGATCCTGGACAATGTCATCTGAGTATTGAGACAATTGTTCTTTCATAAATTTACGAACCGCATGCTCATTACCGGGTGCTCCCGGCAATTCAGTCAATGTTTTAAAAAGTTCCAACGTATCTTGTTTCATGTCATAAGCCCCTTTTATATAAAATCTACTTTATGTATAATCTTATTTTACAGAACTTTCGAACGTCTTACCACCAATTGAGAAGAAAAGGAGTTCTCTTTTTTATTATTTCTTTGATAGAATGTACCTATAGATGGAAAATAATCGAGAATTACCGGGGAGAGAGCGGGAAGAGTATGCTATCCCTTGCTTGTCAGAGAAACATCAAATACTCATTGCCTGTGGAGGGAATAAAAATGAACTGGAAATCTTTCATGATCGGAATTGGAATCGGAGCAGTAGGCGGATATTTTCTTAAAGAAAAATTGGATGATTCAAACATGGTTTCTGCCGAAAAAGTATTAAAAGACGTAAAGCTTTCATTCAAAAAAGAGGGGGACATCGATGGCTCCTGGATCGGAATGAAGCCCGAAGACTATCAAAAGCACTCGGTGACAACGAAAGTCTATAAAGGTGGGGTATCGAGAAGAAAAAACGGTGAACTGGAGCAATATGAGTTTTTAGCAGATGCGTATACGGGCACAGTTGTTGATGTGTATCCTTTAACTTAAAAAACTAACCGCATCATAACAAAGGATGATCCCAAGGTCTTGGGACCATCCTTTTATTTAGTCATTTTTATTTTTCCCTCAGTACGCGATCGACGATTTCTCCATCTCTATTCCACTTGATCCCTCTATAAACCGCATCATGATAGAAAAGGAACCAGTACTCTCCTTCAATCGCTTGATTGATCCACTTGTCTTTGGCATCGATGGACGTCATTGGATAGTCGTCGTAAGCCAGTACCCATAGTGGATTTTTGTGCGCGTGAGTAGGCATGATATCCGCCATATGAATGAACTTCTCCCCTTTATGCTCTAAAAGGATAATCGAATGCCCATCACTGTGACCTCCTGTATGCACCATTGTGATTCCAGGAAGTACTTCTTTTTCTCCTTCGAACGTTTCCACTTGAGATTGAATGCTTTCCCAATTTTCTTTCCAGTATGTATTGCGGGAGCGTACATTCGGATTTCTCATTTCATCCCATTCCACTTGGGAGGTGTAAATGATTGCATTCGGGAACACTGGAACAAGCTTATCTCCCTCATATTTCGTTAAACCGCAAGCGTGATCGAAATGCATGTGAGTCATTAAGACCACATCAATATCATTTGGCTTAAAGCCCAGTTTTTCCAGTGATGCCTCGAGATTTGACTCTTCATGCACGCCGTAGTTACGCTTTTGTTTATCATTCAACTTCCCTTTACCAATACCGGATTCAATTAATACTTTCTTCCCTTCCCATTCGAAAAAAAGCGGATCTGTACGTAATTCGATTTGATTCAAGTCATTCACGGCATATTTTTTTGACCAAAGAGGTTTTGGGACCACTCCGAACATAGCTCCTCCATCCATGTGAGTGACGCCTCCATTCAGCCAATAGATCGATATATCTCCAACCTTCAACGTTTCCATTTTGACTCCTCCTTTGTTCATTCCCTCTCATTTTATCAGAATTTATGGACAACTTATAGGTGGAGGCTCGGATCACTGCAATCTAGTCTCATGAAAAAAGCCCAACAAATTAGCAGGGCCATTAAATAATACTTATTGATTTTGATATTGTGCTTCTACCCGGTAAATTCTTTGTCCTTTGGCTGAGAACTTCTCTTCATATTCAGTCATGATATTTCCTTCAAAATCGCTCTTGTGAAGGTCAAGGCTCAAGAAATTCAGATGGAGACCATACCATGAGAAGCTCTTTAATGAGTACTCAAATAACCCTTGATTATCTGTTTTAAAGTGGATTTCTCCGCCTTTGATCAGCACATCTTCATATAGCTTCAGAAAATCTTTATAAGTCAATCGACGTTTTTCATGTCTGTTTTTCGGCCATGGATCAGAGAAGTTCAAGTACACTCGGCTTACTTCTTCTGATGCAAAGTATTCAGTCAGGTTCTTTGCATCGACATTTAACAGCTTGACGTTGGGAAGTCCGGCTTCAATTAAACGATCAAGTGCTGTTACAATGACGCTTTCATATAACTCGATTCCAATATAATTAACGTCCGGATTGGCTCTGGCCATTTCCGTGACAAATTGACCTTTTCCAGTTCCTACCTCGATGTGGATAGGATTGTCATTACCAAATTCTTTATTCCATTGACCTTTTATCTCCTGGGGTTCTGCCACAACATACTGTGGATTGTCACTGATTTTCTCAGAAGCCCACGGTTTATTACGTAAACGCATGTAGACACCTCTTTTTTTATTATCGAAAAAAACATACCACGACTATCCGTCCTGTGCAAGAGCCAAAATAGAGCCAATCTCGCTTCAGAGCTTCTGGCTGATATACCCCCTTCGGGTCCGTCCCTCAAAAAGCGCGCATAATTGAAAAAGGAATTCACACACTATTAGTGAATTCCTTTTTCGGGTCTGGTCATTTTGAAGGGCTGAAAAAGTACTTGTTTCTTTAGATCTTTGCAGACGAAAATGAAAGGGTGTACTCTATGCCTTTAAATTCACAGAATCAAATGCAGTTACTATCAGATATTTTAAGCAATCACAGTGCGGATTGCTGCGGTTCGGTTTCTGAATGTGAGCAAGTTGAGCGTTTGGTGAAGTCATTAATGGTTAATGCTGATATTCACGAAAACGTAAAGCCTGTCCTGCAGGAAATTTATCAGTATAGTCAAAGCGGGATATCCTCAGCTGACCTATCGAACCATATTACGTCCAATCAAGAAAACTTGTCCCAATGGGTTACGGATATGAACAACTACTCTTAATAGATCAGATGACTTTGTGCAGATATTCAATCCAGTGATTCATTTCGTGAAATCTGGCTTTTCCTTTATGCCACTGAATGGATAATATCGTTTGTGCAACGACATACCATTTCATTCTCAGCTTTAAGTTATCTGTCAACTCAACACCATATTGAGTTAACCAGCCTTCCCATTGGTCTTCAGGGATATACCAGTATAATAATAGACCTACGTCAAAGGCCGGGTCCGCGATCATGGCCCCGTCCCAATCGATTAAATACAACTGGTTGTAATCAGACAGCAGCCAGTTGTTATGATTGACGTCACCGTGACAGACTACATATTCTTCCTGCTGAACCTCCAAGAGATCTTTCTGAAGAAATAAAAGCGCCTCTCTAATAACAGGCAATGAAAGAAGATCGAATTCTAAGCCCGTCTCCACTTCCGTGAGCATATGCTCCGGCTGAAAGGGCTCTTTTCCCAACCGCTCAAGCATGGTTGAAAGCGGCTTTGAGGAATGAATCTTGTTAAGCAGCCTTGCCACCCGTTCATCCTTCATCTCTTCCGGCTCTAATTCTCTCCCATTTAACCAGTGTTGTGCCGTTATGACATCCCCGTTTTCTAGTCTTTTTGTCCAAACTAGCTTGGGTACGATTCCTTCTGCAGACAATACAGCCACAAAAGGAGAGGAATTGCGTTTCAGAAATAACCTTTGCTCTTGGTACTGAGCAAAGAACGCTTCTCCAGTAGCACCGCCTGCGGGGACTATTTCCCAATCTTGGTCAAATAAGTGTTCCAATATATTCACCTTCTATTGGTCCTTTGTCATGTTTATGATTATTGTTTATATGTTCATTTACGTTAATATTTGAATTCATTCACTACATCAAAAAAGTCTTATAAAATAAAAAAGACAGCTATTGGGCAATACAATCAATAGCCATCTGTTTAAGATTTTATCGTCATCTTGCGTTTTCGTCAAGCACTGGAATGAACTGTTACCTTACAAATACATAGGAAGAAACAGGTTCAAGGGTTATGGTTGGCTCTTCTACCCCATATAGACCGTTGACATTTGCCCGATTTCCGTCTGACAAACAAATCCAATCTTTTCCTTCGGGGAGGGAATACTCACACTTTTTCGAATCTGAATGGAAGACCATGAAGATATCGTTCCACGGACCATACGGGTGGACATTTTGATAGCTGACCACAACAAGATTTTCAACACTATGTGAGACTTCCACATGCTCCCGGATCAGGCCGCTCTTTTGAAATCGGAAGGCACCGTGGCTTTTACGGATTTGAATCAGTGCTTTTACGTATTGAACCACATCATCGAATTCTTCTCTTCTTACCCAATCTAATTGATTTATTTCCACAGGAGAATTGTAGCTGTTTTCTATCCCCTTTTTCGTCCTGTAAAATTCCTGTCCTGCATGAATAAAAGGGATCCCTTGAGATAGCAGCACCATCGTGGTTGCTAATTTATGTCGATTCATAAGGGTTCCTTCATCTTCATTTAAACAAGCTTTCATTTTATCCCATAGGGTGTGATTATCATGGGACTCCACATAGTTGACGGATTGAGTCGGCTCTTTAAAGAGTCCTCGTTCCCCACTTTTCATCCCGACACTTCCAGTCAGCACGAGTTCCACCTTTTGTTCCAAGTGACCGTGACCAAGGGCAAACCCTTTGTCATATAAGTTAAACGTACTTCCTTTAATGGTGTCCCGGAACCAGTCATTGAATTGACCGATCCCCTGAAGCTGATGGGCGTTTCGCAGGTTGGCTTTTTGATGGGGGGGCAGGGGTGTATTCAGGTCCCAGCCTTCTCCTATGATGATCGCTCCCGGCAAAACCCTTTCCACTTCTTCACGGATTGTCGTCATGGTCTTAATATCAAGAATTCCCATCAGGTCAAAACGGAAGCCGTCGACACCGTACTCTTTTATCCAATAAAGAATCGAATCAACAATAAATTTCCTGGCCATCAGGCGTTCGGAAGCAAAATCATTTCCCACTCCCGTCCCATTCGATGGTAAGCCATTTTCGTCGTGACGGAAGAAATACCCGGGCACAAGCTTTTCAAAAGATGAATCCTCCCGAATGAACACGTGGTTGTACACCACATCCAATATGACCCTGATATTTTCTTCATGAAGGCTGTGAATCACGCTTTTCAGTTCATTGATTCGTTCATATGGATCTTCAGGCTTTAAGCTGTAGCTCCCTTCAGGCGCGTTAAAAAACAAAGGATTGTATCCCCAATTGTAGCTTTTATCGGAAGGGTGATCCGTCACCCCATCGAAATCATTGACGGGAAGCAGTTCAACATGGGTGATGCCCAGCTCCTTTAAGTACTGGATTCCACTACTGAATCCTTTCGGTGTAGAAGTCCCTTTTTCTGTAAAGGCCCGATATTTTCCTGCGAATTTCATGCCGCTTTCTTTTTGGGCTGAGAAATCACGGACATTCAATTCATAAATTATAGCATCTGTAGGGGAAGCTAATGTTGCCAATGAAGAAGGACTCTTCCCGCGTCCAAGGTTCACAACACATCCCCACTCACTGTCGTAGGAAACCGATTTAGCATAGGGATCGATCAGTTCATCCCAAACCAGGTTGATACAAGTTAGAATTGTATAATAATACCGATCTACATCGGTATTCACCTTACATTCCCATACGCCTTTCTCCACTCTTGCGAATGGGTACTGGATTTCTTCATCATCAGGGGACTTCAGCTTAAGTCTTACCTCTGTTGCCGTCGGAGACCATACTTTAAACACGGTGCACCCTTCTTGGTATGTAACACCAAGGTCATCCGCATCGTAATAATAGCGTTGATCAAACTCTTCAGTTCTTATGACCGCTCCTATTTGCAGGTCTGTCTTTGTGTTATGCTCATCAACGACTTCATAGGTTTCACCCAGGACAACCTTCTCGCTCTGGACTGTCGTGACATATTTCATTGCATCATTGAGGGGAATCTTTTCTTCAATGTGAAGAGCTATTTTTTCACTACCTTTTATGAGAGAAAAGTGACTGGAATTCCCATCATGATAATCGTATGGAAGAATCAATGTAACCGTATTGAACGTATCTAAAAACGCATCGTAATGCCTACTAATGACTAACACTTCTGCCACCCACTTCTGTTTAACATTTTCCAATTTAATGGAAGAACATGCACCTTCAATTCATTCCCCTTCTTCAGTTCTTCAATTGTGTCTCCGTCTGCGTGCACGGGTACATCCTGATCCGCCCGGATGGTCATCGTTGTTCCCGTACACGTGCTGACTTCATTGAAAGCCGTATGTTTTCCGAAGAAGACAGAAAGGAAGACCATGAGTAATTTCCACCTCGATAACCCATGGACGAGGGTCATATCGATAGATCCATCATGAGGACAAGCCTGTGGGGCGATCTTCATTCCTCCACCAAAAAAAGGCTGATTCGAAATCGTCACAAACCATACCTTATGAAACACCTGCTTTTTCCCGTCAACATCCATCGAAAGAGAAAAGGGTTTATACGTAAACGCTTCCTTACAAAGGAGGATAGGATAGATCAGTTGTCCAAGGGACCATTTGTTCAACCACTTTTTAAAGGAAGAACGATTGGCCTTACGTGCAATTTCCGCATCAAATCCTATCCCTATATTATTCACGAAATGCCCATTTGGTCCGCTGCTCATCGTAAATTGACCTGAATCCAGGGTCACGAAATCCTCTTTTTTTAAACCTTCCTTTATTAAGGTATATGCTTGTTTTTTATTGTTAGGCCAATTATAGCCCCTTGCAAAATCATTACCGCTTCCTGATGGAATATACCCTATAACGACCTTGTCAAAACCGATTGTTCCACTCACCACAGAGTTCATGGTCCCATCACCACCTACTCCCACTACCAGGAGCCAGTCGTCAGGGGATTGGTTGACGACACTTGAAACGATGTTCCTCACGTCACCGGGGTGACCTGTCACAAAAATCTCATGCGGAATATCGATGGTTTGACTAAAATGATTCCACGAAGATAAGGAGTGATGATTCTTTGCTGAAGGATTCACGATGAAAATCGTCTTCATTGTTGGTTCTCATCTGACCCAACTGCGTGTTCACCCCACTGAAGCCTCTTGAATGAAGTGGTCTGGCAATACTCCAAAATGGCTTGTGCCGCTTTCAGCTGGACACTCTTGATCGGAGAAGAGCTTGAGCGCTGTTGCTGGAACCATTCATTGTGGAGCCGCTTGTCAAGAAACTGAATGCCCACCGGAGCCTGTGGGTAATCTATGTATCCATTTCTGCTTATCACGCCTTTATGAATAGGAAGGTCCACACCTGCATATTGAATGATTTGGTTGAGTATTCCCTCCATCCTTCTCAGTCCGATTACAGGGTTTAATACCTTCGTCTCTACATCTCCCCATTTTTTCAACCAGAAACGTTCTCCTGAACCGATGTAGGCAGTCCCCTCTTCAAATTCGAGAAAGGTTAAGCACCAGATCCCTGTTGGGGTGATTAGGATGGTTTCGAGTTCTACAGGGGCATGTTTGATTTTTAGGACCGGGTTGTACATCACCAATATGTTATCTGGAAAACGCTGAAGCAGGTAGCGTAATCGTTCGTCATAATGATAGCTGTTGTCTACATATGATTTCTCCATGATCGTGGAGCTTGCCCATCTCAACTGAAAATCAAATACAATGTCCAAGAAAGAAACCTTCAATTCTTCCTCTGTAGAGATATCCTGGTGTGAATCCATTTCGAATGCAATTTCTTCATCATTTGGCTGAATGGAATTTGAGAGCTCCTCTTCTTCAGCTTCTTTCTTTTTGAACAGTGAAAAGAGCTTCTCCTTCATGGAGTTCCTTCCCTCTTCTTGTCCTTCTTCCTTATTGATCAGGTGAGGGGGAGGAAGATCACCATTTTCCCAATGTTGTTTCATTTTTTCCCATTGCTGCTTTTTTAATCGGACAAATTGGGAAGGATATCTATATAAATCCGTTTCGTACCTTGAAACGTAATCTTGAAGTTTAATCAGCTGTGCCATATGGATCGATCCTTTCATGACGGTCAATTTGCCTGTAACGTTTTGGTGTAAATGGCTTCATACTTTGGCAGTCTATCTAAGTGAGTTTGATATAACACAATTTCTCCTGCTGTAAAGGAATGGGTGTCCGCTGGTTGAAACGAATTCAACCACTCGGAAGTAAAAGGAAAATCTCTATTCCACTTTCTCCCTACGGTGATATGTGGAGAAAAAGGCCTCTTATCTAATTGAAAGCCCGCACCTTCGCACGCACCATACACACTATCCCTAACCCGTTGTAAGACTTCAGAAGGCTGAGCGCCCATCCAAAGAATTCTCGGTGAATCGCCTTTTCCAAAGGTACCATAGTGATCAAGGGTTAATGAAAATGAAGGACAATCGAGCCCCTCTACTTTATGGATCACGGGTTGAAGTTCATCCGCACTTCCCAAAAAGGCCAATGTGATGTGATAGTCCTGCGGGTGCACCCACCTTTGAAAAGAACCCTTATCCATCATTGGCTGCGTCCACTTATGTATACGGTGTTTCGTTTCCTGAGATAGAGAGAGTGCAAAGAAATAATGAGCTTTCAACATATCACTCGTCCTTTCATTTGTTACTACCATTTTAGCAAAATGTGTCATGAGAGAGAATGACTAGAAGGAAATGCAATAAAAATGAAATACAAAGCTCATTTATTTGATAAGATTTATCTGAATTAGTACGATAGAAGAAGAATGTTTTCTGAAAGGAAGTTGACCATGAAAGTTGTACAAAATATCGCTGAACTGATCGGGGACACCCCCCTTGTCAAATTGAATCGACTCAATCCTGCTGACGGAGCGGATGTATATGTCAAATTGGAATTTTATAACCCGAGTAAAAGTGTGAAGGACCGTGCAGCCTTTCAAATGATCGTTGAAGCAGAAAAGGAAGGCTTATTAAAAGAAGGCTCAACGATCATAGAGCCAACAAGCGGAAACACGGGTATCGGACTTGCCATGAATGCAGCAGCAAGGGGATATCGCGCAATCCTGGTCATGCCCGATACGATGACTCAAGAGCGTATTAATCTGTTAAAAGCATACGGGGCTGAAGTAGTCTTAACACCTGGAGATGACAAAATGCCGGGTGCTATCGAAAAAGCAAAAGAATTAACAGGGCAAATTCCAAATAGCTTCATGCCGATGCAGTTTGAAAATGATGCGAACCCGGATGCCCACCGAAAGACGACGGCCCTCGAGATTGTGGAAGCCATGAAAGAAATCGGCAAGCCCCTATCTGCATTTGTAGCGACTGCCGGAACGGGCGGCACGATTACAGGGACAGGCGAAGTGTTAAAAGAGCACTATCCGGATCTCGCCGTTCATGTGGTGGAACCGGCGGGATCTCCGGTTCTTTCTGGAGGTAAGCCGGGGAAGCATAAATTAGTAGGAACCAGCCCAGGGTTTGTTCCGGATATCCTGAATACTAGTGTCTACGATGAAATCCACAAAATCGAAGACGAGCATGCCTACGATATTGCCCGCAGAATGGCAAGTGAAGAAGGTATCCTGGTCGGGCCATCATCAGGGGCCGCTTGTTATGCAGCCATTGAAGTGGCGAAGAAATTATCACCTGAAGATATAGTCGTGTGCATTGCCTGCGATACAGGAGAAAGATATCTATCAAGCGACCTGTTTAGGTTTTAATTTTATAATCGGAACCGGCTTGCCCCCCTCGAGCAGGACGATAACCAAAAGAGGCTGCGCCCAAGACGGCGCAGCCTCTTTCTTATATTCATTTGACCTTATGATACTGCGTGATGAAATGTTCGGGAGAAGATTTAACAACAAACGTCCACACTCCTTCAATCGTGTGAAGATACAAAAAAGTATAGTAAGCTGACAACGGCTTGCTTGTCACATCCATCACGTCCTTGATGGTGAAGCTTTTCGTAGGAGTCTCGATTCGATCCATGTATAAATAAAGATGCTCCTCTGTCTCTACCGTGAATTGCTGGTTGTCTTCTATTCTTCGTTCTGTCTTCATAAATGGTTGTGAACAAATCAATTTCATTTAAAGCCTCCAACTATTTTACCGGGCTTTGTTCCCTTTTTCTTTCACTAAAGAGTGCCTGCAGCTTTTTCGTTACAGAGCCGGGTTTCCCACTCCCGATCACCTGTTGATCGATCTTAATGACGGGCATTACTTCTGAAGTCGTACTTGCGATAAATACTTCATCCGCTTCGAGAAGATCAGGGACAAGAAACGTCTCTTCTTGAAAAGAGATAGAATTTCTTTTACATAAATCTTCAATGACCCTTCTCGTAATACCATTGAGTATCAAGTTTGTTACGGGATGCGTGTAGATCACCCCATCTTTCACCATAAAGGCATTAGAAGAGGAGCCTTCCGTCACAGTTTCACCTCGATGCAAAATGGCTTCGAAATGACCTTCAGAAGCGGCTTCTTCTTTTGCAAGCAGGTTTCCGAGAAGATTCAAGCTCTTAATATCACATCTCAGCCACCTGATATCTTCGACCAGCTTAGCTGTTACACCTTGCTCCATCTGGTGAAGAGGAACAGGGAAGTCTTTCGTATAGGCAACTACACTTCCCATCACATCTTTCGATGGAAAATGATGCTGACGGGAAGACACACCTCGTGTCACTTGTAAATAAACAATTCCGTCTTTCACTTGATTGGAATCGATAAGCTCCAGAAGATGCCCGGTCAGTTCCTCTTCTGAATACGGTATGGACAGCTTCATCTTTTCAGCACTTTTATAAAGTCGCTCCATATGCTCCTTCATCGTGAACGTGTTTCCGCCGTATACGCGAACCACTTCATAAATACCATCCCCGAATTGATAACCGCGATCCTCAATATCTATCTTCGCATCAACACGATCGATGAATTCCCCATTTACAAGTACTGTGTTCATTCTGTTCTCCCCTTGTCTCTCTTAAGATTCACATGCTAATTCATAGATTGCCTGTGCGTAAATAGCCGTTGCTTTCAGGAGATCCTCTATATACATATATTCATCCTTCTGATGAGCAATATCTTCACGACCGGGGAATAATGCCCCAAAGGCTACACCTGCCTCTAAGCTTCTGGCATAAGTCCCTCCACCGATGCTTAATAATTCTCCTCTTTCCCCGGTTTGATCTTCATATACTTTTTTCAGCGTTTGAACGAGTTCATCATCCTTGGAAACGTGATGAGGTTTACTATCTGTGAAGTTTTCAACCGAATAGCCTTCGATGTTTTCAATGATGACTTTCCCTTTTTCCATTTCAAATGTGACTGGATAACGCATGTTCAGACCTAATCGTCCGCCTTCAGTTTCTGAATATCGAAGCTTTCCTACGTTGATGGTTAAATCTCCCGTAATATCGTCACGGTAACTTACACCGAGTTGAATCCCTCTTGAATCTTTAAAGAAATTCTTGGTCGTGAACTCAAAGAATTCTTTCCCCTGAGAAGAAAGGGGAAGCTGTGATAAGAATGCACCTAAGTAGAGACCTGCATTCTTCCCATTGTCAGGCTCCATCCCATGGGAGGAAACTCCTTCGACTTCAAAAACAAGCTCTCCGTTTTCAATGTAATAGTTGCCTTTTATGTCTTGTTCCTTTGTGAAAATTTCAAAGTTTTGAACCCATTTTGTGTGGTCCTCTTCGCCCAGCAGAACCGCTTTGGCATAGTCAGGAACCATGTTGTAGCGGCGTCCGGACTCAAAAGACAGGACTTTGATGCCCGATTGAGACGCATCCGCCGATTTTATTTGGACTAGGTCATAGTCGGCAATTCCTTTTTCTGCATGGATGATCGGGAAGTCGGCATCAGGGGCAAATCCCATTGTAGGCATTTCTTCGTTTTTAAAATAGTGCTCTACACATCTCCAATCACTTTCTTCATCTGTTCCAATGATCATCCGGACCCGCTTATTGAAAGTTGGATCAAGATCTTTTACGATTCTCATGGCATAATAGGCAGCCATTGTAGGACCCTTGTCATCGATCGCACCACGGGCATAAATCTTACCGTCTTTTATCTCACCGCCATAAGGATCGACGCTCCATCCATCCCCTTCAGGCACCACATCCACATGACAAAGAATACCGAGAAGATCATTTCCTTCCCCAAATTCTAAATGACCGGCAAGATGGTCGACATTCTTAGGGATGAAACCGTCTTTCTCCCCAAGGGTTAATAAATGGTCCAGCGCTTCTTTCACGCCTTTCCCCAGTGGTGCTTCCTCCGTCACATTCTCTTCATCCAGCACACTTTTAATTTGCAGGAATTGCTGCAGATCCTTAAGCAAATCGTCTTTCCGCTTCTCCACTTCATTCGTCCAATTAATACTCATTCGTATCCACCTGCTTATATGTATTTACTTCTACTCTCATTTTATACTGTTTTATGGGGAAATCCAAACAGAGAGAATCCTCATGTCGAGGTCTTCATCTGCTCAATGAGCAAACTTCCTGAATGAAAATGGTAGTGTGAAACATGTACCGTTCCTTTTCGCTCCAGGCACAACATTCCCCGGGGAGGAAGTCGAGCCTCCTCGGGCTTTGCCCTGTGGGGTCTCGACCTTTCCTCTATATCCCGCAGGAGTTAAGTGCCTTCCGCTACAATCCACTCTGTGCTACTACATTTTCATTGCCTATAAGTATTCATAGAGAAACACTTAAAAAGTCCTATTCTAAATAGGTTGAGCGTTTGTTCTAAAAAAAAATTAACTACACGGAATTAAAGAAAATTTTTGTTAGCTCATAGATCGGTAGATAATTGAACCATTTTTCAAATGAATCAAACAATGATCCATGGTAAATAACCTTTTGTAAAGGGTGCAGTAGTCCGTTTTCTCTAAATTGTTTTTATCACTTTTAAGTTCTGTCACGAAATTCCCTTAAAGATGGTGAGGGGAACTGTGTAGAATCCTGTGGAAGTACGGACGTGCCGAGACCCCGTTCGGCTAAGCTGATGAGGCTCGGCCGAACGCTAGCTACAAGCGGTGCGGTTCCCCTCACCATCCAAGCACACACTTTTTGACAGAGCTCCTGGCAGATTTTATGATACAAAACAACAATCTTTCTTTACCAAAAGAGCTTAATAAGATAAAAAATACATATATTTAGCATTTTCTTCATATTCTAGGAATACAACCATCAAGTTACTACGTAAATTGTTTGTAAATTTGGACAATGTTTTTGAAATTTTGTCGGATTAGGAGTACAATGTAATTGTCTGACATCTTATGAGTAAACTTTATATGTAGAAAAGGGGTTGTCTAAAGCGCATAGTACATATGGCAGCACGTGAGGTGCACAAACGACGCATGTAGTCTTTGCCTTTGGAAAAATGATGAGGGAGTGGTTCTTTGAAACCTTCAACCAATCGTATGCTAACTAGAATCAAAGCTGTGTACATGTACATTAAACAGAAAGGTACTGTAACAACTCAAGATCTTGTAGACGAATTTGGCATTACTCCTCGCACCATACAAAGAGATCTCAACGTGTTAGCGTATAATGACTTGGTGCAAAGCCCAAGTCGGGGTCAATGGACAACAACAGAGAAGAAAGTGAAGATGACATCTTAAACGAAAAGCGGAGGCGGCTCGTTCTGGCCCGACAAGCATAAGACGAGAACGCCGGAAAGGCGCCCTTTGCCTTTTTGGCGTTCTTGACTTATGACCTCGAGGGACTAGCCGCCGGAGCTGGACACATAGAAAAGCGGAAGGGCTTTGCCCAGAGGCGACAAGCATAAGTCGAACCTGCCGAAAAGGCGGGTTTTTGCCTTTTTGGCAGGTTTGGCTTATGACCTCGAGGCTCTAAGCCCTGGAACTGGATACTTAGAAAAGCGGAGGCGGCTCGTTCTGGCCCGACAAGCATAAGACGAGAACGCCGGAAAGGCGCCCTTTGCCTTTTTGGCGTTCTTGACTTATGACCTCGAGGGACTAGCCGCCGGAGCTGGACACATAGAAAAGCGTCGACGGCCTTGCCGCCGGAACTGGGGCAGATCGAATAATGGACTAAAATTACTACTAAACAACGAAATGGGGCAGCACCTTTACCGAAGGGTGCTGCCCCATTTTTTATTCAGGCTTGTATTCTTTTAGTAGCGTTACTTCCTCTTCGGTCAGCTCACGGTACTCACCAAGCTCCAGATCTTTATCAAGCTCAAGCGGTCCCATCGTTAAACGCTTCAAATACATGACGCGCTTCCCTACGCTTTCGAACATTCTTTTCACTTGATGAAATTTGCCTTCTGTAATCGTCAATTCAATATCAGAGGTCAATCCTGATTTTAGAATCGTCAATTCCCCGGGCTTTGTTTCGTAACCATCATCCAACGTTACCCCTTTTTTGAAAGCTTCCACGTCCTCTTCTGTCACTTCCCCGTCAATCACGGCAAAATAGGTTTTCGGAACATGGCGCTTTGGAGAAAGGAGCTGGTGGGATAATTGGCCGTCATTCGTAATGAGAAGGAATCCCTCTGTATCCTTATCGAGCCTTCCAACGGGAAATGGATTGAATATTTGATCTTCCAGCTGAAGTAAATCAATGACGGTTTCATCCTGTCCATCTTCTGTGGCTGAGATGACTCCAGGCGGCTTATTCATGAGAAGGTAGATGAATTCACGATACTCAACCTGCTCACCGTACAACATCACTGTATCCTTTTCCGTATTGATATGTACTTTTCCATCCTTAATGACCTCTCCATTGACTTGAAGACCGCCATCCTTTAATAATTTCTTTACTTCTTTCCGGCTGCCGTAACCCATATTGGCAAGCATTTTATCTATTCTCACATTAATCACGCTCCGTTTATGTTGAATTATCTTTTTTTCTATTATATTGAATTCATCAGCGATTTGCCCCGTCCATAGGCACCTACCCATTCATGTTTCTATTCTTAACATAGGCTACTAAAGGTAAGCAACTTTGATAAAAATAAATGAGGTGAAGCGTATGTATCCATATCGACAACAAGGTTCAGGTGGATTATTGATACCTATTCCACTCCCTGGAGGCGGCGGACAGGGATATCCAGGATTTCCTGGTCAAGGATATGGCGGTGGCATCAATGACCGGTTAGACCGACTGGAGAGACAATATGAGCGTCTGGACCGTAAAGTCGACCGCTTGGAACGAAAAGTAGAGAGACTCGAAAGACAGCTTGGGTATTATAATAATTAGCGTTTCCATTTCACATTTATTGGTGAACGGTGAATAAACCCATTAAATAAGAACGAGGCTCCCATTCCATTACGGACCTGCGCGATTCAATAAAAAAAGGGATGATCGGCATTGTATCATCCCTTTTTCCTTTACCCTATGCGAAGTTTACTGCGAATTCTCGTGATTTTATCCCCGAATAAACGATCTGCCAATTTACTTCTTAAGCTTAAGTAGAAGTATACGAGTGCTCCCACCCCGCCACAGATCGCAACGAGAAGAATCGATTGGAACCCGGACTCAGGATTGAGGAATTGAACCAGTATACCATATAACACTAATACCACTACTGCCATGACGGCATTCAGTGCTCCAATGAACATGGTTCTTCTCATAATCAGTCTGAATTGATATCTCGCGTATTTCTTGATGACAAATAAATTGATTAGAATCGCTACCGCATACCCAATCACAGTTGCGATGACTGCACCTTGAGTTTCAAACAAGCGAATCAGCGGTATGTTCAGGACAAGCTTGAGAAGCAGACCGACAAGCAAGCTGAAGATTGTAAATTTCTGTTCGTCAATTCCTTGAAGGATCGCTGCCGTAACAGCAAATAAAGCAAAGAGAATCGCAACAGGTGCATATGATCTTAAAATAGACGTTCCTAATTCATCGCTGTGATAAAACATTGTATACGTCGGCTCAGCTAAAAGCGCAATTCCCAAAGCTGCCGGAACAGTTAAAAACAATAGAATTTGAAACGTTTGATCAATGTTTCTACGCATCGTCTTCCGGTCGCCGCTTGTATAAGAAGTCGTGATCAACGGAATAAGCGTCATAGAAAAGGCGGTTGCCAATGACACTGGAATAATCACAAGCTTATGAGTATAGAAGTTCAAGACGGCAAAGGCATGATCGGAAACTTTCGCATTTCCAATCGCAGACATCGCAGTGTTAAAGGTAATCTGATCAACCAGTTGAAATAATGGATTGGCAAGCCCTACAAAAATAAACGGAATCGAATAGGCGATGATTTCTTTGTACATCGATCGTAATGAAACCTCTTCCTGACCGCGATCTTCCTCTAATAGCTCGTCTAAATGAGGCTTTCGTTTAAACCAATACCAAATCAATGCCCCGAGACTTGCCAGCCCCCCGACAAATGCAGCAAATGTGGCAACAGAAATGGCAGTTGTCACTGATCCATCTAAGATGTTTAATACAACATAAATCCCGCCCAGTAAGAAAACAATCCGGACTATTTGTTCAATCACCTGGGAAACAGCAGTCGGCCCCATGGATTGATGGCCCTGGAAAAAGCCCCTGATCAAGCTCATAAACGGAATGATGATCAGTGCAAAACTTACTGCTCGAATGACGGTTGTCACCTGTGCAACCGAAATGACCTGCTCATCACTCTTGATCGTCATTTCAGCGAATATAGGTGCAAATGCATACATAATGAGGAAAGAAACAATCCCCGTCAGCGTCATCAACACCAAGCCTGACTTAAATAGCCTTCGTCCTACAGCATATTCCCCTATGGCATTGTATTTTGAAACGAATTTCGATACAGCCAGGGGCACACCTGCAGTCGCTACAGTCAGAAAGATTGTGTATGGTACATAACCATATTGATAAAGGGAAGCCCCCTCTTCATGACCTTTTAACAAATCATCAAACGGTATAACATAAAAAAGACCCAGAAACTTCGAAATAAAGGTCCCTAACGTTAAAATAAACGTCCCTCTTATTAATTTAGATGACATAGTATCCCTCTCTATATATCTTGTTGCTCATTAAACAAACAAAATAAAATCCTACTTGAAAATTTACACACTATCAGTAGTTTACTACTGTACGAATCGAATGACAATTTTTTTCGAATGTTGTATTTAAAACCCATCCCATTTAAAATAAGGAGAAACTTCTTTTGAGAAACGAAAGAGCAAAACTAAAAGTTGGTGGAAAAATGGTAAAAAAATACGATGTGATTGTCATAGGTGGAGGACCGTCCGGATTGATGGCCAGTATCGCAGCCGGTGAAAACGGGGCGAACGTCCTTCTTGTGGATAAAGGAACGAAGCTTGGAAGAAAGCTTGCGATTTCCGGAGGCGGCCGCTGCAACGTGACCAATCGACTTCCCATAGAAGAAATCATTAAGCACATTCCAGGAAATGGACGATTTTTATATAGTGCCTTTTCTGAGTTCAATAATGAAGATATCATCGCTTTCTTTGAGAAGCTGGGAATACAATTAAAAGAGGAAGATCACGGCAGGATGTTTCCCGTATCGAACCGGGCCATGGATGTTGTGGAAGCCTTATTGAAGCGCATGAAGGAGTTAAAGGTGGATACCCGGACGAGCACAAGTGTGGAGGAAGTTCTGTACGAAAATGGCGAGACGGTCGGTATCCTCTTGAAAGACGGGGAAACGATTGCCGCAAAGGCTGTCGTCATCGCGGTTGGAGGCAAGTCCGTCCCTCATACCGGATCGACCGGGGATGGATATCCTTGGGCCACAAAAGCGGGGCATACAATTACCGATTTGTTTCCGACTGAGGTTCCCCTTACATCGGACGAGCCCTTTGTTAAAAAGAAAGAGCTTCAAGGACTTTCTTTGCGCAGCGTTGATTTAAGCGTATTAAATCCTAAAGGAAAGAAAATCATCACTCATAAAATGGATATGATCTTTACTCATTTAGGAATTTCCGGACCGGCTGTTCTACGTTGCAGTCAATACGTGGTAAAAGCCATGAAGAAATGGAACCTGACCCATGTTGCGATGCAAATTGATTCCATGCCTGATCAAAATGAAGAACAGCTTTTCCAGACTCTTCATAAGCAAGTGAAGGAAGATGGAAAGAAAGCAGCAAAGAATATATTCAAAGGATTGGTCCCAGAGAGGTACCTGTTATTTTTACTCGACCGTGCAGAAATCGATCACGATGAAAAAGGAGACCATATCTCCTCAGAGAAGATCCGACAGTTTACCAAGTTGTTAAAACAATTCACCTTCAATGTGAACGGAACATTATCCATTGATAAGGCGTTTGTAACGGGCGGCGGAGTCTCCATTAAAGAAATCGAACCGAAAACGATGGCTTCGAAAAAGATGAACGGCCTCTTCTTCTGCGGGGAAGTACTGGACATCCACGGATATACTGGTGGATACAATATTACCTCTGCACTTGTTACCGGAAGACTGGCAGGATTTAATGCGGCAAAAGTATAATTCAAAAAGAAAGGTTGATCCCATCTGCATCTGCAGTACGATCAACCTTTTTATTTTCTGTAAACAACCATGGCCGAGAAACAATAAATTTGATCTTCCACTTCCTCCGACATTGCTGCTACATGATATTTAATATCCACGATTTTTTTATCATCCAGTTTACTGAGAAACTGATTCATATCTTTCTCTAAATCTTTCTCATGCTCATAATCGAAGACTTTCACTTGAATCATAGGGCTCCCTCCCCATTGTTGATTGATATTAGTATCGTCAGAATTTTTAGTTTCCAAACAATTGGTGGGGAATTTTTTATTTTGGATTGAATGTTTCGATGAGTTTGGTATTTTTTTGATTTCGCTGATAAAATGAAAATTTCGCTGATATATCTCGAATTCCGCTGATAAACCGCCTTACATCCACACAGAGCTCTGTAGGGAAGCCACTTTCACCTATATAAATGAAAAAAGCACACCCTTTTCAAAAAAAGGATGTGCTTCTTCCCAGAAAAACCAATTATTTCTTCTCGGCTGTCTCCCCAGCCCAGTTCATCATGCCGCCTTCCATGTTCACCACTTTATAGCCTTGTTCCTGCATGTAGTGAGCGACATTTCCGCTGCGGTTTCCTGAGCGGCAAATAAAGATGTACTCTTTGTCTTTATCAAATTGATCAAGTGATTCAGGAATTTCACCCATTTTGATATGCTTCGCTCCTGGAATCACTCCCTCTGCCACCTCTTCATCTTCACGAACATCCACCAATAGAAGATCTTCACCGTTTTTCAACTTTTGCTCCAACTCATCAGTCGTAATCGTTTTAATCGTATCCATTCTTCTCAACTTCCTTTCAACATTCATTCACCACAATTATACCAAAGCCCGTCTCCCAAACAAAAATATCAGATCGAAAAAGAGGGACGGACCTTGGTGAAATACAGAATCCCCAATTGATAGCATTTCCTAACAATCAGATTCATTTCAAGGTCCGTCCCTCATAAATACTCACAAAATACTCACAATATTAGTTGGCTACGATGTTGACTAGTTTGCCGGGTACGGCAATGACTTTGCGGATGGTTTTGCCTTGGATTTGGCTTTTGATTTCATCGTTTTCCATGGCGGTTTTTTCTAGATCCTCTTTGTTCATATCTCGAGGGATCATGACTTTCGCTTTCACTTTTCCGTTTACTTGAAGAACGATTTCTACTTCGTTGTCAACAAGCTTCGATTCATCGAATGTCGGCCAAGCTTCGTAGGAAAGCGTTCCTTCATGACCAAGCTTGCTCCAAAGCTCTTCTGTCATATGCGGAGCGATCGGTGCCAGCATCTTAATGAAACCTTCCACATAGTTCTTAGGAAGTGTGTCAGCTTTGTACGCATCATTGATGAAGACCATCAGCTGAGAAATTCCTGTATTAAATCGAAGACCCTCGTAGTCTTCTGTCACTTTCTTAACAGTCTGGTTATAAATTTTGTCCAAGTCACTGTTCGGTGCATCTGTCACCTTCGAGGAAAGTGTGCCATCCTCCTCGACAAGCAGGCGCCATACACGATCAAGGAAGCGGCGTGCTCCATCCAAGCCGTTTGTGCTCCATGCGATGGAAGCTTCCAGTGGACCCATGAACATTTCATAAAGCCGCAGGGTATCTGCTCCGTGAGATTCTACCACCTCATCCGGATTGACAACATTCCCTTTTGATTTACTCATTTTTTCATTGTTTTCCCCAAGAATCATTCCTTGGTTGAATAGTTTTTGGAACGGCTCTTTTGTTGGAACCACGCCGATATCATAAAGGAACTTATGCCAGAAACGTGCATACAGCAAGTGAAGGACCGCATGCTCGGCTCCTCCGATATACGTATCAACCGGCAGCCAATCTTCCATTTTCTTCGCATCGGCAAGGGCTTCTTCGTTTTTCGGATCGATATAACGAAGGTAGTACCAGCAGCTGCCTGCCCATTGCGGCATAGTGTTTGTTTCACGACGGCCTTTTTTACCTGTCTCAGGGTCTTCGACGTTTACCCAGTCACTGATATTCGCAAGTGGGGATTCACCCGTACCAGACGGTTTGATCTCAGTCGTCTTCGGAAGTACAAGAGGAAGCTCACTTTCAGGAACGGCAGATGTTGTCCCATCCTCCCAGTGGATGACTGGAATCGGTTCACCCCAATAACGCTGACGGCTGAATAACCAGTCACGCAGACGGTACGTCACTTTCTTCGTTCCGATATTCTTCTCTTCCAACCAGGAAATGGCTTTTGTAATTGCCTCTTCCTTACCCATTCCATCAAGGAAATCAGAGTTCACATGATCTCCGTCACCTGTATAAGCTTCTTTCTCAACGTTGCCTCCAGCGACCACTTCCACGATTGGAAGATCGAATTCTTTGGCGAACTCGTAATCTCTCTCGTCGTGAGCAGGAACAGCCATGATTGCACCAGAACCGTAGCTCATTAGAACGTAATCGGCAATCCAGATCGGCATTTTGTTTCCGTTAGCCGGATTAATGGCATAGGCTCCTGTGAAGACACCCGTTTTTTCTTTCGCAAGATCTGTACGTTCAAGATCACTTTTTGACTTGATCTTGTCGATATATTCATTCACTTTCTCACGTTGTTCTTCAGAGGTGATTTTCCCAACGAACGGATGCTCTGGAGCAAGAACCGCGTACGTTGCACCAAAAATCGTATCCGGACGTGTTGTGAATACATCGAAAGATTCGTCATGACCATCAATCGTAAAATTGATTTCTGCTCCTTCAGAGCGTCCGATCCAGTTACGCTGCATATCTTTAATGCTTTCCGGCCAGTCAACGTCTTCAAGGTCTTCAAGCAGGCGATCGGCATAAGCCGTAATTTTCAGCATCCACTGCTTCATCGGACGGCGCTCCACTGAATGCCCTCCGCGTTCGCTTTTCCCATCGATTACTTCTTCATTTGCAAGGACCGTTCCCAGTGCAGGACACCAATTCACGGCAACCTCATCCACATAAGCCAATCCTTTTTTATAAAGCTGGATGAAGATCCATTGTGTCCATTTATAGTAGCCTGGATCTGTTGTATTGACTTCGCGGTCCCAATCATAAGAAAACCCGAGTGATTTAATTTGACGGCGGAAGGTATTAATGTTCATCTCTGTGAATTCTGCCGGGTCATTCCCTGTATCAAGGGCATATTGCTCAGCCGGTAAACCGAATGCATCCCACCCCATCGGATGAAGGACATTGTACCCTTGCATACGCTTCATGCGGGAAAGGATGTCCGTTGCCGTAAACCCTTCCGGATGTCCTACGTGAAGACCTGCGCCTGATGGATACGGGAACATATCCAGTGCGTAGAAATTGTCTTTACCTTCATCTTCAGTCGCCTTGAACGTTTTATTTTCTTCCCAATACTGCTGCCATTTTGTCTCAACACTTTTATGATCAAAACTCATATTGAGATCCTCCTTTGATTGTCATTCGAAAGGCAGGTGCCTTTCTTTTTCTAAAAAAAATAAAAAACTCTCATCCCAAATAAATATTTGGGACGAGAGTTTGTATTATCATTCTCCCGCGGTACCACCCACATTAGTGTACACGCACTCAGCTTCATTCATCCTTAACGCGGAAAACGGCAAGTCTTACTGTTGTTCACACTTGCAACTCAGCAGGCGAGTTCATAATGCTTCTGGTTGACTTTCACCACCCGTCAACTCTCTAAGACAGAAATCCATCATTACTACTCCTGATCAACGTTTCGATATAGTAAAACATTATATGTATTCACTATTTTAGTGAAAAATATACAGAAGCGCAAGCCTATTGTTGGTTTGCGGGGGAGATTTTTGTGAAATCATTGAATTGGTTGGGATTACAGGTGACGCTTATGGGGAAGTTTGGTCCTATTTGATGAAAATCCAGCCGTTTTAAAGTAGAATCCAGCCGATACAGAGGATAATCCGGCCGTTTTCATCAATAATCCAGCCGATTTACGTTTTTTTCCAAGCATTCGTATTAGCTAGCCACACTTCACCTAGTAAAAAAAGAAACAGCCTACTTAAAGGCCGTTCCTCCTCATCAGATTATTGAACCGTATACCCGCCATCCAATACAACTGCCTGCCCCGTAATTCCCTTTGCTGCGTCGCTGCATAGGAACATGGTATAGTCTGCAATTTCTTTTACATCCAGTAATCTTCTCTGCGGTACGAGAGGATAGATGACTTCTTCTATCACTCTTTCAAACGGTATATTGCGCGTTTTGGCAAGGTCCCCCAGCTGATTGCGAACCAGGGGAGTGTCCACGTACCCCGGACAAACCGCATTCACGGTAATTCCATGCTGCGCCGCTTCCAATGCCGCTACCTTCGTGAGGCCGATGACTCCGTGTTTGGCAGAATTATAGGCTGCTTTGCCGGAGAAACCGACTAATCCATTAATGGACGCCATGTTGATGATCCGTCCCGATCCCTGCTCCTTCATGTGAGGAAGGACATGCTTGATCGCGACAAATGGAGCGGTCAGCATGACTTTTATGAGAAGTTCAAATTTCTCAGTCGGGAACTCTTCGATATGGGATACATGTTGAAGTCCTGCATTATTGATCAATATATCCAGCTTCCCATAGTGATCCACCGTTTTAGCGATTGCTTCTTTTAATTCCGATTCCAATGTCACGTCACAGCGCAATCCAAGGACTTCGTAGCCTTCTGCCTTAAGGGCCTCTGAGGCTTTTTGAACGGCATCTTCCTGCAGATCCGTCAGGACGACTTTTGCTCCATTAGCAGCGAATTCTCTTCCGATTTCGTACCCGATCCCTTGCGCCGCCCCTGTTATGAATACAACTTTATTTTCAACCATGATGATACTCCTTTCTTAGATCCCTACGCCAAATGAGAATAAAAGAATCGCTAAGGCTAGACCGATAAGTGGGACAATGACCGTAACCGCACCTACCGCGCCATACGCTTCTCCATGTGATTCATTACAGATCGAACGGATCGTCGTCACGACATATCCATTGTGCGGCAATGAATCCAGTGCTCCTGAAGATATCGCCACTACCCGGTGAAGGGCTTCAGGATTTACACCCATATCAACATAGTGAGGAGCGAGGATCGGCAACGCGATCGCTTGACCACCGGAAGCTGAACCGGTCATCCCTGCTATCACACTGACTGCGATGGCTCCACCGATCAATGGGGATCCAGGAATATTCGTCATGACATCAACGGCTGTACTGAAGGCTGGAACGGCTTTGGCCACTCCTCCGAATCCAACGACGGCTGCTGTGTTACCGATGGCGATCAATGCTCCAACCGTACCCTCGGAAACAGCACCCCAGAACCCTTTGAAATATTTGCGATTCAACACATAAGCCGAAATCACACCACCTAATAGGGCAATGATAAGAGCTGATTGTTTTAAAGAATCATGGAAAGAGAAAGCCAGAATTAGTACGACTAATAATGGAATCAATCCCATGAACGGGTTAGGTAAAGGTCTTCCTTCATCAATGACCGGATCTTCTTCTCGTGATTGGAACTTTTCTCCTTTATTGACTGCTTTGGTGATCATACGTTTTAACCACCAGTAGCCAAACACTGCCATAAACACGGCGACGATCAAGCTGACCTCCCAGCCTGCATATGGTGTCGTGCCCAGATATTCTATCGGAATCCAGTTTTGGATCTCAGGTGAACCTGCCGATGTCATCGTGAATGTGACCGATCCGAATGCTAATGCCGCAGGAATGAAACGGCGCGGCAGATCCGCTTGTTTAAATAAACTAACGGCCATAGGATAAACAGAGAATGCCACTACAAAGAGACTGACTCCCCCGTATGTTAAAACCGCACAGGCAAGAACAATGGCGAACACGGCATACTTCATCCCTAATTTTTCTACTACAAACCGGGAGACACTATCAGCGGCACCGCTGTCTTCCATCACTTTTCCGAAAACGGCACCCAATAAGAACATCAGATACCAGGCAGCGACGAAGCTTGTAAACCCTGACATGTAATTTGAAACGAGATTCGCTTCCCCTTCACCCGCTAACTGCGGAAAGAGCGGCATCCCACTCAACACTGCGACGAATAAAGCCGATATGGGGCCAACAATCAATATGTTCATGCCCCTCATCGTTAAAAAGATTAATAAAATGAGTCCTCCAATAAGACCGATCATGCTTAACATGATATTTCCCCCTTCGTTCTCTAAAGATGATCAACGCAAAATGAAATCGTTTACATTTTTATCTACTTTTCTACTCTCCTTTCCATGAAATACTTTCAAATAGAATACATGCAATAATTGTGCCAACTTTCTGATTACTAATCATCCACTCATTTTCTCACTCACCCATTATAAAAATTCCAGGATTCTGGACAAACTCAGAATTTTAGTCACGAAATGTACATATTTACACTAAAAATAAAACAGTCCGAAAATATGGACTAATTTCCACATTTCCGGACTGCCGGTACATTCATATCATAGGAGCTGATATTTATTTAATTTCTCATACATGCTTGATTTACTTATCCCCAGTGTCTCTGCGACCTTCCGTTTATCGTGCTGATGAGTTTGCAGGCTTTGAATCAACACGGATTTCTCCGTTTCTTCGAGGATTTCTTTTAATGTTTTAGAGCCGACATCATATAAGTTTCCAACCTTCATATAAGAAGGCAGTGACTGAAGAGAGATCCAGCTTTCATTAGACAAATAGGTGGAAGCGTTAATGACATTTTCTAATTCACGCAGATTCCCGGGCCAGCTATAGGAACGAAAAATCTGCATCACTTCGTTTTCAAACCCCTGGATTCGTTTCCCCGATGATTTTGTGGATTTTCCCAAGAAAAAGGCAGCCAAATTCTCGATATCTTCCTTACGCTCACGGAGAGGGGGAATTTGAAAGGGGACTACATTAATACGATAGTACAAGTCGCTTCGAAATCGCTTTTCTTCCATCATTTTTTCAAGAGGACGGTTCGTGGCTGCTATGATGCGGACATCCACATGTTGAACACGGTTTGAACCGACTGCCTCGACCTCCCCTTCCTGTAAAGCCCTGAGAAGCTTCGCCTGCATATTGAGAGGCATGTCCCCGATCTCATCAAGGAAAAGCGTTCCCTTATGAGCCAGCTGGAATTTCCCTTTTTTACCACCCTTTTTCGCTCCTGTAAAAGCTCCTTCTTCGTAACCGAATAGCTCTGATTCCAAAAGCTGCTCCGGGATCGCCGCGCAGTTCACTTTAATGAAAGGTTGTCCGCTTCTTTCGCTCAGCTGGTGAATACTATGGGCGAACAGCTCTTTACCAGTTCCACTCTCCCCTCTGATCAGGATCGAAATGTCACTGGGGGCGATCATTTGAGCTTTGTCCTTCAATTCATTCATTCCGGGTGATTCACCGATAATATCATTCAGTGTGTATTTCACACCGGTATTAATATCTTGAATGTAACTTTGAATTTTAGACATCATGTTCTTTACGTGAGAACTCATTTGCATCCATTCACTCGTGTCACGGAAGATCACCGATCCAAATGCTCCTATCACCTTGCCATCAACTCGAATCGGAATTCGATTGGCGATCATATAGTTTCCTTTTATATATTGAAGGTCTGCCACTTCCTCTTTGCCACTATTTGCAACAATATGCATTCGTGTGTTTTCGATGACGTTCGTCACATGTGATCCAATCGCTTTATTACGCTCAACCTCAAGAAAGCGACAGTAATTGTCATTTATATAAATAATCGTGCCTTCATTATCAACAACGACCAACCATTCGAAAGCGTTCTCAAGAATGATTTCAATCATTTCGACGGATACCTTTTTTAATAAGCTGCTCATTTACGTTGCCTCCTCTGTTTTTGAAAGAGAACATATACATCTATAGTAGCACATACATTCACTGTCGTTGCGGAAATGAAAACGGCTTGCAAATCTTTCAATTACTAGTAGGCAATCGGTTTAATTTATACGGAATTAGGGAAACTTCTTAACAATGAATGGAGGAATGAAAGGATGAAAATCGCAGAACTGAAAATATTTTATTTCGAAGACGATGGAATCATCCCGAACAACCCGGACCTGCCCGTACTCATCTACCGGAATGCACTTGATCATCCCCATGACGCCGAAGAGCTCTTCAACAGAAATCAATGGCTCAATAGTTGGACAAATGGCATATATGATTACCACCATTACCATAGTAACGCACATGAAGTATTAGGGGTCATGGAAGGTGAGGCCACGGTTCAATTAGGTGGCGAAATGGGCGAGGAAGTGACGGTTCATAAAGGTGATGTGATCATCCTTCCAGCCGGGACCGGACATAAGAAATTATCCGCAAGTCCCGACTTTAAAGTCGCAGGTGCCTATCCGAACGGGGATGATTATAATTTAAAAAAAGGTTCATTACGAGAACGGCCAAGTGTTTTAATTGAAATTAAGAACGTTCTGCGTCCATCATTGGACCCTGTGTTTGGAGATACGGGTCCACTCATAAAATATTGGCTCAAGAAAAAGGGTTAACCTAACGTTCTGCGTTCAATCGTTACGTATTTATTCGATTTTTTTCCCATTCCTATATTTCTATAGTAATGCTTCTTAGAAACGACTATCATTATTTCTAAAACTTCCTATAATCTAAGTGGTTAGATTATTTTTTTAAAATAGTCTTGTTTTCTTATAAGTCCTATGCTATTCTATTATAGCGATGAGCTGAATTGTGTAAGTCGGGGATCACGTCCTTGTGACAACAAACGATGTGGCGTTTGCTGATCTCTCGCCTCAATTTTTTGCAAGTGGGCTTCCGTAGGAAACGGGAGCCCTTTTTATATGGAAAAACCCCCAATGAATTCTCATTGGGGGTTTCTTTATTGTTGAACCGATACGGAGACTGCGCTTTTCTTTTTCAACGGTCGGTCATATTGACTCGTAATGACTAATGAGACCATAAAGAAAGCGATCAACGTCATAAACAGCACCTGCATGCTGAATACGTCCACTAATACTCCTCCGATAAACGGTCCGATCATTCTTCCTCCTGTCGCTGTACTGTTGACGATTCCCTGATAGAATCCTTCTCTCCCTTTTGGAGCAAGTGAGTTAGCAATGGTAGGAACAGCAGGCCATATGAGCATTTCACCGATTGTCAGAATGATCATCGCAATGGCAAACCATTGAAATTGATCGGCAATCGATGCCACTGCGAACGAAACCATGAAAATAATCGTCCCAATCATAATTTGAAGCTTTAAATTATGTTCAAAACGCTTGATGGCTTTTGACAAAAGTGGCTGTGCAAGCACAATCAATGCTCCATTTATCGTCCACAATAAGCTATATTGTTTCAAGGAAATATTGATCTCCTGGGTGTACGTTGCAATGGTGGACTGCCATTGAACATAGCCCATCCAGCATAATAAATAGGCAACACAAATGAAGAGCAAGGCCTTCAGTTTCGATTTATCCCTTATCACCTTAGACTCATTCAACACGGATGTTTGATGACCGTTAACTGAAATGTTTCGATAACCAAATAAGGCAATGAAGAAAAAGACGATATACATACTAAGGTTCGCTAAGAATATATAGTTAAAGGAAAATGAGGCGACGAACCCACCTAATGCGGCTCCAACGGCAACCCCAATATTTTGCGCCACATAGACGGAATTGAATGCTTTCCGGCCACCTTCAGGCCATACCGAACCTGCCATGGCATACATGGAAGGAAAGACTATACCTGAGCCAAATCCAACAATGGTCAAGAAGACCACATAGTGAGGCCAGCCATGCCAAATATTCATCCCGACAAGAGCAGTCAAGGTAATGGAAATCCCTACTAGTATCGAGCGGTATCCACCAAACTTATCAAAAAGTGTTCCCCCGATCAAATTTCCGATTACACTCGCTCCAGCGTTCATCATCAGCACAATTCCCGCTACAGACAGTGACTTCCCTAAATTCTCATGTAGATAAATTGTATTAAGAGGCCATAAAAAAGAGGCACCTGTCACATTCACCATCATTCCAATGACAAGCAACCATAATGATTTGGGCATGATTCTGCCCCCTTTCCACCATTTTATTTCGAGTCCCAAAAGGATTTTACTCTTTTTTATGAAAGGGGGCAAGAATTTTTTTTCAAAATAGATGTCCTTTTTTACAACTAAAAAAACCAGGTGCATGTATTTAAAGAGCACCTGGTTTCAGTCCATTATTTTCCGTTATGATGATCGGATTTAACAGGCTGTCCCTGTTTTTCGTAACGCTTTTTCGCAGCTTTGACAGGATTGTTTTCCGCCCCGAATTCTGTATCTAAATTACGGAAATCACTGCGGGTCTTTTGTTCAGGGTTTTTTTTATCAGAACGTGTGGTCAATGTAATTTACCTCCTACTACATTTGGATCATGGTCTAACAAAATCATCTCATTTTGTAAGGCCTGAAGCTGAAGTCTCATGCGATGCAATTGTTCACGCTGTTGAGAGTTGGCGCTATTGGCCAAATGAGCCACATCATTCACCGCTTCCTCAAGCTGCTGCATGGCTTGAGTGTATTCCACATCATGGTAATGCTCTTGCTGTGTCCCTGATTTATATTGTTCTTGAGCGTAACGAATGGCATCTTCACACTTTTGAATGCATTCATCAACCGAATTTCTTGTTGCCATTTCGACTACCTCCTTGACGTATAGAATAAAGAAGAGGAAGGTCCCATCCTTACTCTCCTCCACCTTAGTTTGAACCTGATTGCCCGTTTCAGAAGTGGTAATCTTCGCCTATTTCTCTATGCAGCATACATTTGACCCCGTGTTCATGTTAAAATCTTTTTGAGCCATACATACTGTTTTTTTTTACACATTGAAACGTAGGAGGTGTTTGTCATCGAGACAAACCCATTTCCATATGCCACAGATTTAAAACGATATCATACGTGGAACTACCATTTACGAAATCACTTTGGACATAAAGTCTTTAAAGTTGCACTGGATGGCGGCTTCGATTGCCCGAACCGGGACGGCACGGTTGCCCATGGAGGCTGTACCTTTTGCAGTGCTTCAGGCTCTGGGGACTTTGCCGGAAGCAGGGTCGACTCCTTAGAAAAGCAATTCAATGACATTAAAGGAAGAATGCACAAGAAGTGGAAAGACGGTAAGTATATGGCGTATTTCCAAGCATTCACCAACACTCACGCACCTGTTGATGTGTTAAGAGAGAAATATGAATCAGTTCTCGAACAAGAGGGTGTTGTAGGTATTTCCATCGCTACCCGTCCGGATTGTCTTCCTGACGATGTAGTCGAATACTTAGCTGAATTGAACGAAAGAACCTATTTATGGGTAGAACTGGGCCTGCAAACCGTTCATGAAAAAACCGCCGCGTTGATCAATCGGGCCCACGATTATCAGTCCTATGTCGAAGGAGTCAATAAATTAAGAAAACACGGTATACGTGTCTGTTCCCATATTATTAACGGACTTCCTCAAGAAGATGAAGAAATGATGATGGAAACGGCACGTGAAGTGGCCAAGCTTGATGTGCAGGGAATTAAAATCCACCTCTTGCATTTACTGAAAGGAACACCCATGGTAAAGCAATACGAAAAAGGACTACTCGACTTCATGGATTTCGATCATTACGTAAAATTGGTTTGCGATCAGCTGGAAGTCATTCCACCCGAAATGATCGTTCACCGCATTACGGGGGACGGACCTATCGCCTTGATGATCGGACCGATGTGGAGCGTGAATAAATGGAGTGTATTGAACGCGATTGACGATGAACTTAAACGCCGGGACAGCTGGCAGGGAAAATACTTTAAAGTGGATGTGAAAGCATGAAATTAGATCGGATCTTACCTTTTGCGAGAGAGCTTCTGGAACGGGCTGTCAAACCAGGAGATATTACAATAGACGCAACACTCGGGAATGGACATGACACCTTATTCCTGGCTCGGTTAGTAGGAGAAAATGGCCGTGTATACGGTTTTGATATCCAAGAGGAAGCCATAGAAAACACGAAAGAACAGCTCATCACCCATGATCTTGCTCACCGGGTGACACTCTTTCATCAAGGGCACGAGACAGTGATGAACGTCATCCCCCCCGTCCATCATGGGAAAGTGACCGGCGCAATCTTTAACCTTGGGTACTTACCCGGCGGTGACAAGGAAATTGTCACCCGCCCGAAAACAACGATACTCGCCTTGAATCAAATCCTGGAAATGATGGCACCTGAAGGGATCCTCGTCCTTGTCATTTATCACGGACACCCGGAAGGAGCGGTAGAACGGGACTATATCCTCCGCTACGTGGAAAAACTGGACCAAAACTACGTCCACGTCCTTCGCTATCAATTCATGAATCAGCTGAATAATCCTCCATTTATTGTTGCATTGGAGAAACGATAAAAAGAAAAGCGGAAGGGCTTTGCCCAGAGGCGACCAGCATAAGCTGAACTTGCCGAAAAGGCTGATTTTTGCCTTTTTGGTGAGTTCGGCTTATGACCTCGAGCCTCTAAGCCCTGCAGCTGGCCAAAAGAAAATAGGGACGGACCTCGAAAAGGTCCGTCCCTATTTTTTCTATTTATTTATAAAAGTTCTTTAGCAATTAATTCAAATGATTTGAGTTTATCTTGAAAGTCATGGGTGATGCTGACGAGCATGATTTCATCTGTTTCGTATTGTTCACTGAGTGAAAGTAGTTGTTCTTTCACTTTTTTAGGATTTCCGACGACCATGCGTTTGCGATTTTCGCGCACTCTCATTTCTTCAAATGGGGTGTACTGATAAGCTGCCGCTTTTTCAGGACTTGGTGTCCCGTTTGAACGCATGCCTTGTTCAATCATTAAAATCGCTAAGTCTATACTGGATGCGACTCTTTCTGCTTCTTCATCCGTTTCAGCACAGATGGCAAACACGGCTACGATGTTTTTCGGCTCCTTCAGGTAGTCTGAAGGAACAAAGTTATTTCTGTAAGCCTGGGTATATTGAGGACCGCCCTCTCCGTTAATAAATTGGGCAAAGGTATACGGTAATCCTTTTTGCGCCGCCAGCATCGCACTGGACGGACTTGAACCGAGCATCCATACTTCCGGCATCGTTTCAATCATCGGGGCTGCCGTTAATCCTTGATAGGGATGAGTATCCGGTAAAGAATCGGTTAAATACCCCAGCAGATCATCGATTTGTTCAGGATAACGATTGACGTCCCTCGGCTTCCCGTCGTGCAGGGCCATCGTCGCCATCGGCATTCCGCCAGGTGCCCTCCCCAAACCTAAGTCAATTCGATTAGGATTCAACCCTTCAAGCAATCGGAAATTCTCCGCTACTTTGTATGAAGAGTAATGAGGAAGCATAACCCCTCCGGAACCGACACGAATTCTTGATGTATTCTGTGCCAGATGAGCGATCAAGACCTCCGGTGAGGAACCCGCAAGTCCCGTGGAGTCATGATGCTCGGATACCCAAAAACGTTCGAATCCCAACTTCTCGGCATGTTGTGCTAATTGTACTGTATGATGTAAAGCCTCTTGTGGGCTCATTCCTTCTGAAATGGGTGATTGATCTAAAACACTTAGCTTCAAAATGGACATCTCCTTTAATTGATGTGAGTATTATTATCAATTCAGTAGTAAAAAATGTCCACTAACATGCTTAAAGGGTGACTGCCGAGATGGCAGTCACCCTTTGATGTTTGAATTATTTGTACAGTAATACCTTACCTACAGTACCGTCAGCACTTTGACTTACCACTCGGAATTTCAATCCGTAATTTGGTACGTTACGTCCGGCGTCTACCATACCTTTGTTGCTGTAATCCGCACTGTCGTCAAATAATGGATTACGTTTAGTGTGGTTGTCTTTCATCGTGATACCAGTAATATCAGAGTAATCCAAGAACATTTTCTCAGATTTATTTAAGCTGAATGCAGCGTCGTGTACCTGGTAACGAGTCGATCCAGCTGTACCATCGCTCCAATAATTTGTCTTTTGGTCTGCATCTACAACACCGACGAATCCATCTCCAGGATGAGCTCCTGTCCAGTTTTCGCTGAATTGTTTGTCAACGTACCATACTACCAGACCACCATCATATTTCATTAAGCTTGCACCACGGCGGATGTTGGCAAGACCTTCATCTACACCGTTGTGGCTGCGCCATTCCAGTAGGTAGTAGTGGTCGGAGCGTTTGATACCGTCGTCCTTAGTGAATCCGTCCAGACTAAATTTCGCATCGCCTTCAGCATCATCAAACAAGACTTCTTCCCCATCAACGACTACAGAAAGATCGTCTGCATAGAGCCCTGGATTTGAAACGGCAGCATCTGTTACATA
The DNA here is from genome assembly GCF_035590735.1 of Rossellomorea aquimaris. Classification (NCBI taxonomy): domain Bacteria; kingdom Bacillati; phylum Bacillota; class Bacilli; order Caryophanales; family Bacillaceae; genus Rossellomorea; species Rossellomorea aquimaris. The sequence continues at coordinate 3,560,586 of NZ_CP141595.1, forward strand.
CTCGATTGCTACTTCAACTTCTTGTCCAGCATAAGCTGAAAGGTCGAATGAAGCGTCAATCCATCCGTTAGAAGAACCAGTGATTCCATTTCCAAGATTAGAGTCGTTAGGATTTGTATTAGTAGTAATCTCACTCGCTACGGGCTCTCCGTTAACCGTTACATAGGCATAATCCCAATCTGTTTCAATATCATACCAAGCTTTGAAATTGAACTTCGCTGAATTAGCATTCGTTAAATCAACATTAGTCGATAAAGAATTGTGTAGCTCATCAGCACTTCCAGAGAAGTACTCATACTCACCGCTTGCCGGCTCATTGATGACTGTTTCTTTTTGTGGAAGATTTACTTTCACTACGTCGTTGTTTGTTCCTTTTGTGTTTGCTTCGTCGAGTAATACTTCCTTATTCTCACTATCTATGTCCTCAATGTCGAATTCTGTTCCACTCAACCAATTTCCTTCAGTACCTTCACTATCCACTACAGCAGAAGACTGAAGCATTTCTTTCATATAAGGACTGAACCCTGTAGGCTGAGTTCCCGGAATATCCCCGGCCCAGCTTCCGCTTGCCATGATGGACCAGTAGCTTACCGGCTCACCTGTTCCTGTATACTGAGTATCGTACTCATCTGGAAGACCTAAATCATGACCAAATTCGTGGGCCATAACCCCGACAGCACCGTCTTCAGGTTCGATAGTGTAGTCGTAGGCATACATTGTTCCTTCTCCCCAATAATCCACTTCAGGTGCCGGAGAACCTTCGATTGGGAAAATACCACCTAAATTCCAACGATGAGACCAGATTGCGTCTGACCCTAATGACCCCCCGCCTGCTTCTTCACCCACACCAGAGTGAATAACCATTAAGTGATCAACAAGTCCATCCGGTTCAAGATAATTCCCATCTCCATCTAGATCATATCGATCCCATTTGTCATAGTCAGCAAGGTCTACATTCGGATCTTCAGCTGCAGCCTCTAAAGCTTCTTTTACAAGACCTCTTGCATTCACGTCACTACCATCGGGTTGTGGGTCATTACCACCATATGCCGCTGCCGGCTTACTTGCTGTATACCAACCGGCAACTTCACCTTCTACAGAATAGCTTCCACCCGACTGTTGTTCATAATATTGCTTCATGGAAACATAGTTTTTACCGTCTGGGCCTGTCCAACCACCTTCACCAAACAGCATGTCTTGATAATGTGCTCTAGAATAAGCATCCTCATCATCGTAATACATATCAGTTTCATCCGGAGTTAATGTATTATGAGGCTTGTCAGGATAATCCACTAAAAGAACTAACACGTCATCCGTTCTTTTCACACCATTATACGCTTCTTCCTCCACAGAAGCCGGTGCATTCTTCTTAGCTTTTCCAAGCTTATTCCCCTTACCTGAAGTCAAGCTGTTATTCTTCATTTCTTTTTGAAGCTTAGACTTCGCTTCTGCTTCTTCACCGTGTAGTTCGCCTTCTTCCGCTTCTTTTTCAGCAGAATCCGCTTTCGCTTTCAGGAATTTTTGCAATGCTTTCTCCGCTTCAGCAGTTGTCGCATTTTGCTTGATCTTGCCTTCTTCCTTCAGCATGTCAATCAGGCGTTCGTCATTCGCAATGCCTAAATCAAAAGGCCCTCCATGTTTATGATCATGTTTCACCGTCGGCTTCGCTAACACATTTTCCGGCACTGCGGTTGCAGCTGATGCAGGTACAGCAAATGCCCCTACACTTAATGCCGCGACCATGGCCATCGATAATACTTTACGAGATTTCAAACACGTTTCCCCCTCTTTTTATGTACTAAATTTTTACACTAATTAAAATATACTCCATTATTCTGAAAAGTAAATCTTTTCAGAATACATTAGTTATTTAGTATTACTAAATAATATATTTTTAGATAAATAGTATGATATTTCGCTATATATAAGATGGGTGAATTGTCATAAATCGAAAGATATGAACGAATATTATATGTATAAATATGGTATTTAAGGTCGAATTTAGTATTATACTACCCGACTATAGTTCGATAGAACAGACAATAAAAGGGACGGACCTTCGAAACTTGTTTCGAAGGTCCGTCCCTCTTTTTCAGGAGGTTTTTTTGCGTTTTCTCCATTTGCGGTAGATTTTTCCGTTGATGTAGAAGAATCTAGTGATCCAGCCGGCTTGTGAGATGAATTGTTTGGAGAAGGATTGAACTTTTTCTTGTTTGTTTGCCTTGTCGTCTGACAGATAGACGCCTATGAGTCCTTTGTTGATCAGGCGGTGAAAATGGGCATGGGGCAGTTCATGGGTGTGTTCGTCTGCTTTCTGAAGGAAATGAAGCAGCCGCTCTTTTAAATGCTCATCATCCTCGTAATAGAAGCAGAAGTTCAAGTCTCCCCCCTCATGATCCTCATCCTGATCGATGAAGTAATCAAGAAGAATGTGTAAGCCTTGAATGTATGGAAAATATCCTTGTTTGATTTTTTCTGTATAAGATGGCTGAAAATCGCTTCGGCACGCGTATGACACTAAACAGAAGATGCCGAGTGTCGACCCGGAGCAGGCGGAAAACTCGTACCAGTTCATTTCCGGAAGGTTCGAACGGTGAGTTTCAAACCAATTCTGCAGCCTTCCTACTCTTTCTTCTTTTTTTACATGTTTATGTATCTGCAAGTCGCAGTAGTATTCACAAAGCTGTATAAGATCCTTTTGGATGCTATCATAGTGGGTCAATGATTCAAGAACGGAGTGACAGGTGAGCACTAAATCTTTGAGATACCCTCCGTCATCCTGATCTGCCCTTAAAGCATAGTAATTGGCAGGCACAGCACCCACCGTCAGGGCGTCTTTCATGGATTGATGAAGAAGGGCAAAATCGTCGGGATCCAGGGAAACGCTTCGATCACACAGATTATCCAAATAATCGCTTATCGTTTGATAGGCGACGATAAATCGAATCGTGTCTTGTTTTTTGTCCAGTGCCAGCAGGGAAAGGATCGATCCACCTTCACAGTGAAACGTTTTATGTTCGATACTGGCAAGGGCCTGACTTCTTAGTTCCTGATTGGGGATCGCTTTTGCCCGTCTCTTCCACTCATCTAATTCTTTATGAACAATCGGAAAAACATTTCGGTATACTCTTGTCATTAACGAAAAGGGATCACTTGGGATCGACACCTTTACCACCTCTTTTACAAAATGTATCCTAGCGCTTTCAAACGACTTTCAATGAAAATTTTGGAGTATTCAAAGATATCTTCTCTTTCTGGTTCATTATAGATTTCATGATAGCATTTCGGCCATTCTTTGTAATGCATTTCAGATAAAGACAGTTCGTTGAACCATTTTTTCACTGCTTTTTTATCGACGATTTTGTCGTCACCAGCCTGCAGCACGAGCAGAGGAACGTCAGGCATTTTTTCCAGGTTTACAAAAGCCAGTTTTATCGCATGGGCGAGCTCCCTGTACCAGCGGACAGACACCTTGGTGATATAGAGTGAATCGTTGCTGTCAATTTCACGTACATCTGCATTTCTCGTTGCCATATCGATCGTTAATCCTGATGGAAACTTCACCATTGGAGCGATCTTATTCAAACCGTGGGACAAGAGCTCGATTGGTTTTGAAGGGGTCGTGACCAAGCCTAAACAAGGTGAAGACAATATCACACCTGCCAGGTTCACATGGGATTCCTGAAGCATACGGACCGCAACAAGCCCACCCATACTATGACCAATCACAAATACAGGCAATTCAAATTGATACGCCGCCTGTACCCAATCTTTCACTTCCACTATATATTCATCAAACGAATCAATATGTCCTCTTTGACTTCTCGATGTCATACCCTGACCCGGTAAATCCCCCATGATGACATGGAAGCCGGATGCACGCCACATTTCAATGAGCCAACCGTAACGGCCATGATGCTCCATTGCTCCATGAATGATAACGATGACTGCCTTTGCTTCTTGATCTGTTTCCCATTTCCACATGGCAATTCCTCCTTAATAGTTCTCTATGTGAATGAATTCTGCTACCATTATTATAGTAAATATTATTGAAAGGGGTAGTAAAAAATGCTCTATCCATATTATGATAAAAAACCATTCATCGCTCACTCGGCATACATTGCCGATCATGTGACCATCTCCGGGGATGTGGAGATCGGTGAAGAGTCCAGCATCTGGTTTAACACCGTCATCAGAGGGGACGTCGCTCCAACGAAAATCGGTAATAAAGTAAATATACAGGATAATTCCATTCTTCATCAGAGTCCAAATAACCCTCTTATTCTTGAAGATGAAGTAACAGTAGGACATGGAGTGATTCTACATAGTTGCAAAATCCGAAAAAAAGCTTTAATCGGCATGGGGTCGATCATTCTCGATAATGCTGAAATTGGTGAAGGAGCATTTATTGGGGCAGGAAGCCTTGTTCCGCAAGGGAAAGTCATTCCTCCCAACACACTGGCATTCGGTCGGCCAGCGAAAGTAGTGAGAGAGTTAAATGAACATGATATTAGCGAAATGAAGCGAATTTCGAGAGAATACGCAGAAAAAGGACAATATTATAAAAGCATCAAACCATTTTAATATCCTATACTTGGGATACCCCAACCTTCATTAGATTACTCATGGAATTTTTTCATGTAGGCGGGTCCCCGTTTCGGATTTTTCTGCCATTTTCAAAAATATCTGCCACCTCGGCACAAACAACCTTCGCCACCGCCGTCCATATCGTAAAAAAGACCAACACCCAAAAAAAGTGTTGGTCTTTTCTATTTCTATCTTTCCTTATTCGCTTAACGCTTCCGCTTTTAATGCTTCTGCTTTGTTTGTACGCTCCCAAGGAAGATCAATATCGTTACGGCCGAAGTGTCCATAAGCAGCTGTCTGCTTGTAGATCGGACGACGAAGGTCCAACATTTTGATGATTCCTGCAGGACGCAGATCAAAGTTATTGCGAACAACGTCAATTAGTACGTCTTCTGATACTTTACCTGTTCCAAATGTATCAACTGAGATGGATACCGGTTGAGCAACACCGATAGCATACGCTAATTGAACTTCACACTTTTCAGCAAGTCCTGCTGCAACAATGTTCTTCGCTACATAACGTGCTGCATATGCTGCAGAACGGTCCACCTTCGTTGCATCCTTACCAGAGAATGCACCGCCGCCGTGACGAGCGTATCCGCCGTATGTGTCAACGATGATTTTACGGCCTGTTAACCCTGCATCACCTTGTGGTCCACCGATAACGAAACGACCAGTCGGATTGATGAAGTATTTTGTTTGCTCATCGATCAGTTCTTTCGGTACAACTGGATCGATGACATATTCTTTTAAGTTACGTTGGATTTGCTCAAGCGTCACTTCAGGGTGATGCTGAGTTGAGATAACGATCGTGTCAATACGAACCGGCTTGTCGTTTTCATCATATTCAACGGTTACTTGAGTTTTTCCATCCGGACGTAAGTAAGGAAGGATTTCTTCTTTACGAACTTCAGTCAGGCGACGGGAAATTTTGTGAGCAAGGGAAATCGGAAGAGGCATAAGCTCTTTCGTTTCATTACAAGCGAATCCAAACATTAACCCCTGGTCACCTGCGCCGATTGCATCGATTTCTTCATCCGTCATATTACCTTCACGGGCTTCAAGTGCCTGATCCACACCTTGAGCGATATCAGCAGATTGCTCATCGATGGATGTTAATACGGCACATGTTTCAGCATCAAAGCCATATTTCGCACGAGTGTAGCCAATTTCACGGATCGTTTCACGAACGATTTTTGGAATATCGACATAAGTACTCGTTGTAATTTCACCTGCAACAAGAACAAGACCCGTCGTAACAGACGTTTCACATGCTACACGAGCATTCGGATCATTTGTAAGAATTGCATCAAGAATTGAATCAGAGATTTGGTCACAAATTTTATCTGGATGTCCTTCGGTTACGGACTCAGATGTAAACAGACGACGTTTAGTTGACATCAAGGTTCCTCCTTAAGCGTAATTGTTAGATTTTAATCTAACAAAACATTAAACAGATACGGTACTCATTTCCCTAAGTAGTATGAAGTAAACATGAATTATTTATAAGAAAATCATGATTTATGTGCATTTGATCCACTATAAACAGAAAAAACCCTTCCTCGAAAAAAGCATTAGAGGAAAGGTTTCAGATCATAGCCGCGCCTTTTCTCTCTTATCGTTCAAGGTTCTTAGACCTTGCCTCAGTTTAGCACCTTCGCTTAATCGGATCGTTTCAAAAGAATAAGATCCATTCACTATTTAGCAGGTTGCTGGGTTTCATAGGGTCTGCTCCCTCCACCAGCTCAGGATAAGAGTATCCGTTCAAGGAACTATGATAACGTGTAGGACAAAGGGTGTCAACTTTTTTTCGAGTGACATGTTTAACCATATAAGCTTACTCTTTCATGATTCCAACCTATCTTGACCTCATAAAATAACCTAATTAGGCATTGAGGCTGAACATTATGATATTTTCTTCATATATATAAGAAGGTACAAGCTATATTTGGACGAAAAATGTGACAATATGAAGACACATTATAAAAATGAATAAATAGTATAGACTAATGTTTCAATTGTGCTATACTATTTTTGTGAAGTAAACGAGATCATTAAATTTATATAAAGGAAGGGTTCTAATGAATTCAGTGAGCATGTCTAATGAATTAACAGAATTACTTAACGGTCAAAACATTCAGGAACAATTATCTGTTTCCCAACTAGTTGAAAAAGTCCTTCAACGAAATGAAGGCGTTTTAACATCATCAGGTGCAGTCAGAGCAGAAACTGGTAAATACACAGGACGCTCTCCTAAGGATAAATTCATTGTAGAAGAACCATCCACGAAGGATAAGATTGAGTGGGGTTCTGTCAATCAACCAATCTCTTCAGAATCATTCGATAAACTATATACAAAAGTATTAGATTACTTAAAAGAAAAAGAAGAAGTATTTTCATTCAAAGGGTTCGCAGGTGCTGACCCAAAACATAGACTACCGATTCAAGTGATCAACGAATTCGCTTGGCATAATCTTTTCGCTCATCAATTATTCATTCGCCCTACAAAAGAAGAGCTAAAAGGTCATCAATCAGAATTCACCGTCGTTTCTGCCCCGAACTTCAAGGCAGATCCTGCAGAAGATGGAACTCACTCTGAAACATTTATCATTGTATCATTTGAAAGAAGAATTGTCCTAATTGGCGGAACTGAGTATGCAGGTGAAATGAAGAAATCGATCTTCTCTGTCATGAACTACGTGCTTCCAGAATCAGATATCCTTTCCATGCACTGTTCTTCAAATGTCGGACGTGAAGGAGATGTGGCATTGTTCTTCGGTTTATCCGGTACAGGAAAAACGACATTGTCCGCAGATCCAAACCGTCGTTTAATCGGCGATGACGAGCACGGATGGTCTCCGAACGGTGTATTTAATATTGAAGGCGGCTGCTACGCTAAGTGTATTGGTCTCACACGTGATAAGGAGCCACAAATCTTTGATGCGATCCGTTTCGGTTCTGTCCTTGAAAATGTGGTTCTCGATGACAATTCCCGCATCGCTGATTATGAGGACAACACATTAACAGAAAATACTCGTGCTGCGTACCCTCTTCAAGCGATGGAAAACATCGTTGAACCAAGTGTTGCAGGACATCCAAACACCATTGTATTCTTAACCGCAGATGCATTCGGGGTATTGCCTCCAATCAGCAAACTGACGAAAGAACAAGCGATGTACCACTTCTTGAGCGGATATACATCGAAGCTTGCAGGTACTGAGCGCGGAATCACTTCACCACAGGCCACATTCTCGACATGCTTTGGCTCACCATTCCTGCCACTTCCTGCAACTCGTTATGCTGAGATGCTTGGGAAGAAAATCGACGAGCACAATGCACAAGTATTCTTAGTGAACACTGGTTGGACCGGTGGAGAATACGGTGTAGGTAACCGAATGAAGTTATCGTACACCCGTGCTATGATTCAAGCAGCTCTTGAAGGGGAACTGACTCACGTTGAAACAGAAACAGACGACATCTTTGGTCTGAACATCCCTGTTCACGTTCCTGGTGTTCCTGACGAAGTGCTTCAACCAAAGAGAACCTGGTCCAATGAAGCAGCCTATGAAGTGAAGGCAAAAGAACTTGCCCACAAATTCAACGAAAACTTCAAGAAATTCTCAAACGTACCATCTGAAATCGAACTTAAAGGCGGCCCAGCCGTAAAATAGTCTATATAACAAAGGTCCGTCCCTCTATTTAGAGGGACGGACCTTTGACATTATAAAGTGGTTACAGCCCTTTCTTTCGCCCGGTTATTCTGTTAAATAAGAATACAACAATGGCAATAACGAGTAAAACATGGATGATGGCCCCTCCGATTTTAAAAATCAATCCAAGTAACCAAAGGACTAAAAGAATTCCAATAATGGTCCAAAGCATAAGTTTCCCCTCCTAGTAACTGTGTTTGATGCTAAGATTCCCTATTTTAATGAATTTAAAACCACTCATGGTATTTCATAAAAAAAGTGTAGCTATTGATAACTTCTGTTAGTCCAACTGAATTTATACAAGTTACATCACTTGTATCATCTATTATTGAAATTCCCCTAAAAATAAAACTTTACTAAATATTTCTAATTTTGGTATGATAATGATTATTTACAGGGGGGAAACGAGATGATCAGACAGCTTACGGAACAAGATCATGATATTTGCCAGCAACTCATTCATCAGCAGCCGGCTGAAAATTTGTTTATTATCGGGGACATTGAAGCCTTTGGGTATGAACAGGACTTCCAGAAAATCTGGGGCGACTTTGATGCGGAAGGGAATTTGAGGGGAATCCTCCTTAAGTACAGAGAAAACTTCATCCCTTTTTCCATGGGGGAATTTGATGCGGAAGGGTTTGCCGCAATCATCAATGGGACCGAAGACTACAGTATCGTTTCTGGATTAAAAAGGATCGTGACGCAGGTTGAACCCTTTTTATCCAGAGAAATTAAATCAATAAGACATATGCACTATGCGAAATGTGACAATACGGAATCAATGAATCGACAAGACCTGCCTCATGTAAAACAGGCTACTCTAACTGATATACCTAAACTTGTGGACCTGTTAAACAGCATTCCTGAATTTAGTGGCGGCGATTTTTCTATAGAAAAAAGAAAACATAGTATAGAAGCCGGGGTGTCGAGAAGCTATTACGTAGAAGAAGACGGAAGATTTGTTTCTTCTTCTTCCACAACAGCCGAAAACAGTATGTCTGCGATGATTGTCGCTGTCTGCACACACCCTGAGTATAAGAAAAAAGGATATGCGACCGAGTGCATGACGAAGCTTTGTCGTGATGTACTAGAAGAAGGAAAAGAACTGTGCCTATTCTATGATAACCCTGAAGCAGGAAAAATTTATAAGCGAATCGGATTCAAGGACATAGGCTACTGGTCTATGTATAAATTTTAATCATAAAAAAGTTGACTCCCAACAAGGAGTCAACTTTTTTCATTATGCTGCTACTTTCCGATTCCCGATCAACCTCGCCTGAACCAGGCGTTGTCTTACAGTGATTCCTATCCAGCTGGCCAGGAATGCTTTAATAAGTCCAACTACGATAAATGGATAAACGCCTGCAGCCATTGCCTGATTCCAGCTAAGATCGGCTACGAATTTCAGTTGAATGGTACCCAGGATCAACGTAATGATCATTCCTACTGTATTGGCAATCATCGCCATCGGTATGGTGAATTTGGTTTTTTCAAGAATGAAGCCAGTAAAGAAAGCCGCTACGATAAAGCCGAAGATATAGCCTCCCGTAGGACCGACCAGTACCTGTGCCCCTCCACTGAACCCTGCAAATACAGGAACACCGACTGCTCCAAGGGCTGCATAGCATACCATGGCGAACGCTCCATATCGGCTACCAAGAATCGTCGCTGTAATTCCTACTGCTAATGTTTGTCCGCTGATTGGTACGAGTGGCAGTGGAATCTCGATTTGAGCGAAAATCCCTGTAATCGCAGCAAAGATGGCACAGTGAATAATCACCCTTAGTTTTTCTCCGTTCACTTTCAAATCCCCCTTGTGTATGTAAACTATGTATAACATTAAGTTAACACAATTCAAAGGATTTTGGGAAGCTTATTTTTTTCTCCCTCTAAATTTTAACTGGGAGCATAGACATTGCATATCTTTTCTTCCGCCTGCCATGCTAAAGCGGTTTTTAATGAAATCCTCCCTTGTGGGAACTCATCAATCCCCTTATCACTCACCAAATACAGGATAGTGCGATTTGGCTGATGTTCATTAAATACTTGAATGATTCTTCCTATGGCTATGTATGGCATTTTCTTTTTATCTCCTTATGAGCAGGACGCAATTCTTTTCTACTGCGCCCTGCATTTTGAAAAGGTGAATCAAAGGAGCGTTATCATCGGCACTCGATCATATTGTCAATTATCCTTCCTTTTTCATGAGCATCTCTTCACGCACTTGTTCCGCCGCTTCCACCATGGTTTTAAGAGCTGATACCGTCTCATCGATCCCACGTGTTTTCAAACCACAATCCGGGTTGACCCAGAATAAATCGGGATCCAGCACTTCAATAGCCCGGTGTATATTACGGATTAATTCTTCACGCTTCGGCACCCGGGGACTGTGAATATCATATACCCCCAGACCAATCCCTTTGTCATACGTATTGTCTTCAAAAACATGGATTAATTCCCCATGACTTCTTGAGGTTTCAATCGAGATGACATCAGCATCCAGATCATTGATGGCATCTATAATATCTTCAAAATCCGAATAGCACATATGTGTATGGACCTGGGTTTGGTTCTGTACAGTTGAAGTGGCCAATTTGAAGGCGTAAACGGCAGCCTGTAGATATTCATCCCAATTTTCACGCTTTAAAGGCAGCCCTTCCCTAAGTGCCGGTTCATCAACTTGTATCATTCGAATCCCATTGGCTTCTAATTCGTTTATCTCTTTTTGGAGAGACAGGGCGATTTGATTAGCTACTTCATAACGTGATATATCATTCCGAACAAATGACCAGTTTAGAATCGTGATCGGGCCCGTTAACATCCCCTTAACCGGTTTATCCGTTAAGGATTGAGCGTATACCGTTTCTCTAACGGTCATAGGTTCTTTAAATTTCACATCACCATATATGAGTGGTGGCTTCACACATCTGGAACCGTATGATTGTACCCATCCATACTTCGTAAATTGAAAACCTTCTAATTTTTCACCAAAGAATTCAACCATATCCGTCCGCTCGAATTCACCATGTACAAACACATCAAGGCCGATTTGTTCCTGAATTTCAATCCAACGTTTGATCTCTGCCTGTATATATTGCTGATACTCCCCATCAGAAAGATCTCCCTTCCTCCATCCCAACCTTTGCCTTCTCACTTCCTGGGTTTGAGGAAAACTGCCGATTGTAGTGGTAGGGAGAAAAGGTAATGAAAAGTACCTGGCCTGTTCCTGTTTACGAATATGGAAAGGATCTTTTCTCCCGACATTATTGGGATGCAATTCTTCAACCTCTTCCTGCACCTTCCTATTATTACGCAGCGTTGATTTTTTTAAATTCCTTATCGCCGTTTCACTTTCAGAGATATCATCTTCTATTGTCTCGGCTCCCTCACGAATCCCCTTTGTTAAGATAGAGATTTCATGTAATTTCTCATCAGCAAATGATAGAGCGTCAATGAGAGGTGTACCAATTGTTTCTTCACTCTGCACGGTTACAGGTACATGCAGTAAACTGCATGATGGTTGTATGATCAAGCGATCACCTGGAACATCCCCTGCAATGGACGATAGAAGCGAATGGGTATCAGCCAGATTACTTCTCCAAATATTCCTCCCATCAAGAATGCCGGCAGCCAGGAATTTATCCTTAGGAAAACCGAATCTTTTCAGCGCCGCCAAATTTTCACCACGATCATGCACAAAATCTATCCCTATGCCATCTACCGGCAGTGCTAACACCCGCTGGTACCTTTCCAAACTATCATAATAGGTTTGAAGGATGATTTTTAACCCGGGGCAGGATTCTTTAAGCGTTTGATAGACTTCTTTTAATTGATCCATCTCTTCATCCCCGATGGATGTGCATAAGATCGGTTCATCCATTTGCACCCACTCTACACCTTCTTCCTGTAATTCACGCAGTATTTCAGCATAAAGAGGGACAAATTGATCAACAAGGGTTTTATAATCATCGTTTTCATACCCTTTAGACAATTTCACAAAAGTGAATGGACCTAAGATAACCGGTTTTCCTTCTATACCCAATTTTTCTTTTGCCTCTCTAAATAAATGCAGGGGACGATTTTCCACTAACTGAGGGATGATCCCATCAAGTTCAGGCACGAGATAGTGATAGTTGGTGTTAAACCATTTTGTCATCTCTAATGCCACCGCGTCTTTCGCGCCTCTGGCCATTTCAAAATACGTTTCAAGAGAGACCTTACCACCACTATAATGAAACCTCTCCGGAACCAAGCCGAACATGACGGCTGTATCGAGCACATGATCATATAAACTGAAATCTCCAACCGGAACTAAGTCAATCCCCTGATCTAATTGCTTCTTCAAATGGTTGACTCGTATTTCCTCCATTTGTTCTAAGAAGGAATCCTTTTCAATCTTCCCTGACCAAAATTGTTCCAGCGTCTTTTTCCATTCACGCTTTTCACCGATCCTTGGATATCCTACATTGGAACTAATCACATTACTCATTCAATCCTCACTCCTTATACTTGGTATGGTTGTCATCAACAAAAAAATCTCCCTTTCAAATGAAAGAGAGATTCATACGTATCGCTAACTAGAGTTGAGACATTCTTGTATTCTCAACACGTATTCCTCACCCCTCTCTATATCCACGTAGAGCATAAGCGCATACAACAGGCAGGTCTCCTGACTTAGGTTCACAGCTTCTTATCCCTTCCCATTTCAAAGAAATAGTGGTTGAATGATAAGTCGCTCCCCATTACAGTGGCGGGACCGTGCCGGATTTTCACCGGTCTTCCCTTTTAGCTGAGCATGACTCAGCACCTATTGCATTTATCTATTAAATTTTTATTTCAAAAAAAGAAAAGCCCTCTCTTGCGATGGAGAGGGCTTCATGTTTATTAGAATCCTCTCTTATTTTCCAAAGCCAATTGCTTTGCAGGAATTAGCACCTTTTCAACACATCGGTTGAATGGTTGCCGGGTTTCACAGGGCCAGTCCCTCCACCTCTCTCAATAAGAGTTACACATATATATTCTTTTATTGTTCCGAAATTTGTAATAATAGTAGCACGGGACATACAAGCTGTCAAAAGAAATTTAATCAAAAACTTACACGTTTCTAATAATAAGTACTTTCTACATAATGACATTTGATACAAGATCTTGTTACATGCGTTTCATAGAAGACATGCCTGCAGTTTTCCTGAATGCTCTTCACTTCTTTTTCGAGTTGGATGACTCTCTGATTGAGCTTTACGATATCATTCTTCAATTTAAGTATATGGCAAAGAGGTTCATCGATAGATGTTTGATCCATTTTCCACAAACTCCTTCGATTTTTCTTTCAATCCTTTTTCTATTTCCTTATGAGCGTCATCAATGCTATTTTCCTTCATTTCCCTTATATCATGTGATATTCTCATTGAACAAAATTTCGGTCCACACATTGAACAAAAATGGGCAGTTTTTGCCCCTTCTGCAGGAAGTGTTTCGTCATGATATTCCCTTGCACGTTCCGGGTCCAGGGATAAATTGAATTGGTCATTCCATCTAAATTCAAATCGAGCCTTAGAAACGGCATTATCTCTTACTTGTGCCCCTGGGTGCCCTTTCGCTAAATCTGCTGCGTGTGCAGCGATTTTATATGCAATGACACCCTCTCTCACATCATCTTTATTCGGTAATCCCAGATGCTCTTTCGGTGTTACATAGCACAACATGGCTGTTCCAAACCAACCGATCATGGCAGCCCCAATGGCGGAAGTAATGTGATCATACCCCGGTGCAATATCCGTTGTTAATGGGCCCAGGGTATAAAAAGGAGCTTCATGACAGATTTCCATTTGCTTATCCACATTCTCTTTAATCATATGCATCGGTACATGACCAGGGCCTTCAATCATCACCTGTACATCATGCTTCCAAGCAATTTTGGTTAGCTCGCCTAAAGTTTCAAGCTCGGCAAACTGTGCTTCATCATTGGCATCAGCAATTGATCCGGGCCTTAAACCATCTCCTAAGGAAACGGAGATATCATAGGCTTTTAAAATCTTACATATATCTTCAAAATGTGAATAAAGAAAGTTCTCTTTATGATGGGAAAGACACCATTGTGCCATGATTGAACCTCCACGGGAAACAATGCCTGTTGTACGATCAGCCGTCAGATGAATATACCTCAATAATACACCTGCATGAATGGTGAAATAGTCAACACCCTGCTCCGCCTGTTCGATCAATGTATCCTTGTACACATCCCATGTAAGATTCTCAGCAATCCCGTTTACTTTTTCAAGTGCTTGATAGATCGGTACCGTACCAACAGGGACAGGGGCGTTTCGAATGACCCACTCCCTTGTTGTATGAATGTTTTTACCTGTTGATAAGTCCATTATGGTATCGGCACCCCAACGAGTTGCCCACGTCATTTTCTCCACTTCTTCTTCAACGGAAGATGATACGGCAGAGTTCCCGATATTCGCGTTTATTTTCACATGAAAGTGACGACCGATGATCATCGGTTCACATTCAGGATGATTGATATTGGCAGGAATGATGGCCCTGCCATTTGCTACCTCTTCTCTTACAAATGAAGGATCAACATTTTCCCGGATAGCGATGAACTCCATTTCCGGTGTGATGATTCCTTTTTTCGCATAATGCATTTGAGTCACATTACGACCCACTTTTGCCCGCATTGGGTTACGTTTGATAGCAGGGAACGACTCTACGTTTGCACGAGGATCGTCTCCTTTATAGCCGTTATCTTCCGGCTCGATTTCACGTCCCGGGTAAGCCGCGACATCCTGACGTTCCAAGATCCACTCTGTGCGAACAGAAGGTAACCCTTTAGTAATATCGACTTGGTAACGCTCATCTGTATAAGGTCCGCTTGTATCGTATACACGAACCGGTTCATTCTCTTCCACGCCCAAGTTAACATTCGTCCTACTCAGTTCTATTTCTCTCATCGGTACATGTATGTCTGGCCTTGATCCTCCGACATATACTTTTTTACTGTTTTTAAATTGCGTCTTTAACTCGATTGCCACTTAACTTCTCCTCCTTTTGATTGGATCTTAGAAGTTACTGCGTCAGGCTTCCCATTGTTAAACAAAAGGACATGAAGACACAAAAAGGGTCCTGAATAATCAGAACCCGAAATGTCAAAAAGTAGTAAGCGCCTCAAAATACAAATAAACGCTTCCGTACTACTTCCCTACGCTGGTATCATCCAGATCAGGTTCAAAGGGTCAAAGAACTTATGCGTTCTCCTCTCAGTCCAAGCAATGTATCGGACTCCCCTAGTAGAAATATTGATAGTATTCTATTGTATTACATACTATTTTTATCATGATTCATTCTTTTTTCCAATAGTAGTATAGTAACAAATCAAATTAGGACATAACCACACGTTTGATTTCCATTACCTTTTTAGAGTCTATCCCAAAGTCATAGCACCCATTATGACGGACACCTGATCCTACATGATATTCTCTTGCTTTTAGCTTGCTGTGTATTTGGCCTATATTTTCCACAGTTAAACCCGAACCCGGCATGATAATGGGACCACCCATTTGCTCTATTTCCCTCATTTCACCAATCGTATCCAGTCCCTTACTCACTTCAGATTTTCCTCCTGATGTGAGAATTCGATCGACGTTTAAGCCTGAATGGAATATTCCTTTGCATAAGGCTACTGGATCATCAGACAGGTCGATAGCGCGGTGAAAAGTAATCGATTGACCCTTCGCATTTTGTACGATCTCCTTTAAAGCGTGGGGATCAAGCTTACCTTCATGTGATAATGCGCCAAAAACGATACCCCGGCCTCCCATTTCAACTACGGTTCTAACTTGTTCAGCCATGGTTTGCAATTCATCAGACTGATACGAGAAAGATTTACTATGTAAACGGATCATAATCTGAACAGGAATCGACACAGTCCTTAATACTTTTTCTATCACATGAAAATCAGGAGTTAATCCTCCCTCATGTATGGCAGACACCAATTCAAGACGGTCTGCTCCGGATGCTTCTGCAACTTTGGCATCCTCCTCATTCAAGACTATGACTTCCAGTTTGCTCATGTTGAATTCTCCTAACTTGATTATGTTAGGTTAACTTTATCACAATGTTGAAGATTGTTGAACTTGTGATGAAAAGGATTTCCCCGCAAAAATATGTTGCTATTTAGAAAGAAAACAGTACTAATATGTTTGCTTTACAAAAAGTAACAATCTATCAGAAAAAGACAATGATTCCTCTTGCAAACCATTGTCTTCCCCATCTCACATTCAATCTTATTCAGAAAACAATTCCGGATACACCGTTTTGGCTGTAAGCTCAACGGCTTCTCCAATACGGGGGCCCGGTCTTGACATAATGTCTGAATCCAAGAAATAGACCTGGCCATTTTTCACTGCATTTACATCTTTCCAGCTTTCCCGTGACTTGATTTCAGCTGTCGGCTCGTCGACATACCCCACTGTCGTCAAAATCATATTAGGATTACGTTTAATGATTTCTTCTTCTCCTACTTTCACCCAGCCTTTTTGATCTACAAAGATATTCTCGACCCCGGCCGTTTCCAGTATTTCCTGCTGAAATGTTTCTGCTCCAGCTGTATAGATATCAGGAGATGGACTGATTTCAAAATATACTTGTTCTTTTTCCTTTAGCGTGCTTACTTTTTCTTTCACATCTGAAATCTGTTGCTTGATGCCGTTTACCAATTCGTTCCCCTTCTTCTCTACGCCCATTACCGTTGCAATCTGTTCAATATCCCCATAAACATCTTCAAAGGTTTGGGCAGATTGAATGACGAATACGTTTAATCCCGCCTCTTCAAGCTGCTTCACTCCGGCATCGTCTCCAGTGGTATAAGCAATGACAACTTCTGGCTTTAGTGCAATGACCTCTTCAGCATTGACCGTCATGGAATCCGACACTCTTTTAATCTCCTTCGCTTCTTCAGGATAGTTGTCGAATTCAGTTGCCCCGATTACTTTATCTCCGGCTCCTATGGCAAAGAGAATCTCTGTGTTACTCGGCTGTAAGGAAATAACTGTTTCCGGCACTTTCTCAAAGCTAATTTCTTCTCCCCTGTCATCGGTCACAGAATAAGACTCGTTTTCAGGCTTGACTTCCTTTGTGGATGTTACTTCTTCCCCATTGCTGCACCCTGCGAAAACAACCAGGATGATCGATAGCAGTAAACTATTTAACCATGACTTTTTCATAATTCATCTTCCCCGCTTCTCTATATTTTGTCTATATACGATTTACTCACAAAAGGAATTTCTTCAATCCCTTCACATTTATTCACATACACGGCCATCACAAACAGGACATTTGCCAGTAAATGAGCGTATTTAAATAAAATGTTTTCCACTTTCATCTCAATACTGACTTTATGTAAGGCGCGGACGGACTTTTTTGCTTCACTGCGACAGGTATGAAGCGTACATGCGGCTGTACAGCCTTGAGGAAGGACAAAGGTTTGGATACGGTCCCCGACTTCCAACACATAACGATCATACATTTGGCTCAATTTATTCAAGTCCTCTTCCTTGATGGCTGTCATTCCCCGCACCGAACCATTGAGATGGTACGCCATCTCAGCCAAATACAGTAAATCGTCGCGCACTTTAGGTAAGTGCTCCGTCAATGATGACGCAAGTCCGATTTTAGTCGACAGTGAATCGGTCCGAATCTCGAAATCAACGGTTGAAACAGATTCACGCATATAGGGATAACATAAATAGCGGAAATCCTTTGCCATCTTTAAGTTCCTCCTTTCTGAATGATGTTCGTGAAGCACCTATCGTATTTCCAGGGAGGTTAAATAAACACAAAAAAACCACCCAAGAATATTGGCCGGCAGTTGTCATCCATATGAAAAAAGAGATGCTAAAAAGCCGCACCATACCCCTAACTTCCGAAGAGCATAATACGATGGAAAATAGGCAGGTATCCTGGCTCGTGCGTCAGCCTACTCTAAGAACCTTCCCATCTGAATGATCAAATAGTGGTTTTCTTCTTATTTCGTCAGCACTTACAGTTGCGGAAACAGCTTCGGATTCTCACCGAATTCCCTTTATGCTAAAGATCAGCACCTAATTTCTGCGTGGGTTTATTCACTTAAGGAACATTATACCACTTTATCCATTTCAAAGTTGATGAAGTTTGAATAAAAAAACAAACATGTTGACGTACAAGCTTGAATATCTTTTGAGTATGTGAAGAAATGATAAGGAGGAAAAACATGAAGCGATTCGTTGTTTTGATATTATGCGTATTCTTATTAAGTGCATGCGGAGACAAAGAACCTGCATCCTATGAATTATGTGGATTCGGGGATATGATGGTGGTGAACAAGAAGGAATATGTGAAGGTCACTGTAGAGAAGAAGCTGGTTCTGGATGAAAAGCTCGGGGCTATTAAAGAAAAGATTGAAAGTGAGTACCACCCCGTGAATGATTTTACGGCAAATACACTAAAAAAAGGAACACCCATTTATAGCGTGAAAGATCACAGCAACTATCTCATCGCCCAGACTGAGGATAACCGCTATATTTTATATGAGGAAATCGAATAAAAGGAGGGCTGTAAGCGGATGTTTACAGCCCTCCTTATTTAGTTCGTGGAATTCAAGGAAATCAATCGATACAGAATCGTCGTTTTCTCATCCGTCCACTCCATCTTTTCAATCCTGCCGTAACCACTTGGATCACTGTGTTTCGTTTTTCTTACATCTATCGGAATATGCATAGGGTAAAGGCGATATCCGTCCTTTTGGAGCTCGAACAGATTCTCTTCTTTCCGCACTTCTTTTCCTTTTGTCACAATCATCGTGTTTAATTCCAAGCCCATGCCCATTTCGCCTGACCTCAATCCTTTTTTTATTTGCTCTATTTTAACATAAGAACTGCCTAGGCTCTGTCAATTAGTATGTGCTGGATGGTGAGGGGAACTGCTCCGCTTGCAGCTAGCGTTCGGCCGAGCCTCCTCAGCTTAGCCGAACGGGATGTCGGCACGCCCAAAATCCGCCGGAGTCTACGCAGTTCCCCTCACCATCTTCAAGAGATTTTTCGTGACAGAGCTACAAAGCGTAAATCAATCTAATTAGAAAACAGAATTCTTCTATAAATCATTTACCTCCACCTTAAATGGGGTGTTTACTAAAAGTTTTTGTTTTTTTTTCAAAGAAACGTGCTTAGAAAGTTGATTCTCGCTGTAGGATGCTCGACTCCTGGGGGAATAGCTGGACAGTACGAAAAGCGGAGAGGCTTTGCTCAGGGGCGACAAGCATAAGACGAGTCTGCCGGAAAGGCGCTCTTTGCCTTTTTGGCAGACTTGGCTTATGACCTCGAGCCCCTAAGCCCCGTAGCTGGACAGGTGAGACCCCGGAGGCGCAGCCGAGGAGGCTCACCGTCAGCCCCGCGGAAAGCGAGCATCCTGGAGCTGAAATCAACTATTACTTTCTTCAATAAGATAGCTACAAGCTTTGATCAAAGAAGAGCCTATTATTTATTACACCACTGTCTATTGATTTTTCATCCATGTGCATAGCATGGAGACAATTTGTTGATTCTTTCGTGGTGGAAAATAATGCGTAAACTCTTTGAAGTATCGGGACGAAACAGATTTCTCCAACTCTTTCAGTCTTTTTTCTAATCTATATGCATGCTCCACAGAAACGTTCTGATCCTTTTCACCGTGAATGATCAATACGGGAGCTTCAAGGTTTTCTAATTCGAATAGAGGAGTACGCCATTCGTACCTTTCCGGAACTTTATTGGGACTTCCCCCTATGACTCGTTTCATCATTCTTCTGAGATCCTTCCGTTCGGCATATGTTAAGAACATATCTGAAACACCTCCCCATGTAACAACGGATTTGACGTCCCTCTTCTCGATGCCTGTCAGAAGTGCCATGACCCCTCCACGGGAAAACCCAAACACATGGATCCTGTTATGGACCACTCTGTGATAGTGGTTAAGCAATTCAACACCCGAAATGGCGTCTTCACGATCATCCCCGGCAAAATCTTCATTTCCCTCTCCTCCAAGATTACCTCGGTAATAAGGAGCAAAAACAATGAATCCGTGAGAAGCAAATTGAGCGATTCTCGCAGGACGGACCATGCCGACGCCCTTGATCCCACCTCTTAAATAAAGGAACCCATCATACTTCCCTTTCCCGGCAGGTTCAGCCAATAAGCCCTTTACCCGTAGACCAGAGGAGAGATAGGTAATTTCGTATAGTTCCACATGAGGATTAGGTGAAGGAAACAAGGTTTTCTTCACAATCGTTCCGTTTTTCATATTCTCTTCCTTTCAAAACGTGCATTGGGTATTCACACATTTTTTATACTTCACATAGGATATTTTAGCAAATCTCATTATCAGCAGACGATTTAAGACCCTGCCTTTATGACCATCCTACCCTTTTAATACGGAAAGATAAACAAGGCAAAGAGAGATGCACTCATCCCCATTCTATTGTTAAACGAGTTTCATAAAGCTTAAAGGAGGAATATTGAATGAAAAAATGGCTTCGTAGTGGCTTTGCCGTGTTGCTGATAGGCATGTTGGCAATCGGGTTGACAGCATGTGGAGAAAAAGAAGAAGTCTTACAGAAAGTTCGTGTAGCAGAAGTAACCCGCTCGATTTTCTATGCTCCTGAATATGTAGCGATCGAAAAAGGATTCTTCAAAGAGGAAGGAATAGACATTGAACTGACCACTACCTGGGGTGGAGATAAAACGATGACCACCTTGCTATCGGGCGGTGCCGATGTTGCCCTGGTAGGTTCAGAAACCTCCATCTACGTCCATGCACAAGGTTCGGATGATCCGGTCATTAATTTTGCACAATTAACCCAAACCGATGGAACATTTCTCGTTTCCCGTGAAAAAGTGGAAAATTTTGAATGGAATCAATTAAAAGATTCCACTTTCCTAGGTCAGCGTAAAGGTGGAATGCCGCAAATGGTAGGCGAATTTGTGCTAAAGCAGAACGGCATCGATCCTCAGAACGATCTAAACCTGATTCAAAACATTGATTTCGCGAATATTGCCAGTGCCTTTGCTTCCGGTACAGGGGACTACGTTCAGCTATTCGAACCAACGGCATCCATTTTTGAACAGGAAGGAAAAGGGCATATCGTGGCTTCCTTTGGTACTGAATCCGGTCACGTTCCTTATACAACGTTCATGGCCAAAGACAGCTACATGAAAGAAAACAAAGAAACCGTAGAGAAATTCACAAGAGCTTTGTACAAAGCTCAAGCATGGGTGGAGGAAAACAGCGCCGCAGACATCGCCAAGGTGATTGAACCCTATTTCGAAGATACCGAGCTATCATTGATTGAAACGGTTGTTGATCGCTACAAATCACAAGGATCCTTCGCAACTGATCCAATTCTTGACGAAGATGAGTGGAACAATCTCCAAAACATCATGGATGAAGCAGGGGAGCTTCCACAGAACGTTGATCATGAAACGTTAGTGAACACGTCGATCGCTGAAAAAGCAGCAAAGTAGAACGATCCGGGGCTGACTTCACACGTCAGCCCTTCACTTATAGAAAAAAAGAAAATGGAGGCTTAAATACAGTGAACTTTCTATCTTTAGATTCGATCCATCACACCTACTTTTCACCCAAAACGGCCACCCATGCCCTCTCAGACATTACGCTTTCTGTAAAAGAAGGTGAGTTTGTCTCGTTTATAGGTCCAAGTGGATGTGGGAAAACCACGTTACTCTCCATCATTGCAGGACTTATCCGGCCGACAGAAGGAACGATTCTTTTAAACCAACAACCCCTTCGAAAAATGAAGGAGAAACTGGGATACATGCTGCAGCAGGACTATCTGTTTCCGTGGAAGACCATTGAAGAAAATATTTTTTTAGGTTTAAACATTATGGGGAACCTGACAGAAGAAAAGAGGAAAGAAGCACGTGCTTTGTTGATTGAAATGGGGTTGGAAGGTGTAGAAACATCTTATCCAAGGGAACTGTCGGGAGGAATGCGTCAAAGGGTGGCGCTGATTCGAACCCTCATCACAGAACCTCAATTACTTCTCCTGGATGAACCTTTCTCAGCACTCGATTACCAAACCAAATTGAAGTTAGAGGATTTGGTGTATTCCACTTTAAAGTCCTTTGGCAAAACCGCTATTCTTGTGACTCATGATATAGGCGAAGCCATCTCCATGAGTGACCGCATCATTCTATTCGGGTCAAAACCGGGGTCTATCCACACGATATTCGAGGTCCCGCCCCCGTTAATAGAGTTAATGCCCTTTGAAGTGAGGAATCACCAGGGATACCCGGGATTTTTCCAAACCATATGGAAGGAGCTTGAACAACTTGAATCACGAATCGATTAAACAAAAACACCTTGAATACATTCAATCAATTAAGAAAGAACAGCGATGGGTTTGGTTTTATCAAGCTCTTATTTTCCTTGTGTTCTTCTCTCTTTGGGAAATCGCGAGCCGAAACAGCTGGATAGATCCACTCATTTTCAGCTCACCCTCAAAAATATGGAAGCTGTTTCTCGTAAAACTAGGGGATGGAAGCCTTCTGGCCAACCTTTCTGTCACACTCGGTGAAACCATCATCGGATTCATTCTCGGTACTTTACTTGGAACCCTTTTAGCCGCTTTATTATGGTGGTCACCATTTCTTTCTAAAGTATTGGACCCTTATCTCGTGATCCTGAATGCCATGCCAAAAGTAGCCCTCGGTCCGATATTAATTGTGGGGCTGGGACCCGGCTTCACATCGATCATCGCCATGGGTACCGTCATTTCCGTCATCATTACCACGATTGTTGTGTATACTTCCTTCAGGGAAGTGGACCCGAATTATTTAAAGGTGATGCAGACCTTCGGAGCAAGAAGGGGGCAAATGTTCAAAGAAGTCATTCTCCCTGCCTCTTTCCCGACCATCATCTCGACACTGAAAGTCAACGTGGGCTTATCATGGGTCGGGGTCATCGTAGGAGAATTCCTTGTTTCCGCCAAGGGGCTTGGGTATATGATCATTTATGGTTTCCAGGTCTTTAACTTTACCCTTGTCCTGCTATCCCTGCTTGTCATTGCCGTATTCGCTACCATTATGTATAAGCTGGTTGAACAGCTCGAAAAGAAGTTGATCAAATCATAAGGTTGAGATCCCTTATTCTTTTGAGAGCCAAGTCCACCACTTGATCTTTCATGATGAAACTAAAGGAAGGATCGTCACGAATGTTGGAGAAATCTCCATTCCAAAGGACGGCTCCTTCTGTTTCCAGATAATCTTCCTTGCTTATGATCCCCTCTGCTTCAGCAAAGAAAATCGTTTTGATAAATGGTGAGTGATCATATACCTTATATTCCCCTATGCATAACGGCAACTTGATCACTCCCCCTGTCTCCTCATACGTTTCACGTATCGCAGCTTCCTCAAGGGTTTCTCCTTTTTCCCGCTTACCCCCGGGAAACTCCAGACCCCTTTTTTTATGCCGTGTTAACAACCAGTTCTCTTTGTAACGGCATAGAATTAACACATGGTGTGATTCTTGTTGAAACCTGCCCTTTTCAAAGGATAATTCTACTCTCTTCCCATTTTCGTCGATAAACTGTTCCACTGAATTCACCTCATCCGTACGCACTTTCTTTCATCTAACCATAAATAAAAAGCATTGGTCCACAGATATCTCTTCTGAACCAACACTTTTATTCATTACTCTGGATCCTCATGAGGCTCTGAATCCAATATACCGATACTTTCGATGAATTTCTTCGCTTCATCATCTCCAAGACGATGAATCATTTCATACACTTGATGCAGGTTTTCATCATATGCATCATTTTCCCGGTCAAAATGATATTGAATATAAGGGACATGCGCACGATAGAAGTTCTGCCAATCGACTGAGTGATTGGAATCGAACACTTCCCGCAGCTGGGTGATTTCCTCATCTGTTGCAGATATCTTAAAGTTCCATTCGGAATCTGTAGAGCTTCTTGAAATCTCACCAGTGGCTACTTCAATATAATAATCGTGTCGTTCTTCGTTCATCTTCCCACTCCTTCACTGTGCTTACCCTTCATTTTCCTCAATTGACGAAATTCTATTCACTTCGATTTCTTCTTTAAGACTTCTACCGCTTTCCTGAGAAACTCCGGTACAGGTACTCCTGCACGTCCTACATTTTCTATGATTGATATCATTTCATTACATAAGTAAAAAATAATTGTGGCATTACGAATAAAGTGTTGATTTGTTAGTATAGTATCAATAAGGTGGGCAACCGTGACAAGGGAGAAAATCAGCACTTTCCGTCCAATCCCTCTCAAACCGAATTTGCTGGATAACTTTCCTTCAATCCCACTTGCAATCATCCCTGTAAAATAATCCAAAGTCACGGCAATTAACAAAATGGTCAACAGCGAATTCCATTCCCCAAATAAATTTAAAATGATTGCACCCAGTCCCGATCCAACGAACAGCATACTTTTTTCCAAATAAAGCATCTCCTTTTTTCCAATTGTCGGCTTTTCACAAGTGAATGTGAAACCATGACTTCACAGGCTTTAATAGCAGCTTCTCGTGTCAAAAAGTGCAAAGACCGTTTTATAGCCCATGGTTAATAAGTCTTATAAAGGGTAAAGACAAATAAGAGTTGTCCTAGCATAATATGTAGAGTAATTCATAAACGTTCATGGTAAAATGAAA
The DNA here is from genome assembly GCF_035590735.1 of Rossellomorea aquimaris. Taxonomy (NCBI): domain Bacteria; kingdom Bacillati; phylum Bacillota; class Bacilli; order Caryophanales; family Bacillaceae; genus Rossellomorea; species Rossellomorea aquimaris. The sequence continues at coordinate 3,585,601 of NZ_CP141595.1, forward strand.
CGAAAGGGAGGTGAAGCGCATGAAGTTAATCGAAGAAATTTATGAAATGTACCGTGGAAGGATCAAAGGTACCGACGAAGACTTAGACCTCATTGCCCTTACAATCTTAGAAGATACCTCTAGGAACGAGCTACTGGAACTTATTCAGGAAATGGAAACAGAAGAATTACAATACTTCTTCCGCTTATACATATTTGAAACACTAAAAGAAAAATGGTCCAACAGCGAAGAACGGGTCAGACTTGAGAAAAAGAGCCTCCACTAATCGAAATTTCCAAATGAAAGAAGAAGCCTTGATCCGAAATTCCCGGAACAAGGCTTCTTCCCATTTCATCCCTTCATATCAAGGACATGTCCTTTATTGGGATGAGGCGCAGGCTGACTGACCTGCATTTCTTTCATCATTACGGTCGCTTGAGCCGTTTGAGTCGCCATCTGACTTTTCAATAAATTCATACTGAGTGTGCGTTGAAGCTCAGCGACTTGCTTACCCATCATCGAAGAAACATCCATGGAAACATCCCCCTCGTTTCAAGTATAAAGGCTTGTACAAACTAATAAATAATTCATATGTACCTTTGACCATACCAAATATTTCTAATCATGAACAGATAAACCTGCATATTTTCGTCATAAAAATGTTGATTTTGTTCATGAACATCCCATTCTTCTATGGTAAAATAGTGAAAAAAAGGGGGTTGCATAATGTCAGTAACTCTTGTCCTGATCATTGCTGTTGCTATTTGTATCTTAGTGATATTTGTAAGTGCCCTTACGACTTCCAAAGCATATACAGCGGTTAAACATACAGTCGATCCACTTGAAGATAATCCTCACTTGGAAAAGATGAAACAAGAAGAGGAAAAGCAAGACAAATAAAAAAAAATCCACCGTTCTAAATTAGAATGGTGGATTTTTTTTAATGTACTTATGCAAAAACCTGCTTTAGCTCTTCATTACTTTGGCTTAGCCAGAAACGCATTAATTTCTTTGCCCCTTCTAAATCATGGAGCTTCGCTTGGCCGCATTGCTTTTCATTGGCTGCCGGAATTTCTTCTATCTCGACCGCTTCTTTCATCGTATCGTTTAAAAGGTCGATTATTTCTTCCACTTTCGGCTCTCCGCTGACGACCAGATAGTAGCCAGTCTGGCATCCCATCGGGGAGATATCAATAATATCGAAATGAGCATATGGCTCTGCGTATTTACGGATGGTGAAGGCTAACAAATGCTCAAGAGTATGAATGGAATCAGGCTTCATCGCTTGTTTGTTTGGCTGACAGAAACGAATATCAAACTTGTTGATAAGTCCATCGCTACCTACTTTATGGACACCACAATGTCTCACAAAAGGTGCTTTTACTGCATTATGATCTAATTCAAAACTTTCTACTGATGGCATTAAAATCACTCCCATTTAGTTTCTAAATATAAGTATAACGTAAATTCATAGTTATTTCATCAACTTAATCTGAATTAGGATGAAAACCTGTTTTTTTACAGGCTCTATTCGCAAAGATTGTTGTTTTGTAACATAAGATCAGCCAGGGAATCTGTCAACAAGCGTGTGCTGGATGGTGAGGGGAACCGCTCCGCTTTCCGCGGACGTTCCGGCCGAGCCTCCTCAGCTTAGCCGAACGGGGTCTCGGCACGACCGTTCTTCCGCAGGAGTCTCCACAGTTCCCCTCACCAACTATAAAAAATTTCGTAACAAAAAAGACAAACTAAAGAAAAAACATAATATCTACTACCCAAGTGGAATCGCCTATGATTTCATTATAAGAAATGGTTTTTCAAAAACATTTTTAAAATTTTCAGTTTGTAATCCAAGGCAGCCGTAAATTCTGCACAGGTCCGATTGAAATAGACTTGAATATGTCTAAGAATAAACAACATGCTTTTGATAGATTTCGTTTTCAACTTTACCATCAAAGTATATTTATAATAGGAGCTTTTCTGTGTTTGTTTATCTGTCATTAGGCATTCAGAATATAGCATCACAGAGTGGATTGTAGCGGAAGGCACTTGACTCCTGCGGGAGATAGACGAGGAGGCTCGACTTCCTCCCCGCGGAAAGGAACGGTCCATGTTTTCAACTACCACTCATCTAAAACGCAAATGATGTTATGCAATTAAACAACTCGATATTCGAAGGAGTTCCGTTTTTCCTTTGAACGTATAACTTGGACTAACAATAAGTCATAAACATTTTAATCCCCTATACAGTTTTGATATAGTAAAAGAAAATCAATCAGGAGACAGATTATGAAAAGGTTATTGTTATTTATATTTAAGGTGTACCAACGGGTCATCTCTCCCCTCAAGCCCCCCACTTGCCGGTTTTATCCAACCTGTTCCCATTATGGTGTGCAGGCAGTGAGTCGGTTCGGTGCATTACGTGGAGGATGGTTGACAGTAAAACGGATCTTGAAATGCCACCCTTTTCACCCTGGTGGAATTGATCACGTGCCAGAAGAATGGCCTTCTAAAAATACGAATCATTCCGACTAGCTCCTATCCGGAGGTAGTCTTTGTTTTTTAGGCTCTTTTTGCAAAGATTGTTGTTTTCTGAGGGGAACTGCTTCGCTTGCAACTAGCGTTCGGCCGAGCCTCCTCAGCTTAGCTGAACGTGGTCTCGGCACGGCCAAAATCCGCCGGAGTCTGAGCAGTTCCCCTCACCATCTTTAACAGATTTTCATGACAGAGCTTCAAGGAGTGCAAGAAAATAATATAACTAGAAAAAATAATTCTTCCTTAAAAAGAAGATCAATATCTACTTACCTTAAATGAGATTGTTTACTAAAATTCATGTTTTTATTGTTTACCATTGAGGATACATGCTCAGAAAGTTGATTCTCGCTGCAGGAGCCGCCAGCCCCGCGGAAAGCGAGCATCCTGTAGCGGAAATCGACTATTACTTTCTCATCTACAATAGCAACAAACTATAAGAAAAGAGCCTTTTTTAAGGATAAAATTTAAAAATCCATCCATATATCTTGCTTATTCCCCATAACGGTAGTAAAATAACCTTTGTGCTAAATCGTAATCATTACAGTTATCAAACTATTACCCTTAAAGGAGGATTCCTCTTGAACTATATTCGTATGAGTTTATTTTTATTATTGATTTTAGTATTATCCGCTTGCGGAGCCTCTTCTGAGCAGGAAGAAGGCAAAAATAAAGAGAAATTGGAAGTGTACACTACCGTGTATCCACTGGAGGATTTCACGAAAAAAATCGGAGGGGAACATGTAGATGTGGAAAGCATTTATCCTCCAGGTGCCGATGAGCATACGTTTGAACCTTCTCAAAAAGATATGATTAAAATGGCTGATGGAGATGTTTTCTTCTACATCGGTATGGGACTTGAAGGATTCGTTGAAGGATCGAAATCGATTCTAGAAAACGAAGATGTAGTCGTTGTACCGACCAGTGAACATGTTGAATTGAATCATGAAGAAGACCATAGTGAAGAAAGTGCGGAAGAGCATGAGGAACACGGAGACTCTCACGAGGACGATCACGGCGATGAGCACAACCATGACGTGGATCCTCATCTTTGGTTGGATCCGGTGTACTCTAAAGAAATGGCGAAAACCATTGCAGATACACTTTCAAAAGAAATGCCGGAACATGAGAAAGATTTCCAAGCGAACCTTGAATCGTTAACGAAAGAATTAGATGCGCTGGACGCCGAGTTTAAGGACATGGCAGAAAATTCGCCAAAGAAAACCTTCTACGTTTCTCATGCTGCTTATAGCTATTGGGAAGAACGCTACGGACTGCATCAAGAAGCCATCGCCGGATTGAATACAGCTGATGAGCCTTCGCAGCAAGAGCTTAAGAAGATCATTGAAAAAGGGAAAGAAGACAATGTTCAATACATCCTCTTTGAACAAAACGTTTCTTCCCGTCTAACAGAAGTCGTACAAAACGAATTGGGTGCAAAAGCCCTTCACCTCCACAATTTATCTGTCCTTACCGAAGAAGACAGAAACAATGAAGAAGATTATTTTTCACTCATGAAGAAGAACATCAAGACGTTGGAACAGACATTACAATAGAATATTTTGAAAGAGCAGCTCAGCAGCTGCTCTTTTTTAGATTTTACGATTAAATTTTCTGCTATACTATCGTCATTTCGAATTTTTTAATGACTTTGGATCGTATATTATCTACTTTCCCTCATATATTATCGACTTTGGATCGTATATTATCGACTTTCCTTCATATATTATCGTCTTTGCCTATTTTATTATCAACTTACAAAAATCGACACTTCTTAAAGCATATTTAGATCTCCCCCTCAAACTTTCTCCCCCTACTAAAAATCATGAATATTATTTTCCATTAAGTGGACAATAAGGAAATGTTAAAGACTAGTAAGGGAGACATGAGAATGGATGAATTAGTAATTGCTCGTTCCTTGTTTGGTACTACAATGGCCTTTCATATCATTTTTGCCACACTCGGAGTCGGTATTCCGTTAATGATTCTAGTTGCAGAAATTATGTATCAGCGGACGAATGATCTGGACTATTCCGTGATGGCAAAACGCTGGACGAAGGCGTTCGCCGTGCTGTTGGGGGTAGGTATTCCTACAGGAACGATTGCGGGTGTTCAATTGTCCCTCCTGTGGCCTGGATTCATGGAGGTTATCGGACGGGTGATGGCACTGCCGTTCCAAATCGAAATCTATGCGTTTTTTGTTGAAGCGTTATTTATGTCTATTTATGTGTATGCGGCGAATCGGATCGCTCCATGGATGAGAATCGTGAGTCTTGTCCTGGTCGCCATCGGTGGACTTGCATCAGCTGTATTAATCACGAATGTGCATGCTTTTGAAGGGACACCTGCTGGATTTGAAATGGTGAACGGAGAAATCACCAACGTGGATCCTTGGAAAGCCTTCTTTAATCCAAGCTTTTTCGTAACTGCGGGGCATGTAGCCTTATCTGCTTATGTCGTGGGGTCATTTACGATTGCTACAGTCTCTGCATTTAAGATGCTCCGAACTTCATTTGGGTCAAGAATTTATAAATTTCATCAAAAATCCCTTATGATTTGTTTATTAGTCGGAGGTGTCTTCTCCTTCTTCACAGCGATTAATGGGCATGAATCTGCTCAAATGCTTCATGAATATCAGCCTGAGAAACTGGCTGCGGCTGAGGGGTTGTTTGAGACCCAAACCCATGCCCCGCTTGCGATTGGAGGGTTCACGGATCCTGTCAATCAGGAAGTGAAATGGGGTATCGAAATCCCTTGGGCCCTTAGTTTCCTTGCTGGAAACAGCTTCGACACGGAGGTTATCGGCTTAAACGACTTCCCTAAAGAGTATTGGCCGCCTCTCTTCGTTCATACGTTATTCAACGCAATGGTGGGAATAGGATCTCTGCTCATTTTACTTTCCCTCATTGCCTACGTATGGAACAAATTATTGAAAAAAGACCGGTTCCCTAAATGGTTGATGTGGTCGTTTGTAGCCAGCGGTCCCCTATCGATCTTAGCCATCGAATTCGGATGGATTTTCGCTTGTACGGGCCGTCAACCTTGGACGATTTACCGCATTCTCAGTACAGAGGACTCGGTTACCACGACAGGAAACTTAGCCGTTCTGTTCGTTCTGTTCGTTTCGGTTTATGCGATTTTGGCCGTGTCCGTGGTTCTTGTTCTATTATATTACTTCAAACGGAATCCGCCTGAAAAGGACATCAACAAAGCGGAAGGAAATAATAAGGATATTCCTCTATCCACATAACCAGCAAGAATTGGAGGTGAAGTTATGACACAAGCATTGATTGCCATCACGATACTATGGGGATTCGTCTTTATTTATGCCGTCATGGCAACGATGGATTTCGGGGCCGGCTTTTGGTCGATGATCTACATTAATCATGACAAAACAAAAGCAACCAATATCGCCAACCGGTACCTGTCCCCAACATGGGAAGTCACGAATACATTCATTGTTGCCCTGGTAGTGGCAGTGTATAGTATGTTTCCCGGAGCAGCCTATTCATTAGGGACGGTGCTGCTCATCCCGGGAAGTTTAATCCTGCTGCTTCTGGCTCTTCGAAGTGCATTTCTGGTATTCTCTCACGTGGCAGATGATTACAGGAAGCCATTGACCTATGTAACAGGGATTACAGGCTTACTGATTCCAGGTCTGCTCATCAGCGTACTTCCCATCTCTCACGGCCCGTACATCGATTTTGAAGACGGACAAACTCTTCTTCTAGGGAAGCTGTTTACGAGTCCGCATGAATATGCCTTCTTCGGATTTGCCGTTGCCAGTACGTTATTTCTTTCATCCTTACTTCTTGCTGACTACTCCAAAGCTTCCAAGGAATTTGAAGCTTTTAAAGTGTATCGGCGAGATGCCATGATCATCGGTCCAATCTCTGTAGTAATGGCGTTCTTCATTATGTTCACTATGAAAAATGAAGCGTCTTGGATATATGAAAGAATGATGGAAGATCAGATTTTGTTATGGGTCTCCTTAATCGGCTTCCTGGTTGCCGGGGGAGCACTATTTCTACCCACCAATAAAGAGGGCATGAAGGGGATGCCCCGTGTGGCTGTCATCGCCGTGACCTTTCAATATGTACTGGCAAGCTATGTATACGGTAAAGCCCACCTGCCCTATATCATCTACCCGGAAGTCACGATCCAGTCCGGATTCACGGATCCCAACTCGTTTAAGGCTGTGTTCATCACTTACATCGTCGGATTCATCATCCTGTTTCCCGGGTTTGTCTACTTTTGGAGTTTATTTATGAATGATAAACGATATTTGAGGCAAAAAAGTGAATGACCGCACCATAGCTCCGATAACCTCGGAGCTATTTTTCTACCCTCAGATCAATCATTTGCTTATCCAATCCCCCAGCCTTACACTAACGGTAGATATTAGATTTGAAAGGATGATCCATAGTGGCACAATCGATTGATGGTAAAATCGCTTATATTACGGGTGCTGCCCGGGGAATCGGAAAGGCAACGGCATTGGAGCTTGCACGTGAAGGAGTTCATGTCGGGTTGATCGCCCGTACAGAAAGTACACTGGAACAAGTGGCAGAGGAAGCGAGATCTCTCGGTGTGAAAGCCAGTTTGGCTGTAGCTGATATCTCAGATATGGAGCAAGTGGAAATAGCCATTTCGAAACTAAAAAATGAACTCGGTCCAGCCGATATCCTGATCAATAATGCCGGTATCGGAACGTACGGCCCTTTTCTTGAAATCGATCCGGCAGATTGGAAGAGAACCTTTGAAGTCAACGTATTTGGAACGTATCATGTGACGCGTGCCGTCCTGCCTCAGCTTATCGAGAAAAACCGCGGGGATATCATCAATATTTCTTCCAGCAGCGGATTGAAAGGGACGGCAAAAAGTACGGCTTACAGTGGTTCTAAATTTGCCGTTCAAGGGATGACAGAAGCGTTGATGCAGGAAGTCCGTCCACATAATATCCGTGTCATGACTTTGAACCCAAGCCTGGTGGCAACGGATCTTACCTTTAGGGATAAGCTCGATGAAGCGGACATAGAAAAATACATGCAGCCGCAGGATTTAGCGGAACATATGGTTTCTCAGCTGAAATTACACCCCCGCATCTTTATCAAGCAGTCTCTTCAGTGGGCGACGAATCCATTTTAATAAACAAAAGGAAAAGCTCAGATTCAGCTCTGAGCTTTTCCTTTTCAACCTTATCTTTATCTGTGTTGATCCACAAGAATCGGATTGCCATCAGGATCTTCAATCGTGAAACTTGCAGGGCCATCACTTGATTCATCTGCTTCAGTCAATATTTTTACCCCTTGTTCTTTCAGCTGCTTTTGAAGGTCCCGAATGTCCGTAAATGAATCAAGATTTTCGGCATTTTGGTCCCAACCTGGATTAAAGGTCAGGATGTTCTTGTCAAACATTCCTTCAAACAGACCGATAACAGTACTTTCATTCTTCATGATCAGCCAATTTTGGGCAATTTCCCCTCCCAAAGTTTGAAATCCAAGTTTTTCATAAAATGCTTTTGATTTATTAATGTCTTTAACACTTAAGCTTACAGAAAATGCACCTAGTTTCATAATTCCTCCTTAATAGTAAGGTAGATTTAATTCATAGATAAAGTATAGTTCCGGTTTTGGAAAAATACAACATTCACCATTTTTGTTTATTCACCCGGGGGTATCTGACGTATTAATCTTCTATATATTTTTCTTTAAGAACATCCGTACCGATCCCGCCTCCTATCATTAAGATCAACGGTCCAAAGTTCCAAATAAACGCATTTCCAATCAAAGGTATATCAAAAGCAGTAAATTTATTGACAAGAAAAATCCCTATTTTGGCCAACAAGAAAACTGCACCAATTAAAAATAGAAATTCAAACATCGATTTTAATTTTGGATGCGCCAATTGCTTACTATCCTTGATTACTTTCTCTGTCAATTCCTCATCACTCCTCAACAATTCATCGATTGTCACTCCGAACAGATCACTTACTTTAATGATGATTTCAATGCTGGGATAATTCTGACCAGTCTCCCACTTTGAAACCGATTGCCGACTGACAAAAAGCCTTTCTGCTAATTCTTCCTGGGACCAGCCTCTACTCTTTCTCTCACTTTTTAATTTCTCTCCAAAGACCATTCTACCAATCACCTTTCATCCATCTACCATTCATTATTGCCAATCACTATGTAATAAGTAAAGATAACCGTGGTTGCACTGCATCGCAACTACTGGTTGCCACCTTTAATCATTCAATCGAACGAGAAATAAGCAGGTCCCAGGTGGAACCTGCTTATGGATAAATTCATTTTTTTGATCGAGGGTAATCACTTGTTAAACGTTTCTTTATCTATTGTCACATGACCTAACCGTTTTCTATTCAACTCCACACCTATCCCAGGACCATCCAGACGTTCAACAACACCATTTTTCACAACGATGGGAGAAGCGATGATATCTTCTTCCCAATATTTTGAGGAGGAGGAAATATCCCCGGGAATCGAGAATCCCTCGAGAGTGGCAAGGGCCAGATTATGAGCCCGTGAAACCCCAAACTCGATCATGCCCCCGCACCATACTTTGATGTGATTCTCCTGGCACAATCGGTAGATTTCCAAAGCACTTGTGTAACCTCCGACTCTTCCAAGCTTGATATTGACCACTCCGCAGCTATTTAAATGGATGGCACTCTTCATATCATGTGGGGTTACAATGCTTTCATCCAAACAAATCGGAGTATGTAACTCTTTTTGTAAAAGAGAATGTTCTACTAAATCGTCAACTCCCAAAGGCTGTTCGATCATCTCCAGACCAAACTCATCCAATGCTTGAAGCCGGCTTTTGTCTTCAAGTGAATAGGCTGAGTTCGCATCTGCCAGAAGAGAAAGCGAAGGAAAATGGTCCCTTAACTCTTTCACATTCTCCACATCCGCTCCAGGAGAGATTTTCAGCTTTATGCGTTGATACCCTTCTTGCACAAGATCTCCAGCCTGCTGGATCATCTCTTTCACGGAGTCGGCCCCCACTACGGCGCCGGCAAGAATTTCAGAACGCGTCCCCCCCATCATCTCCCAGAGTGGAACGTTCTGCTGCCTTGCATAGAGATCCCATAAAGCCATTTCAACTGCAGCCTTCGCCATTGAATTTCCCCGAACGGCTGCGAATCTGTTTCCGATTTCTTCTGGGTGTTGAAATGGGTTGTTGTATACTAGAGGAATGAGTACATCCTTAAGCATATGATAGGAAGTTTTCACGGTTTCTTCTGAATACCACGGTGTGGAAAAAGCAACCCCTTCTCCCAGTCCAATCAATCCGTCGATATCTTGAACCTCAACAATGATCCCTTCCCGTTTTTCAACGGTTTGCAGATGGGTCACAAAGGGCTTTTTCAATGGCATCGATATGATGTGAAGCGTAATGGATTTAATCTTCATGGGCATACAGTCCTTTTTCCCACTGATCCCTGAGCACTCTTCTCAGCAGTTTGTTCGAGGCATTTCGTGGTAACTCATCTACAAAGATTATTTTTTTCGGCTGTTTATACGATGCCAGATTATCGCTGCAGTATTTTAAGATCTCTTCTTTTGTAAGACGCTCTTTCTTAACGATAAACGCACAGGGAATTTGCCCCCATGTGTCATTAGGAATTCCAACCACCCCGGCATCCTCTACCCCGTCACAGCCTAACAACACACTTTCAATTTCCGCAGGATACACATTTTCTCCCCCGGAAATGATGAGGTCTGATCTCCGGTCCATTACAAATAAGAAACCCTCTTCATCTACAAAGCCGATATCCCCAGTATGAAACCAGCCATCTTCAAAGCTTTTCGCATTCGCTTCCTCTCTTTGGTAATATCCGTTCGTCACATTCGGGCCTTTCACCAGGATTTCACCCTCTTGATTTGCTCGAGCTGCCCCCCTTTCATTCTTGATTCTTAATTCTGAAGGAAAAAGGGGTTTACCCGCTGACCCCAGCTTCATCATACTGTATTCAGGTGATAACGTCACGATTTGAGAAGCCGTTTCCGTCATTCCATACGTTTGATATACGGGCACTCCCTTATCTTTACAAGATTGAAGTAATGGAAGTGGTGCAGGTCCGCCACCTAACAGCATACAGCGGAAATCCCGATGATACGTTCTGTCCCCCATTTCATTGATTAAACGTTGAAGCATATTGCTCACAACGGACATGATCGTAACCCTTCCACTTTCAAGCTCCTGATTGATGGTTTCGACGTCGAAGGTTTCAAACAGTCGTACCCTCATTCCATAAATCACACTTCTCATAAGGATCGAATATCCGCTTATATGAAAGAGAGGAACCGAGCAAAGCCAGGCATCATTTTCACTTATTCCGAGATTCAAAGAAGATCCAATGGCACTCCACCAATGGTTTCCATACGATTGAAGGACTCCTTTGGGGGCTCCGGTCGTACCTGATGTGTACATAACCGAGCATGCTTGGTCTAACTGAAAATAATCCTTTATTTTAAAGCCTGTAGGGGCTGTTTGCAGCAATTGAGAGAATGGGATTCCATCAACGTGTTCCCCTAAAAAAGAAAGCTTCCCCTCAAACTCATCGTCATAAATGACCGTCGATAACTCCATATCCTGTATTTGAAAAGATAATTCATTCGAACTCAGTTTGTTGTTTAATAGTACAGTCGTGAATCCGAGCTGTTGAATGGCATGAACGACCAACACAGATTCCACTTTATTTTTTATCATGAGTCCCACAAAAGGATGTGCAGAAGATTTCACTATGGTATGAAGCTGCTCACCGATGTGGATTGCTTTTTCCCAGAGCTCTCCGAAGGTATATTCCATATCACCATTACTTATTGCCATCCGATCAGGGGTTAAGAACGCTCTTTGTTTTAGCCAATTAGGCAGTTGCTGTGTAGTCATCCTGTCATTACCATTCCTTTCTTGTTTGTGCTCTTTATAACCATTATTAAAAAAAGCCTGATGAATCCGCAAAGATTCATCAGGCCACCTTAGATCAAGGGAAACGAGGGAATTGTCCAAAGTCCGGTTTACGCTTTTCTTTAAATGCGTCGCGGCCTTCCTTGGCTTCTTCCGTTGTGTAGTATAGAAGTGTTGCGTCTCCTGCGAGTTGTTGCAGACCTGCTAATCCATCTGTATCTGCGTTGAATGAAGCTTTTAAGAAACGAAGGGCAGTCGGACTTTTTTCAAGCATTTCTGATGCCCACTGAACCGTTTCCGCTTCAAGCTGCTCATATGGAACGACTGTATTGACAAGACCCATTTCAAGCGCTTCTTGTGCGTTATACTGACGGCACAGGTACCAGATTTCTTTTGCTTTCTTGTGACCGACGATGCGTGCAAGATATCCTGCACCGTACCCTGCGTCAAAGCTTCCTACCTTAGGACCAGTTTGTCCGAAGATTGCATTGTCAGCAGCAATCGTAATATCACATACGACGTGAAGGACATGTCCTCCTCCGATGGCATAACCTGCTACCATTGCGATGACCGGCTTAGGGATCACTCGGATCAGACGCTGTAAGTCCAGTACATTCAGTCGTGGAATTTCATCTTCCCCGACGTATCCGCCATGTCCTCGTACTCTTTGGTCTCCCCCTGAACAGAATGCCTTTTCTCCAGCACCTGTTAAAACGATGACACCGACCTTGGAATCGTCACGTGCATAGGCAAATGCATCGATTAATTCCATTACAGTTTTAGGACGAAATGCGTTGCGTACTTCTGGTCGATTGATCGTGATTTTTGCGATTCCATTATATGTTTCGTACAAAATATCTTCGTAGTTTCTTTCTGAAACCCATTCAAAAGCCATTGGTTTCTTCCTCCTTTATGTAGTAAACAATAGATTCTCTATTATTGTACCAAACTTTCGCGGTTCTTCCACATGAATTGCATGACCTGTGTTAGAAATTGTCACAATTTCAAAATCAGGATTGATCTTTTTCATTTCTTCTGCAATATGAAGAAACTTCTGATCCAGCCCTCCGACAAGTAAATGGACCGGAAATGAGAGCTCGCCCAGCTTGTCCCACCATGAGATCTGAGCTCCCGTTCCCATTCCCTTTAAGCTATTGGACAATCCTAAAGGGGACTGGCTCAGGCGCTGTTTCCGAATCCCGGCACGCTCATCATCAGTAAGCCTTTTTTGAGAAGCAAATAAGGGTATCTCTTCCCAAAATTCGACAAAGGCTTCCATTCCTTCTCTCATGATCCTGTCGGCTAACGAATTGTCTTTATTCCGTCGTTCCACTCTTTCTTCACTCGTCTTCAATCCGGGAGAGGCACTTTCAAGAATCAAGGTCTTCACCTTTTGAGGATACCTCATGGAGAAGTGCAGGGCAGTCCGACCTCCCATGGAATAGCCGATCAAGATCGCCTGGTCTACTTCAAGTGCAGACAAAATGGAATCAAGATCATTTGATACATGATCCATTGCATATCTTGATGGATCTTCAGGGGATTCTGTGCGGCCATGACCAATCAAATCAATGCTTATGCACCTATACCTGGTAGATAACTGATCGGTGATTCGTGACCATGTCGTCGTATCTCCGGTAAAACCATGAAGAAAAACCAAAGGCTCTCCTTCCCCTTTAACTTCTACAAAATATCGGATATCATTCACTTGAAGGATCAATGGACGTCACCCTTAAATTTCTTCACCATTTCCCGGGAAACAAAATTCCACAAATTACGATGATTTGCTACATTCTCATCACGGTTCGTCATCACTTCAATGATTTTCAAGCCATTTCTGTGCTGTGCTTCCGATACAGCAAGATGAAATTCTTCTTCTGTTTCCACTCGGAAATAACCGGTTTCGTAAAGCTTGGCAGCATGAGAAAACTCCAGATCCATCGGCGTGCCGAACAGATCTTCAAAGTATTCACCTTCACTCGCTTGCGGAAGGTAGGAAAAGATTCCCCCACCATTATTATTTAGGACCACTATGGTCAGATTCAGCTTATATTTTTTTCCAACGAGGAGGCCGTTTAAATCGTGGAAGAAAGCAAGATCCCCAATCAAAAGATACATGGAATCTGAGCATGTGCTCATTCCAAGTGCTGTTGATACCACGCCGTCAATTCCGTTCGCTCCCCGATTGGCATAGATACCGATTGACCGATTATTACTAAAGAAAAACGTATCGATATCCCGGATCGGCATGCTGTTGCTGACAAATACATTCGACTTTTCAGGCAGATGTTGAATAAGTTCACTTACTGCCATTCCTTCATCCCACGACTGATGGCCTCTTAGAAGCAATTCCTTTGTGGAATGATTCACATTCTTCCAGTGATTGATCCATTCATTAGAACCACCGCAACTTGCTTCATTGATCATGCTTTGACAGAATAGGCCCTCATCACAATAGATATACTCCGTCCCTTTGGCAATGGGATCCTGCCACTCTTCCCCCTGACTCACAATCCAGTATGGAACTTCTGGAAGACTTTTCAGAAACAACGTGAGAGGCTTTGAAACAGGCATGGCTCCGAAACGAATCACGATTTCAGGATGCAGGCTCTCCTTTACTTCATCAATCTTCATGAACGTATCATAGGTATCGACAATATGTGCCTTCGAATGAGAACCGCTCCTCATTTGGGAGAGGGGGTCCGCTGCGATTGGAAACCCGAATTGCTCACTAAAGGCAACGATGGAGTCAATCGAATCACTATTCAGCCCCGGTCCGCAAATAATTAGACCTCTCTCTTTATTTCCGAGAATCCCTTGAAGCTCTTGTGAGACAGAGGGGGACAGGCTCCTTTCTCCGTGAAGGACCCTTTTTGCTTTAGAACCTGTTGTATAAGAAACGTTTTTTAAATCAGGAATTAACGGTTCCCTAAATGGAAAATTAAAGTGAACGGGTCCTTTCGGTTCTCCCAATGAAAGTCCTATTCCCCTAGATGCTGAAGATCTTGCATATTCAATCATGGACGGACTATTTTCCGGCAGTGCCATATCCACTGTCCATTTTACATGTTTCCCATATAGATCCAGCTGATCAATCGCTTGCGGGGCACCTACCTCCCTCAGCTCATGGGGACGATCAGCGGTCAGCACGATCAATGGCACTTTCGCGTAGCGTGCTTCAATAATCGCTGGATAATAATTGGCTGCTGCCGTTCCGGATGTACAGAGGATGGCGACCGGCTTTTTCTTTGCCTTCGCAACACCTAGAGCAAAGAAAGCAGCCGAACGTTCATCTACATTAATATATGTTTTCACTTCAGGATGATGGGCGAATAACAACGCCAAAGGAGTAGAACGGGAGCCAGGGCTAATGACTACTTCGTCTACTCCATTTCCAACCAATTCTTCAATAAATGACGCTAAATAATAAGTTAACTTCTGCTGATGTTCATCAATCATTTATGTTTCCCCCTAATGCCCTTAGCATCGGTCGAAATTTCATTTGTGTTTCTTTGAATTCACTTTCAGGTTCGGAATCTGCCACAATTCCACACCCTGCATATAAATAAGCCTTCTCTCCCTGAAGGAGACCAGATCTAAGGGCAACGGCATACTCACCATTTCCATAGGCATCGATCCAGCCTACGGGACCCGCATATAATCCGCGATCCATCTCTTCCTCTTCCCTGATTACGTGCAGTGCTTTATCCCTCGGAACTCCACCTAAAGCAGGAGTCGGGTGTAGTTTCCCCACCAATTCCAAAAGGGATGTATGTTCAGATGCCTGTCCAGTGACAGGAGTATATAAATGCTGAATATCCTTCAGCTTCATCAATTGAGGCGATGATGGAATCGTCAACGACTCACAGTAAGGTGCAAGAGCCCCTTGGATGCTTTCTACAACAAGCTGATGCTCATAACGGTTCTTCTCATCCTGGAGGAGCTCCGTTCCCAGTTTCTCGTCGCTTTCCAAAGTATCCCCGCGTGCGATGGATCCTGCTAAACAGGTGGAAAGAACATTATCTCCTGTTTTCTTGACAAGTCGTTCAGGTGTGGCTCCAATAAAACAGCTTTCTTTCCTTTCAAAACTGAAAACAAAGCTATCCGGCTGCTGCTTCCACAAATTATCCAATACAAAGTCAGATGACACTTGTGTATCAAACAACACTTCACATTTTCTGGCAAGCACTACCTTATCCATCTCACCCTGTTTTAAACGATTCACCACATTTTGAACAGAATCCTTCCATTCTTGAGGCTTCATATCCTTATTTTGCAGCCATCGGGGCTGTTCAGGAATAATTGGCATCCCCGCGTTTTCAAGAAGCTCTTCTTTAATCCTGAAAAGGTCATGGAATAAGCTTCCTTCCGTCTCTTCCGGATGACAAATGAAATTCATCGTTAAATAATTCGTTTTCCCCGGCTTTGTCAGCATAAACATCGGTAATTGAAACGTACCGTTCGAAAATTGTTCCCACTCTTTTCCGATATCATTAAGCGGATCAAAGCTAAAGCCCCCAAACAACAAAGGTCCTGTGCCTGTCCATTCTTCCCCGGTCACAATCACTGACTCTTCAATTAAGCGCTTCCACTCTTTCTCAACCGTAAAAAATCGGTCATTTATATCATTTGCAGACATGATATGAGCTGCTCCAAGTCCTACCAGCGAGATGGTATGATCACGGTCCTTCCATAAAAAACGCTCTCCGATAAAAGAGCTTCCTCCATAATAAAAA
This sequence comes from Rossellomorea aquimaris, assembly GCF_035590735.1. Taxonomy (NCBI): domain Bacteria; kingdom Bacillati; phylum Bacillota; class Bacilli; order Caryophanales; family Bacillaceae; genus Rossellomorea; species Rossellomorea aquimaris. The sequence goes on from NZ_CP141595.1 coordinate 3,601,779, forward strand.
GAAAGAGGATCCACTGCATCTACTTCCTCCACTATGCTGAGAAGGACGGGGTGATGTATTTGTTTAGCCTTCATTCTGGCTGTATCATATGCTTTTTCAATTTTGGTTTTATGAATGGTAACCAATTGAATTCCCCCAAACAAAATCACGTGCGATATTCAAACTTATTTTAAGATACACCTGTCTTTAAGGTGTGTCAACGAAGTTTAAGACATGATACAATTTTTATCCTTATTATATAATAAACCCTTTTTCCCCTTTTGAGAAACCAAAAGCGTTGTAAAAGTACTCAATTACTGGAAAATAGCACCTTCACGGATTTTGAGAAAATGATTGACAGTCCTCTTTCCTTTACCTACACTTTAATCTGTAAAGGAATTGTAATGTTTTCTGAAAATTCCTTATTGCGTAAGGGAGAGAGTATGATGGAACAACAAGCATCCAATGTTTTGGAATCAGATAAAGGGTGGAAAATCTGGTGGCAGCTTACAAGGCCACACACTCTAACAGCAGCATTTGTACCTGTTTTACTAGGCACTGTTCTTGCACTGCAATTTACTACGGTAAGTGTATCATTATTTGCAGCCATGCTTATTGCATGTTTGCTTATCCAGGCTGCTACCAATATGTTCAACGAGTATTATGACTATAAGCGGGGCCTGGATACAGAGCATTCTGTCGGTATCGGCGGAGCAATCGTCCGGAACGGGGTTAAACCAGCCACGGTCATAAACCTTGCCTTTTCACTGTACGGGATCGCACTTTTATTAGGAATTTATATTTGTCTTAATAGCACATGGTGGCTGGCCCTCATAGGTATAGTGTGCATGGCAGCAGGGTACTTTTATACTGGCGGACCTATGCCAATTGCTTACACGCCTTTTGGAGAAATCGTAGCTGGTTTCTTTATGGGACTTGTGATCATACTCATATCGTTCTACATTCAAACTGGATATATCAATGATGACAGCATCCTATTGTCTGTTCCCGTATCCATTTTAGTCGGTGCCATTCTATTAGCGAATAACATCCGCGACTTGGACGGGGATAAAGAAAACGGCCGTAAAACCATCGCGATTCTTTTAGGAAGAAAAGGAGCGATCATCCTTTTAGGGGGCATGTTTGTCTTATCCTATGGCTGGATTATCGGACTGGTCCTTGCCGGCGTTTCATCACCTTGGCTATTCGTTGCCTTTCTTAGTATCCCTAAAGCCGTCAAGGCCACGACAGGATTCGTCGGAAAATCAAAGCCAATCGAAATGATGCCAGCGATGAAAGCCACCGCACAAACAAACACCATCTTTGGATTCCTGCTATCCATCGGACTATTACTTGCATATATGCTTTAAAAAACTTGAGTCGACTCTTCATTTAGGGTCCGACTCTTTTTTATATGCTCTTTTTACAATGATTGTTATATTCCTGAATGTACTAAATCTTATTAAAACAGTAACGGTTTGATAGTGGATTTTGTGCCCGAACTATAAGAAAAATACTTCCATCACTAAAAATTGACCATTGTACACATTGAAAAATGTATTTTTTAAAATATATGGTAATTTCAATAATTAAAGTTGGACTTATGCATAGAAAGTTGATTCGAGCGGAAGATGCTCGACTCCTGCGGGAATAGCTGGAAAGTTGAGACCCCGCAGGGCAACGCCCGAGGAGGCTCAACTCACGCCCCGCGGAAAGCGAGCATCTGGAGCGGAAAATCAACTACCGCTCGCTAATTGAAAAAGCAACATAGTTTATGAAAACAACCTTTTATGTTTTAACAACCCCACTTTCGGATAAAGTATGGTTAGTACATTATTTAAGCGAACATAATGAAGGATGTGAAGAAATTGCTAACAGACAGCCAAAAAAAGACACTAGAACAAGAATTGGTTCAACAGGAAAAACAGTTACAAGAACATTTACATCAGGATTTAGATAATCTTCACCATACAAATGAACGTGATAACTCAGGTGAACTCTCCCTTTACGATAATCATCCTGCCGACATGGGAACAGAATTATATGAACGAGAGAAGGATTTCGCCATAGATGATCACGCCAAACTGGAACTAAATAAAATTCACAACGCCCTGCAGGCGATCGAACAAGGAACATATGGACAATGTAAAGAATGTGGTCAGGAAATTCCTTATGAGCGTTTGGAAGTCATTCCGACGACACTTTATTGTAAAGACCACTCACCGGAACAATCGACACCCCAGGATAGACCAGTAGAGGAAGATGTACTGCAGCCGCCCGTTGATAATGAATTCAGGCACGAAACCGACGGAAATGTCCGGGATGATCAAGACAGCTTTCAGGAAGTAGGCCGCTTCGGTACATCCGAAACGCCTTCTGACTTCGAAGGTGATTATGAAGACTATTCGGAATTGTATCAGGATGAAGACACATCTGAAGGATTTACCGAGGATTTCGAATCCTTTGTCGGAACCGACATGGAAGGCTCCAACCGCAAGGCTTATCCTTCGAAAACCCATGAAGAATACGAGGATATGCTGGATGAGAACAATATGGAATCCACATTGGGTGACATACCGTATAAAGATGGCGACAGTTATATTTCTGAAAAGAAGAAGAAATAATTTAAAAAGCTTGGGGAAACTTTCCCCAAGCTTTTTCCTACTTGATTAAACTGCCCTGTGCAATGCCCCATATGTCTTTCGCATACTGCTCAATCGTCCGGTCACTCGAGAAATAGCCGGAGTTAGCAATATTCTGCAAACACATTCGTGACCAATGCTCTTTATTTTCATACGCTTTACCTGCTTGTTCATGAGCCCTGACATAGGAGTCGAAATCCCTCAGAACAAAGAATTGATCGTTCTCAGTTAGTAAGGAGTCATAAATGGTTTCAAAATGGTCGCCTGCATCTGGAAGTGTATCATCAATCAATTGATTCAACACCCTCTTAATGCGGGTATCATAGTGAAAATACTCCATTGCATAATATCCACCGTTATGCTGATATTTCATCACTTCATCTGCCGTTAAACCAAATATAAAGATATTCTCTTTTCCTACTTGCTCAAGAATCTCAATATTCGCCCCGTCCAATGTTCCAATGGTCAAGGCCCCGTTCATCATGAACTTCATATTTCCTGTACCTGAAGCTTCTTTGCTGGCAGTTGAAATTTGTTCAGACAAATCAGCTGCGGGAATGATTTCTTCCGCTAATGATACCCGGTAATTTTCCAGGAATACGACTTTAATCCGCCCTTTTAAAAGTGGGTGGTCATTCACCAGATCCGCTACAGAGTGAATCAACTTAATGATTTTCTTCGCATAGTAGTAACCCGGGGATGCTTTTGCTCCAAAAATAAATGTTCGCGGATGGAAATCAAAGCTAGGATCTTCCACACAGCGATTATAAAGGTGCAGAATGTGTAAAACATTCATGAGCTGTCGTTTATATGCATGTAGCCGCTTCACCTGAATGTCAAATATGGAAGTAGGATCCACGACGATTCCATTACTTTCAAATATTCGATCGGCAAGCTTCCGTTTATTTTCCTGTTTTACATCATACAGGTCCTTAAGAAACGCCGTATCGTGATGATACTCTTTCAAGTCCGTTAACTTACCTGGATCTTTAATCCACCCATCCCCGATGGAAGACGATATCAGATTCGACAGGGACGGGTTACTATTCAATAGCCATCTTCTATGTGTAATGCCATTTGTCTTACTGTTAAATTTATCAGGATAATATTGATAGAATAAGTTCATTTCTCTCAGCTTTAAGATTTCAGTATGAATCTTTGCCACGCCATTCACACTAAAGCTTCCTACAATCGCCAGGTGAGCCATTTTCACTTCATCATGGGAGATGATCGCCATATCCTCTATCCGCTTCCAATCACCGGGATACTCCTTCCACAATTCCTGACAGAATCGCTCATTAATCTCATTCACGATCATATGGATGCGGGGGAGCAGGGGTTGGAAAATACGGATCGGCCATCTTTCCAATGCTTCTGAAAGAGTCGTATGATTCGTATAGGCAAATGTATTCGTCGTTATTTCCCACGCTTCTTCCCATTCAAAGGAATACTCATCAAGAAGGACCCTCATCAGTTCTGGAATCGCGAGAACCGGATGAGTATCATTGATATGGATTGAAATGTTTTCATGAAGCTCCTTCAGATCCCCATTCCGATACAGGTAGGAATCAAGAATCGAACGGATGCTTGCTGATACCAAGAAGTATTGCTGTTTAAGTCTCAGGATTTTCCCTTCTTCATGTGTATCGTCAGGATAAAGAAATTCGGTGATCGCTTCAGTATCACGCTTGTATTTCATCATATCTTTCCCAGCTTTATAGGCAGCGGGCTCAGCACTCCATAAACGGAGAGTATTGACCGTCGACGTCTCAAACCCTACTACAGGCATATCATAAGGAACGGCCGCTACAACTTCTGCATCCACATGACGAAACTTCAATACATCATTGTCCGTATAAGATTCCACCTTACCCCAGAAAGGTACTTCGACGGTAAGATCTGATTTTCGAACTTCCCATACATGTCCATGACGCAGCCACTGCTCCGGAAGCTCCATCTGAAAACCGTTGACAATCTTTTGTTCAAACAATCCATGCTTGTAACGGATCCCATAGCCATGACCAGGTAAATTAAGGGAAGCCAATGAGTCCAGGAAACATGCAGCCAAGCGACCCAGACCACCGTTTCCGAGCCCCGCATCGTGCTCAACCTCTTCCATTTCAGCAAGGTCTATTCCCAGGTCCTTCAATCCCTTATCCACAATATCGTAGATTCCTAAATTCATCAGGTTCTGGCGAAGCAGGCGTCCCAGGAGAAATTCAATCGATAAGTAATACACCTGCTTTTGTTTACTGAACCGGTACTGCTCATTCGTATGAATCCAGTTCATCGAGATGTATTCACGTATAAGATGACCTAATGTAAAAAACTGATCCTGACTGGTGGATTCAGGAAACGTCTTTCCATACATCATTTCAAGCTTCTTCAGAAACATTTCTTTAAATTCAATTGGATCAGAAAACATGGCTTTCACTCCTTGATACCAGGTCAGCATATAGTTGATTATACTTAAAGGCCGATTGGGCCCAACTATAATCTTTATTCATTGCGGTTCGTACAATATGATTCCATGTTTCCGGATGTTCGTAGAAATACGATAGAGCTCTTCGATAGGTGTAGAGCATATCGTGAGCATTAAAGTTCTTAAATGAAAAACCGTTCCCTGTCTTTGTTTCTTCGTTATAGGATTCAACCGTATCGTTCAATCCGCCTGTTTCCCTGACAAGTGGAAGGGCTCCATATCTCATGGCAATTAATTGACCCAGTCCGCACGGTTCGAACTTAGAAGGCATCAGGAACAAATCACTGGCAGAATAGATCTGTTTTGCCAGTTCCTCATTAAATCCGATTTGCACTCTGACCTTATCCGGATATGTCCATTCCATCTCCCTGAAGAACTGTTCAAACTCCCAATCCCCTGTTCCCAACAGGACAAACTGAACATTTTCCTGGATCATTTCATGAAAGACTCCCCTGACCAGTTCAAGCCCTTTTTGGTTCGTTAACCTTGAAATGATGGATACAAGAGGGATTCCTTCATTCTCCGCGAGTCCCAGGCTTTTTTGCAGATGGCGCTTCGCCAGCTTCTTCCCATGAAGGTTGCCGCTGAAATAAGGAAACTCGCCCTCATCAGGATTGTACATTTCATCGTCGATTCCATTGAGGATACCCAATAGTTGGTTGTATCGTTGACCAAGGATATTATGAAGCTTTTCTCCATAGTAAGGCGTGAGGATTTCCTCTTTATATGTAGGACTCACAGTTGTGACAAAATCCGAAGAAATGAGCGCCCCTTTCATGAAATTGATATTTCCATAAAACTCGAGGTATTCATGATGAAAATACCTCTCGGGGAGTCCTAACAAGTCAGTCATCACCTGTTTAGGATAAATCCCTTGAAATTGCAGATTATGAATGGTGAACACGCTACGGATAAATGAATAGCCGGGTCTCTCCTGATACTCGCTTCTCAACAAGAACGGAACCATCCCTGTGTGCCAATCATGACAGTGAATCACATCAGGATAAAAATCGAGGACAGCGATACTTTCCAATACGGCTCTTGTAAAGTACGCGAATCTCTCCCCATCATCAAAATATCCGTATAGACGATCCCGATTAAAATAGTATTCATTGTCGACAAAATAATACGTTACTCCATTTTCATTGTACTCTTCTATACCACAATACTGATTTCGCCAGCCAACTGAAACGAAAAACTCTTTCTTTCGTTTCAGTTTCGAACGAAACTCCTGAGGAATTCCACCGTATTTAGGCAGAATCACCCTGACATCCGTCCCTAAACTTCTTAACTCCTTAGGCAGGGCGCCTGCAACGTCCGCTAAGCCTCCAGATTTAATAAAAGGGACACACTCGGATACTACAAATAACACTTTCACGAATTCATCAGCGCTCCTTGAATCATCCCTTTTCGAATGACTATTGGGTTGTTTGGATCTCCGATAAGCTTTACGCCATCCTCGATTTTCACATCTTTATCCAAGATCACATTCTCTAGTACACAGTTATCTCCAATTTGGCTCTTCTGCATAATGATGCTGCCCGAAATCGTTGTATTTTTTCCAACCTTCACCGCTCTGAACATCGTAGAATTCATCACTTGGCCTTCAATGAAGCATCCATTGGCGATGATGCTATTTTTCACACTTGCTGCTGATGTATAGCGTGTCGGCGGCTCATCCTTCACCTTTGTATAGATTGGCATATCTTTCTTGAACAGCTCTTTCCAATAAGATAAGTTCATCAGCTTCATGCTGGCATCATAGTATTCTTCAATGCAATCAATCGTTTGAACAAATCCATCATGCTCATAGCCGCACACCTTGAAACCGCTATCCATATCCTCCACGACATCCTGCATACATGTATAGCCTGTTTCACGTCGTTTCTGGATCAAATCAATGAGTGTATTCGTTTTCACCAAATACATGTCTAAAGGGTTTCCGTTATGACGCATTTCAGTTATATCACAGCCGATTCGAATATGGCGTTCCAGGACCGGTTGGTAGTCTATATTACATAACGTAAAGCAATTGCTGATCAACGCGTATTCCTGTGTACTTCGCTTAAAATAGTCCAGGTGATGAGCGAAGTGATTAAATGACCCCACACCCTCTTCACTTGCTTCCAAGCCTGGTGCCGGAAAGAAAAACAACCCGTCACGCTTTCGGTTCAGATCCCAGTTCTTCCCCGATCCGAGGTGATCCATAAGGGAACGGTATTGAAACTTAGGGAAGATCGCAACGGAACCTATATCAGAATTCACCATATTGGAGAGTACAAAGTCGATCAGGCGGTATCTGCCCGCAATCGGAAGGGCCGCTAATGAACGATGTAACAGTAAGTCCTCTAACGAATCATAGTAACTAGTAGCATCAATAACTCCAAGCATAGTATTTTTCAAAACACTTCCTCCTCTTATGTTGTAATGTGGTTTTCAACCTTTACACTTTTTCTTGTTCCAGTAGTGTTTCAATGAATGATTCCGTAACCAAAATGATTTCATCCGATCCTTCTTCCGGCATAATGCATAGACCACTCGGAACCCTGACATTCGACGGCACGATCGCCTGCTCGATGTAGGCGTTTTCCCCAATGACAGCATCCGGCATAATGACTGAGCGACTGACATGCGCCCCCTTTTTCACTGTGGTTCCTTGAAACAGGACGGATTTCCGAATCGTGCCTTCAATCGTACATCCTTCGTTCACAAGAGATCCCTCAACAGAAGCTTCTTCAGAAATATATTGAGGCGGCTCATTTGGATTAACCGAATACACTCTCCAGTCGTGATCGAACAGATTCAGCTCATTTTCCTCATCAATCAAGTCCATATTGGCTTCCCATAGACTCTTAACCGTTCCTACATCTTTCCAGTACCCTTTAAACGGATAAGCCATCAGTTTTTTCTTCTCATCAAGCAGCAAAGGGATAACATCCTTCCCAAAGTCATGGCTGGAGTCGGGATTACGCTCATCCATCTCCAAGTAATCCTTAAGCACTGAATAATTGAAAATATAGATACCCATCGAAGCTAAATTACTTTTAGGAAAAGCCGGTTTTTCCTCGAACTCTGTGATTCTCATTTCCTCATTCGTGTTCATAAGACCGAACCTGCTTGCCTCATCCCAGCCTACTTCAATCACAGAAATCGAAACGTCTGCTTTCTTCTCAATGTGATAATCCAGCATTTTGCTGTAATCCATCTTGTAAATGTGATCTCCCGATAGAATCAATACATATTCGGGATCATATTGCTCAAGATAATTCATATTTTGATAGATTGCACTGGCCGTTCCCGTATACCAGCGCATCTCAGATGATTCCGCATAAGGCGGCAGTACGGTCACTCCACCATTTTTACGATCAAGATCCCATGCACTTCCAATCCCGATATAAGAATTCAGCACTAATGGTTGGTACTGAGTAAGGACACCCACCGTATCAATCCCGGAGTTTGTACAATTGCTCAATGTGAAATCAATAATGCGGTATTTCCCTCCAAAAGGTACGGCTGGTTTTGCCAGGCTCTTTGTCAATGAGCTTAACCGGCTCCCTTTTCCACCTGCTAATAACATCGCTACACATCTACCTTTTCCCATCCTTTTCTCTCCCCTTTCAATCTACTGGTTTTAAATAAACGGCTGCGTATGGTGGAATCGTCATTTCCACATATCCATCTCTTCCATGGTACGACTCATTGTGCACAATAAGAGGTAATGGATTCACCTGATGAGAACCACCAAATCGTTCATCATCGCTATTCCAAATCTCTTCATAAGAAGAAACCTTATTCACGCCGACCTTATACTGGTGATACACATGAGGGCTGAAATTACAGATCACTACAAGATGATCCCCCTTCTCTTTCCCATTTCTGATAAAAGAGAAAATCTGCTGCTCTCTATTATCCACATCCACCCATTCAAATCCTTCTGAACGATGATCCATTTGGAATAATGGTTCAGCACCTTTATATAAATGCATAAGTTCTTTAAAATATGAATTGAATTTGTGATGAAATTCGTAATCCATTAAATGCCAATCTAATTCCTCTAAATCCTTCCACTCTGAAAACGGGGCAAGTTCACTTCCCATAAACAGAAGCTTTTTCCCTGGATGAGCCATCATATAGCTCAGGAGCAGCCTGTATTGAGCGAATTTCTGCCAGTAATCACCGGGCATTTTATTCAATAATGACTTCTTCCCATGTACCACCTCGTCATGGGAAAACGGAAGTACATAATTCTCTGAATATGCATATAACAATGAAAATGTTATAAGAGAATGTACATGCCTTCTTTCAGACGTATCTGTTTCCATATATTTAAGGACGTCATTCATCCATCCCATGTTCCACTTATAATTAAAGCCAAGTCCTCCATAATGAACAGGGGACGTCACCTGTGGCCAGTCTGTAGAATCCTCTGCTATCATCAAAATCGAAGAGTCATACTCAAAAACGGCCTTATTCAAGTTTTTTAGAAACTGTAGGGCTCCCTCATTAGGAGCGAGCTCTCCCTGGTTTGCCCAGTAAATAATATTGGCCACTGCATCAATCCGGAAACCATCAATATGATACAGATCCATCCAGAAACGTGCATTCGAAATCAGGAAGCTTCTCACTTCCCCCTTACCTAAATCAAAATTTGCCGTTCCCCAAGTATAGTTCTCACGGTCCCGTTCTTCTCCATACTCATAAGCAAACGAACCATCAAATTCATATAAACCGTGGGCATCTTTACAAAAATGACCCGGTACCCAATCCAGAATCACGCCAATATTATGTAAATGACATTCATTCACGAACGCCATCAATTCATGAGGTGAGCCATAGCGACTAGTCGGAGAATAATAACCCGTACCCTGATACCCCCAAGAACGATCAAACGGATGCTCCGTGACAGGCAGCAACTCAATATGTGTAAACCCTTGTTCTTTCACATGAGGAATTAATTGCTGAGCTAATTCCTTATAAGAAAGAAACTTACCTGCTTTCTTCTTCCATGTGCCCAAATGCACTTCATAAATCGCCATAGGCTTGTCATAGACCGTCGAACTGGCTCGGTCCTCCAGCCAGTTCTCATCCTCCCAAGAAAATCCCTGCAGCTCATAAACCACGCTTGCAGTATTTGGACGCTTCTCAGAAGCAAACCCATATGGATCCGCCTTCAGCTTCTTTAAACCTGATAGAGTGGTAATTTCGTACTTATACGTTTCTCCCGATAGATCCCCATCAATGCGAATTGTCCATAAACCTTCGTTATTCCGCCGTGTAAGTTCATACCCGGCTCCATTCCAATGATTAAAAGATCCAACCAATGAAACATGTCTTGCTTTCGGTGCCCAAACGCAAAATTCTGTATAGGTCCCGGTGGAATCTCTTCTCACATGTGAACCCATAAACTGATAGGCCTGCTGCAAATTTCCCTCATGAAACAAAAAAACATCATAATCTGATATGGTCATTGCGTTCATCATCTCACCTACATTTTTCAATCTACTTACTACTTTCTTTCAACTTCATCAAAATCCTCTTTATTATCGTCGCTCAATTACGACAATTTCCTACATACTTATGATTAAATGGGTCACTTTTGGAAAGTCTTACTAAATGGTAAGGTTTACATTGGAAGAACATAGGGGAATCGTGCTGAATTCATAGCGGAATTTGTCGAAAGTTTTTTTAATTTAAAAAAGTGAAAGTTGCATAAAATGCATAAGGATTCCGGTATTTTGTATTGTTTTTGGCTGGAAGGGTAAGGGATGTGTGGTGTCGAATGAAGGAGTGACCAGGAATGATTGATAATTATGCAAGCTGCATGATTAAGGTGAATGACTTTTGTTCTAATGGTCAATATAGGGGAATTCATGCATAGTGTAATCTTTGGAGGAGGTTGGGGTTATTGAATACTTGGAGAAGATTAATGAAGAGGTGATTGATGCTTTTTACTCTTCGATGGCAACTGACTATATGTTCACTCAAACCCTTCGTTTACTGTATTGAAAAATTTGAGCTGAAAAGAAAAGTGAAGAAGTTGCTAATATAATTGGCAAAGTTGATAATAAAGTGGTCAAAGTCGATAATATATGTGGTAAAGTCGATAATATATCTCTCGTACAGAAGTAGAAGCATGCTTTCTCATGTAAAAGCCGCTTATTTTAGTCCCGATCTGGCACCATATTCAATTAACCTCTTCATTTAGTCATGTTTTTCTTTAATTTTTAATATATTGACCACCAATCCTACTTTATACAACAAAAAAGAGACTATCATTTTTGATAGTCTCTTTTTTCAGATGACCCATACGGGATTCGAACCCGTGTTACCGCCGTGAAAGGGCGGTGTCTTAACCGCTTGACCAATGGGCCTTAATATGGCGGAGAAGGAGGGATTTGAACCCTCGCGCCGGTTGCCCGACCTACACCCTTAGCAGGGGCGCCTCTTCAGCCACTTGAGTACTTCCCCATATTATTGGCTCCGCAGGCAAGATTCGAACTTGCGACCGATCGGTTAACAGCCGATAGCTCTACCACTGAGCTACTGCGGAATAATGAAATGGTGGGCCTAAGTGGACTCGAACCACCGACCTCACGCTTATCAGGCGTGCGCTCTAACCAGCTGAGCTATAGGCCCAAAAATAATTGGAGCGGGTGAAGGGAATCGAACCCTCATCATCAGCTTGGAAGGCTGAGGTTTTACCACTAAACTACACCCGCACTATTTATATAAGAAGATATGGGGCGACTGATGGGAATCGAACCCACGAATGCCTGAACCACAATCAGGTGCGTTAACCACTTCGCCACAACCGCCATAATGTCTTCAAATAAAAAATGGTGGCTCAGGACGGAATCGAACCGCCGACACATGGATTTTCAGTCCATTGCTCTACCAACTGAGCTACTGAGCCTTACTTAGAGTGAAATATTAAATTATGACCCATAATCTTATTAAAAGAAAATGGCGGTCCGGACGGGACTCGAACCCGCGACCTCCTGCGTGACAGGCAGGCATTCTAACCAACTGAACTACCGGACCAGAGTTTTTTGCGTAAGCAAAATAACTTTCATTACCTCGCTATAGCGAAAATAACTATCCATGCGTGACTCATCAAGAATTATGCTATCAAGAGTCAAAAATGGTATTGCGGGGACAGGATTTGAACCTGCGACCTTCGGGTTATGAGCCCGACGAGCTACCGAACTGCTCCACCCCGCGACGATATAAATATGCAATTTCCCATGAAGGAAATATGGAGGAGGAAGGGGGATTCGAACCCCCGCGGGCTATGACACCCCTGTCGGTTTTCAAGACCGATCCCTTCAGCCGGACTTGGGTATTCCTCCGTATTGAAATGGTACTTGGTGGACCTTGTAGGACTCGAACCTACGACCGGACGGTTATGAGCCGTCTGCTCTAACCAACTGAGCTAAAGGTCCCTTTTGGTAGCGGCGGAGGGGATCGAACCCCCGACCTCACGGGTATGAACCGTACGCTCTAGCCAGCTGAGCTACACCGCCAAGATACATTAATTATCAAATTAATTGATAGATGGATTTCTCAAATATCAATGACGTTTATTTTGCTTTCGCAAAGATAAAAGACATTTATTTTGCTTTCGCAAAAAAAATTGGTGGAGCCTAGCGGGATCGAACCGCTGACCTCCTGCGTGCAAAGCAGGCGCTCTCCCAGCTGAGCTAAGGCCCCAAAGAAGTGGTCGGGAAGACAGGATTCGAACCTGCGACCCCTTGGTCCCAAACCAAGTGCTCTACCAAGCTGAGCTACTTCCCGATATTATGGCGCGCCCGAGAGGAGTCGAACCCCTAACCTTTTGATCCGTAGTCAAACGCTCTATCCAATTGAGCTACGGGCGCTAAATGATTCAATATTGACAGTTATTTGCTGTCGCATGCTATTGAAGATTATTTTGCTTCCGCAAAAAATCTTGGTGCCGAGGACCGGAATCGAACCGGTACGGTAGTCACCTACCGCAGGATTTTAAGTCCTGTGCGTCTGCCAGTTCCGCCACCCCGGCAAAATCTTCTGGAGCGGAAGACGGGATTCGAACCCGCGACCCCCACCTTGGCAAGGTGGTGTTCTACCACTGAACTACTTCCGCAAAATGAATGGTGCGGGTGAAGGGACTTGAACCCCCACGCCTTGCGGCGCCAGATCCTAAGTCTGGTGCGTCTGCCAATTCCGCCACACCCGCATGATATAAATGGAAAGATATTTTGCTGTGCAAATATCTTTGGTGAGCCATGAAGGATTCGAACCTTCGACCCTCTGATTAAAAGTCAGATGCTCTACCAACTGAGCTAATGGCTCATCTGAAAAGATGATATTTAAAACCTAAATGGTGCCGGCAAGAGGACTTGAACCCCCAACCTACTGATTACAAGTCAGTTGCTCTACCAGTTGAGCTACACCGGCATAAATTAACAATTTTATCTTAAATGAATCCTACTTAATGTTAGGTGGTTCTCATTATAGATAGTAAGGAAAGATATTTTGCTAGCGCAACTTCGATGAAGTTTATTTTACTTCCGTAAAAAAACTTGGTGGAGGATGACGGGATCGAACCGCCGACCCTCTGCTTGTAAGGCAGATGCTCTCCCAGCTGAGCTAATCCTCCAAAATATAAAGCCTGGCGACGTCCTACTCTCACAGGGGGAGATCCCCCAACTACCATCGGCGCTGAAGAGCTTAACTTCCGTGTTCGGCATGGGAACGGGTGTGACCTCTTCGCCATTGTCACCAGACTATTTTCTTGCCTCTTTTAAAGGACAAGTATTATTATATCGCGTAGATATAATTTTTCAAGGCTTTTTTATATTTTTGTATAAAATTCATTCCCTGAAAACTAGATAAAGAATTGATGTCAAGAAAGCCGAATATCGACCAATTGTTGCATCTACTTCTTCAAGTAGATACCATTCCAGCTCCGGCGGCTAGAGACTCGAGGTCATTTCAGTTCAATCAGCTGAGGGTAAAAGGCACCCTCTTCTGATTGCTCAGAAATGCTTGTCGTCTCTGTTCAAGCCGCCTCCGCTTTATAGTGTGGTTAAGTCCTCGATCGATTAGTATCAGTCAACTCCACATGTCGCCATGCTTCCATCTCTGACCTATCTACCTAGTCATCTTCTAGGGATCTTACTCACTTACGTGATGGGAAATCTCATCTCGAGGGGGGCTTCATGCTTAGATGCTTTCAGCACTTATCCCTTCCGCACATAGCTACCCAGCGATGCCTTTGGCAAGACAACTGGTACACCAGCGGTGCGTCCATCCCGGTCCTCTCGTACTAAGGACAGCTCCTCTCAAATTTCCTGCGCCCACGACGGATAGGGACCGAACTGTCTCACGACGTTCTGAACCCAGCTCGCGTACCGCTTTAATGGGCGAACAGCCCAACCCTTGGGACCGACTACAGCCCCAGGATGCGATGAGCCGACATCGAGGTGCCAAACCTCCCCGTCGATGTGGACTCTTGGGGGAGATAAGCCTGTTATCCCCGGGGTAGCTTTTATCCGTTGAGCGATGGCCCTTCCATGCGGAACCACCGGATCACTAAGCCCGACTTTCGTCCCTGCTCGACTTGTAGGTCTCGCAGTCAAGCTCCCTTGTGCCTTTACACTCTGCGAATGATTTCCAACCATTCTGAGGGAACCTTTGGGCGCCTCCGTTACTCTTTAGGAGGCGACCGCCCCAGTCAAACTGCCCACCTGACACTGTCTCCCACCCCGATAAGGGGCGCGGGTTAGAATTTCAATACAGCCAGGGTAGTATCCCACCGATGCCTCCACCGAAGCTGGCGCTCCGGTTTCCAAGGCTCCTACCTATCCTGTACAAGCTGTACCAAAATTCAATATCAGGCTACAGTAAAGCTCCACGGGGTCTTTCCGTCCTGTCGCGGGTAACCTGCATCTTCACAGGTACTATAATTTCACCGAGTCTCTCGTTGAGACAGTGCCCAGATCGTTACGCCTTTCGTGCGGGTCGGAACTTACCCGACAAGGAATTTCGCTACCTTAGGACCGTTATAGTTACGGCCGCCGTTTACTGGGGCTTCGATTCGCACCTTCGCTTGCGCTAAGCACTCCTCTTAACCTTCCAGCACCGGGCAGGCGTCAGCCCCTATACTTCGCCTTACGGCTTCGCAGAGACCTGTGTTTTTGCTAAACAGTCGCCTGGGCCTATTCACTGCGGCTCTCTCGGGCTTGCACCCTACCAGAGCACCCCTTCTCCCGAAGTTACGGGGTCATTTTGCCGAGTTCCTTAACGAGAGTTCTCTCGCTCACCTTAGGATTCTCTCCTCGCCTACCTGTGTCGGTTTGCGGTACGGGCACCTTTTTCCTCGCTAGAGGCTTTTCTTGGCAGTGTGGAATCAGGAACTTCGCTACTATAATTCGCTCGCTATCACAGCTCAGCCTTATGCGATGATGGGATTTGCCTCATCATCAGCCTAACTGCTTAGACGCACATATCCAGCAGTGCGCTTACCCTATCCTCCTGCGTCCCCCCATTGCTCAAACGGAAAAGAGGTGGTACAGGAATATCAACCTGTTGTCCATCGTCTACGCCTATCGGCCTCGACTTAGGTCCCGACTAACCCT